>NZ_JAPYKR010000004.1:0-433202 GCF_037179655.1 Mesorhizobium sp. Cs1299R1N1 | reverse complement strand
GCTCGCTTCCACCCTCGACGGCTGCTCCATAGCCAGATATTTCATTGCTAAGCGTCCACTTAAAATCTAAGCGGACACTAACGCCACAAGGTACGCGTCAATAGGCGGCCTTCAGCGTATGCGTACGCCGAAAGGGCTGTTGCTGCCGGAGTTCGGTGCAACGTTCGCCGAATGGCCCGACTTCGCCAATGCCAACCCCGACGGCTCGGCCTGGGATGCCTTCACACTGACCGGATGCAGCGATGAATAGCGCGATGAGACTGATCAGCTTGACCTTCGCCCTGCTTGCGTCCCCATCGATTCCCGCTGTGGCGGGCGAACCGGCGCCGTCGCCCGCCCATCGACAAATGTGTTTGGGAAAGGCTGACGGATAAAAATATCGGGCTCGCCGCCTGGGTGCAGCGCTGTGATTTTGGCTTCCGCCAGATTCATTTCGAATTTGTCGGCAATGCGCTCGCCATCAAGTACAGCGATGGCGGCGCGGCCGACCCGCTTGTCGAGGTGTTCGACATCACATCAGGCGAAACCGCCGTCAGACGCTACACATTCAGCCCGACGCTGCTTGCGCCTTGCCATCCCCGATGAGGTTCCCGAACCGCCTTGCGGCGAGTGGGGCGAAATGCCTGACGGCATCCAGTATTTTGAGGTGCCGGCAGATGAGGCGCGCAAGTACTGTTCGTGCGCGTTGGCTGGATGAGCCGTTGTTTGATGAGCAGGCGCTGTTGGTTCTGCCCTCGGGGTAGTTTGGTATCCTGATCCGAAATGGATCGCGGCCCTATCCTGCTAAGCGAAGGCCGGCATTGGCCCCGCTTACTCCAATGTAAATTAGCATGGCTGAACCGCATTAGCTTCCGGCAGATCGCGATGGGCCAACGTGAGCTTCTGATGGTTCAAGAAAACGCGTATATCAGCGGTGAGAAAATGATGATAGCAAAAATGTAAGAGATTTTGAAGGCATTCTCCATAAATAATGCTTCGCCGTCATTCGAAACAGACGAAATGACCTTTCGAATCAATGGCAAAGTAATCCATATCAGCGAAACAAAATATATGAACATTGTTAGAAAAATAGAAGATAGTGCGGTCGGTAGTATAGGGACCTCTATATTGTCATAGAAATTAAATGACAAAAATGATGACATTCCGGAGAGGGTAAAGTCAGTCAGAGCAACGCCGTTCTTGCACCCGCCGTCGTTTTTAATAAAATCTTTGCGGTCCATCACGGAAACGTCCGGATTATCGTCGCATGTGACGTAAACCCTTCCATTTAGATTATCCAAAGAGTGTCCCAAACTGCCCGACCAGGTCATGTCATTTTCGGTGACGCCTTTGTTTGAAAGAAGAAATGTCTTCTGGAAGTCGGTTCCAAAGAAATTTACGTCATTCATAATATATGTGTAGTCATAAATAGATGAGATCTGCGAGTAATTTGATCGCCCAGATATCTTTAATATTATGATCGAGCCACCAAGAATTTCGCTGTATGCTTCAACGGGCGTGACACCGGAAATCGATTTATCGTTTTTAAAGATTTTGGAAATCGCAGCTGCCGTCTTTTCGATGGGCCAGTCACCTTTTTCAAAGTATATTGTCTTTCCAGCTTCAAATGGAACCTTCGTTCTAACGTCTTCAATCAAAATCGGCTTGTCATTTGGGGACAGTGACATGTCCGCGATCGTGTAATACCATCCGCCTTGGTTGGCCTCAGAGAGATCGTCTTGAAATTTTTCGTTTGAATCTATGTCGACCTTGTCAATCTTTGGTGCGGTCAAAAGGAGTGCGTCTCTAAGTGACAAATCCTGCGGCTGCAGCCCGCTGTCCAGCACTAAATAGAATGTCGTGTCGTGGGGACTGGTAGCTAAAATATGGGAGGCAAGCAAAAGGGCAGGAAGCAACATCACGACGATGAATAAGGACATTATAACGTCCGATAAAGAGAGAAAAAGAACCTCGAATATATTTTTACAGTACTGGAGTAGGCGAAAAAATACGAGAGTTTGCCAGAATGAGATTATGTCAACTACAACGAATGATAACAGTGAGGCTATAGCAAATTTATTTCCGGAAAGAACATACCCGACAAAGCTATGAGTTTTTTCTTCGTACTCGCTATTATTAACGAGGTATTGAAGTGAGTATATGAATATTATCGAAATAATGCTGATGGTGAAAAGTCGAGTTACTCTCCCTCTTATTCCTTTTCCTATTAGCCGCCTTATTGCTGACGCGAGTACCCCGATTCGCTCTGAGAACGTTTGCTCGGTGCTGCCATAGATGGATGTTACCAAGCGCTCTTTTATTGTTCCCTTGAGGTGCTTATCCAAGGCTGAAAAAAGAACAATCGGGCTCGAAAGCCCGATTAACGCTATTATTGAGCCCAGGCCAATTTCCAAGTTTTAACCTCAGCTGCACCCGCTCGTGGCGCCACACGTATCGCACTTCTCACAAGTCCCATTCCTTACCATGGTAAAATTCTGGCACTCGGAGCAGGAATTGCCGGTGTAGCCCTGGAGCAGCGACTTGGCGCGGCGGTCGGCGGCGAGTTTCTTCGCTTCGGCCGCTTCATGGGCCGCCGTATCGGTGAACAGGGCCGCGGTGCGATCGGTCGAGGCATCGGAGGCCGCTTCCTCGAAGGCGATGTCTTCCGCCAATTCCTTGGCCCGCTCCTCATAGTCGCGCTTGTAGGCGATCGCCTCGTCGCTCGCCGGCTTCAACGCCAGCACGTTGGAGCCGGAGAAGGCTGTCGGCGCCGAGCGGGCAGGGATGCCGGAGGAGCCGGCAAAACCCTTCGGCTCGTTGCCGCTTGCCCTCGAAACCAGCTTCACCGGCGAGCCGCGGGTCAGGCCCTTGGAGACGGCGTCGGTCTTGCCTTCGCTGATGCCGCGGCCAAGTGCGGTGTTGGAGAAGTCCGACTGGTCGACATGGGCGAGATCGTTGCGGCCGAGATAGGAGATGGCGAGCTCCCTGAACACGTAGTCGAGGATCGACGTCGCGCTCTTGATGGCATCGTTGCCGATGACCATGCCGGCCGGCTCGAACTTGGTGAAGGTGAAGGCGTGCACATATTCGTCGAGCGGCACGCCGTATTGCAGGCCGAGCGAGATCGCGATGGCGAAGTTGTTGAGAAGGCCACGCAAGGTGGCACCCTCCTTGTTCATGTCGATGAAGATCTCGCCGAGACGGCCATCGTCATACTCGCCGGTGCGCAGGAAGATGGTGTTGCCACCGATCTTGGCCTTCTGGGTGTAACCCTTGCGGCGGCCGGGCAGCTTCTCCTGCTCGCGCGACACGCGTTCGATGATGCGTTCGACGATGCGCTCGGTGATCTGCGCCGCGCGCGCCGCAGCCGGTGCCTGGATCAGCTGCTCGATCGCATCGTCCTCATCCTCCTCGCCATCGGCGAGCAGCGAGGCATTGAGCGGCTGCGACAGCTTCGAGCCGTCGCGGTAGAGCGCGTTAGCCTTCAGCGCCAGCTTCCACGACAGCATGTAGGCGCTCTTGGCGTCCTCCACCGTCGCGTCGTTCGGCATGTTGATGGTCTTGGAGATGGCACCGGAAATGAAGGGCTGGGCCGCCGCCATCATCTGGATGTGGCTGTTGATCGAAAGCGAGCGCTTGCCGATCTTGCCGCACGGGCTGGCGCAGTCGAACACGGGGAGGTGTTCGGCCTTGAGGAAGGGCGCGCCTTCCAGCGTCATCGCACCGCAGACATGGATGTTGGCGGCCTCGATGTCCTTCCGGGAGAAACCCAGCGCCGGCAGCATTTCGAACGAGAAGTCGTTGAGCTGCTCGTCGGTGAAGCCAAAAGTCTCCTTCACCCAGTCGGCGCCGAGCGTCCACTGGTTGAAGACGAACTTGATGTCGAAGGCCGACTTAAGCGCGGCGTTGAGCGCCGCGATCTTGTCGTCGGTGAAGCCCTTGGCCTTGAGCGAGCCGGGGTTGACGGCCGGCGCCTGGTTGAGATTGCCGTGGCCGACCGCATAGGCCTCGATCTCGGCGATCTGGCTCTCGGAATAGCCCAACGTGCGCAGCGCCTCCGGCACGGCGCGGTTGATGATCTTGAAATAACCGCCGCCGGCGAGCTTCTTGAACTTTACCAGGGCGAAGTCGGGCTCGATGCCGGTGGTGTCGCAATCCATGACCAGGCCGATCGTGCCGGTGGGCGCGATCACGGTTGCCTGCGCGTTGCGGTAGCCATGCTCCTCGCCGAGCTCGATGGCGCGGTCCCATGCGGCCTTGGCGTGGGTCGCCAGATCCTGCTGCTTCAGGTCCGACGCCACGAGAGGCACCGGATTGACGGCGAGCTTTTCGTAACCGTCCTTGTCGCCATAGGCGGCGCGACGATGATTGCGCATGACGCGCAGCATGTTCTGGGCGTTGCGGTCATAGTCGGGGAAGGCGCCGAGCTCGGACGCCATTTCCGCCGAGGTCGAGTAGGCGACGCCGGTCATGATAGCGGTCAGCGCGGCGCAGATGGCGCGGCCCTCGTCGGAATCGTAGGGAATGCCCGAGGTCATCAGCAGGCCGCCGATATTGGCGTAGCCGAGGCCCAGCGTGCGGTAGTCGTAGGAGAGCTTGGCGATCTCCTTCGACGGGAACTGCGCCATCATCACCGAGATTTCCAGAACCATGGTCCACAGCCGCACCGTGTGCTCGTAGGCAGCGATATCGATCGTGCCGTCGGCATTGCGGTAGGGGAGCAGGTTGATCGAGGCGAGGTTGCAGGCCGTGTCGTCGAGGAACATGTATTCCGAGCACGGGTTGGAGGCCCGGATCGCACCGGCCGAAGCGCAGGTGTGCCAGTCGTTCATCGTCGTGTTGAAATGCAGGCCGGGATCCGCCGACGCCCAGGCGGCGTAGCCGATCTTTTCCCAGAGGTCCCGCGCCTTCAGCGTCTTCAGCACCTTGCCATCCTTGCGGGCGGTCAGGTGCCAGTCGGCGTCGGTCTCGACGGCGCGCAGGAAGTTGTCCTTCAGCGACACCGAATTGTTGGAGTTCTGGCCCGAAACGGTGAGGTAGGCGTCAGAATCCCAGTCGGTGTCGTAGGTCTTGAACGACATCGACTTGTAGCCCTGCTTGGCGAACTGGATGACGCGGTAGATGTAGTTTTCCGGCACCGCCGATTTCTTGGCCGCCTTGATTTCGCGCTTCAGCGCCGTGTTGACGGCCGGATCGAAGCAGTCGTCGTCATGGCCTTCGCAATTGACGCAAGCCTTCATGATCGCTTCGAGATGCTTCTTGACGATCTTGGAGCCGGTCACCAGCGAGGCGACCTTCTGCTCTTCATTGACCTTCCAGTCGATGAATTCCTCGATGTCGGGGTGGTCGGCGTCGACGATGACCATTTTCGCGGCGCGGCGCGTCGTGCCGCCCGACTTGATGGCGCCCGCCGCGCGGTCGCCGATCTTGAGGAAGCTCATCAGGCCGGACGAGCGGCCGCCGCCGGACAGCTTTTCGCCTTCGCCGCGCAGCAGCGAGAAGTTCGAGCCGGTGCCGGAGCCATATTTGAACAGGCGCGCCTCGCGCACCCACAAATCCATGATGCCGCCCTCGTTGACGAGGTCGTCCTGCACGCCCTGGATGAAGCAGGCATGCGGCTGCGGATGCTCATAGGAGGATTTCGACTTCGTCAGCTTGCCGGTGAAGGGATCGACATAGAAGTGGCCCTGGCTCGGGCCATCGATGCCGTAGGCCCAGTGCAGGCCGGTGTTGAACCATTGCGGCGAGTTCGGCGCGACGCGCTGCGTCGCCAGCATATAGGCAAGCTCGTCGCGGAAGGCGCGCGCGTCGTCTTCCGACGCCTTGAAGTAGCCGCCCTTCCAACCCCAATAGGTCCAGGTGCCGGCCAGCCGGTCGAAGACCTGGCGGGCGTCGATCTCGGAGCCGTAGCGCTCGGCTTCCGGCAGCTTGGCGAGCTCGGCCTCATCGGCGACGGAGCGCCACAGGAAGGAGGGGACGTCGTTCTCCTCGACCTTCTTCAGGCGCGCGGGAACGCCGGCCTTGCGAAAATATTTCTGGGCCAGGATGTCGGCGGCGACCTGGGAAAACTGCGCCGGCACGTCGATGTTGTCCAAGCGGAACACCACCGAGCCATCCGGATTCTTGATCTCGGAAAGCGCCTTGCGGAATTCGATCTCCGCATAAGCGGCCCCTTCTTGGCCTGCATGTCCTGGCTTGGTGAAACGACGCTCGATGCGCATTGGTCCGGTCCCTTTTGTCTATATATAGCGCTTTCATCGGGGGATTTCTGCCCCCAAATGACGAAACGCGCAGTCCGCCGTTTGCCGGCATCGCGAACAATGCCGGCATCTCCTCTTCGCAGGCGCGGCCACGCACACGACAAAACGCCCTGCCGGGCATTTGCCGAGGCTGCCAACCGAACCCGCGGGTCCCTCAAAACTGAATTTTTCGATTCCCTCACCCGAGGGAAGCTCACACTATCTAGCGTCGAACCTAGCTGCAAACACTAAATATAGTATTAACAGACAATTTATTCCAGTCCGACAATTCTCCCTTTCGTCGCTCCACCACCCACGATCCCAACGCTTCCGCCGGCCTCGTAAACGGGCGGAAATGCGGGCAAAACGCACATAATCCGGGAAAAAGACCGGGCTCAGAACTTTCCGGTCGCGCTCTCAACAGGAGCGCATGGCCTATAAAAGGCGACTCGTTTCGAGCCGTCAAGGATTCGTTTGCGTAGCTTTTGTGACCCCAACATCTTGTGTGTCACACATGTGGATAACGGGGATAGAATTGACCGCTGTGGCGGTCCTTTTCCGGCGGCAGGCACACGCGACCACCCGGTCCGCGATACGCGGGCTGCGTAAAGACTGTCCCGCAGGCAGCAAAAGCCCGGCAAGCCGGTGCGCAGGGCGTCAGCCGTAGTGCAGCTTCGGCTTGGGTTCGGTACCGGTGAACTGTACGCCGATCCGGTCGTTGCGGCGCCAGCGGACCTCGCAGCGATAGGCGACGCCGTCGAGCGGCACATAAAGAAGGAAATGGTCGGGAACCCGAGCTTCGAGCGGTATTTTCAGTTCGGCGCCGTCCGCATGCTGGTTGCGCACCGTGCAACCGACTTCTGAATTCTGGATCCCGGTGATGATCGTTCCACCTTTGAGCACGCGCGGCCGATGCTCGCGCTGCGGCTCGCCGGGATCTTGCTGAAGTGGGTCTACGGGATTCGCCATCGGTCAAACCAGGAGTGACCGACTCTTAGCGGAGAAAAATTAGCAAACCATTGCGGCACAGCACAAGGTTGTGGTTCCGCCGTGATACACGCAAAAGGCGTCGATCAGGAAAACCTGCGCGGGTCGGCGCAGAAATAGGCGATGATCTGACAGAGGTCGGGCTCATTGACCATGCGCACGGCTTCGCTGGAACTGAACCATTTGCGGGTGCGGGAGTGCTTTTCCTTCCAGCGGTCTGCGATCTTGTCGACGTGCAGCGGAAACACCAGCACCTCGCAAGGCACTTCTTCGCCCGAAGCCAGCACCTTGGCATAGAAGTAACGGCCGGCTTCGAGATGGGAGATGTTGCCGCGCAAACCGGCTTCCTCGGCGGCCTCGCGCGCGGCCGCTTCGCAGAGCGGCTCCCTGGCTTCCGGCCAGCCTTTCGGCAACACCCACCGGCCAGTATCGCGGCTGGTGATCAGCATGACCTCGACGCCGTTCCCGACATCGCGCCAGGGCAGGGCGGCAACCTGCAGACGGCACGGCGCCGTGCCGAAGAGCCGTCGGACCCTTTCAGCAAGGTGGTTGTGCGTCGTTGGCCGTGTCAACATCGGAGAAGCTAGCCCCAGCCTCCAGAATCGTTTGCCGTCTTATGAATCTTACGGCTAATTGTGGCCAATAAAAGTAAAAACTTCGGTCACGCCGGCTGATTCCCGTCAACAAGGGGTCGATTTCACAGGATAGCTTGTCGGCGGGTCACTCCGCGCAAGCAAATATTGTCGTCGGCGCTGGCTTGATTGGCAAAAAGCGCCTTGCCGCGAATCAGCCGGCGTGATCGTCGGCGATCGGCTTCTGATAGGTGAAGCCCATGTCCCAGGGAAAATAGATCCAGGTGTCCTGGCTGACTTCGGTGACGAAGGTATCGACCAGCGGCCGGCCCTTGGGCTTGGCATAGACGGTCGCGAAATGGGCCTTGGGCATCATTGCGCGCACGATGCCGGCGGTCTTGCCGGTGTCGGTCAGGTCGTCGATGATCAGCACGCCGGCGCCATCGTCGGCCAGCAAGGCCGGCGTGATCTCCTTCAGCACCTGCAATTGTCCCTGGCTGGTGTAGTCGTGATAGGAGGCGACACAGACCGTCTCGATGACGCGGATGCCGAGTTCGCGCGAGATGATAGCCGCCGGGACCAGGCCACCGCGTGTGATGCAGACGATGGCCTTCCATTGACCCTTGCTTGCGCCGGCAAGCCGCCAGGCAAGTGCGCGGGCGTCGCGATGGAACTGGTCCCAGGAGACCGGGAAAGCTTTTTCGGGAAGGGACATGTCTCGCGCACTCCGCGGCACGCGACAGCCGCGTGCAAGAAAACAGGGGAATGCGCGCGGAATTAACTGGAAACCCCACGGCTTGGCAAGGGTGGCTGGTAGCGATCGCTGTGGACTTACCGCGACAGGAAGGCTGCTACCTGTGCCGTGCGCAGCACCGTGCGCGTCACCCCGCCGAACAGAAGCTGGCGCAGCCAGGAGTGGCTGTAGGCGCCCAGCACCAGCAGATCGGCGCCGGTCTCGGCGATCCTGTTCTGGATCATGTCGTCGACCGAGGTGCCGCCCGATTTCTGCACCGAGACGCTGACGGTGGCGCCGTGGCGCGACAGCGCGGAGGCGATTTCGGCGCCTGCGGCCTCCGGGCTTTCGTCGAGCGTATCGGGCGGATCGATGACCAGTATGTCGGTTTTGTCGGCCTCGATGATGAAGGGCAGGGCATCGAAGGCGGCGCGGGCGGCCTCCTTGCTGCCGTTCCAGGCGAGCAGAACGTGTTTGAAGGTGGTGACGAGAGGGCCGGCATGCGGCACCACCAGCACCGGCCGGCCGGCATCGTAGACCAGCGTATCGACGTCGGCGCTAGGATCGCCGTCGGTCTCGCGTTGGGCGGCGATGATGAGATCGGCGGCGCGCACGTTTGAAATGCCGGTCAGCGCGCTGTCGCCGGAGAAGCTCTCCAGGCTGCGCCATTCGAAGGAAAGGCCGGAATCCTCGATGCGCCTCAGGAAGAAAGCCTGGAGTTTTTCGGCCCGCTCCCGGTTCATGTCGGCGGAAACCTGCAGGAACTCCGTATCGGGAAAACCCGTCGCGGAAGTGTAGGGCACCGGGAGCGCCTCGGCATGGATGCCGATCAGATGGCTTTCGAAGCGGCTGGCAAGCGGAATGGCGCAGTCGAGCACCCGCTCGGCGTCCTGCTCGTTCTGCAGAATGGCAACGATGGTCTTGAAGCGCATGATGATCCCTCGATCTTGCGAGTGACGGGTCGCGGCAGGGAAACGTTGCGGCGTCGGCCTTGGTTCCGGTTTGCCCGGATCAGCTCGCCTTGCCGGCGAAGCCGGCCACCATGGCCTCGACGTCGGCGCGCGCGGCTTCAAGCGCATCCGCGCTGCGGGCACGAACCACCAGTTCGGTCCAGAACTTGCCATCGCCATATTTGGGGTAGGAGCCGATGATCGTATCCGGATGCGCTTTCTGGATCTCACCCAACGGCCCGCCGACAAGGCCCTCGCCGAACGGACAGTGCACCGTCGCCGACAGCATTTTCGTGCCGGTCTTCAGCGTCGGGACGACATTGTCGAGCATGGCCTGGAAGATCGACGGCACGCCGGCCATGACATGGACGTTGCCAATGCGGAATCCGGGGGCCACGGACACCGGGTTGTCGATATGGTCGGCGCCGCGCGGCATTCGCGCCATGCGCTTGCGAGCCTCCGTGTATTCGATGCCGCGTGCGGCATAGCTCGCCTCCAGCAGGGCATACGCCTTGGCATCGTATTCACAGGGCACGCCGAATGCCTTGGCGATCGAATCGGCCGTGATGTCGTCATGCGTCGGGCCGATGCCGCCGGTGGTGAACACATAGGTATAGCGTGTGCGCACGGCATTCACCGCCGCGACGATCTCGTCTTCCTCGTCGGGAACAATGCGCACCTCTTTCAGGTCGATGCCGATCGCCGTCATGATATCGGCAAGGTGGCCGATGTTCTTGTCCTTGGTGCGGCCGGACAGAATCTCATCGCCGATGACAAGCATGGCGGCAGTGACGATTTCAGGCATGGAAGGCTCCGGCAGACGGGCCGTCTGAATAGCGCGGCCGACGGGCGGCGGCAATGCCCGCCTGAACAAGTCGTCGCCTTCATCGAGCGCATAGCGGCGCGCGCTTTTGTCGCCCCGGCATCACCGCCACTTCACGAGAATTTCAGGGAACCATTCGGCTGACTATTGGGTTTTCACCCTGTCGCACCCAAGACGACCAAAGTAGATACGGAGTAACTAATATGTATGTAAAACTTCTAGCCGCATCCGCACTGACGATTGGTCTCGCCACGTCGGCCATGGCTCAGTCGTCAGAACCGACATATACCAACCACAGCTGGTGGTTGTTCGGCAACAATGACGAGACAACTGTCGATCCACGCACCACGGGAAGCATCAACGCCTACGGCTCGGGGCTGAGCACCCAAGGCCACACTGGAGGTATCGGCCCATGTGCTCACAACACGCCTGGTCCCGACGCCAATTCCGGGCAGAACGTCAACGATCGGTACTGCGGCAAGTAATTAGGCTGCAGGGCGCCGGCTGGCCGCGGATGGTTTCATACTATCCGCGGCCATAGTTCTGCTGGATCAATCCGAGATTTCAGTCTGAGGCCGGTCGCGGCCGTCGGCCAGTTCCTCGTGCCATTTGCCCTCGGCGTCCTCATACTGGATACCGTCGGTGGAACCCGCCACTTGTTGCTCGGCCGAAGCGATCTCGGCGGCGCGCAACGCATCCTGATGGGTGGGAAATGTCTCCGAGAAGGTTGAGCCGACCTTGTAGGCCCAGCCACCGTCGTGCTCGACGATCTTGTAAGTCAGCTTCGCCATCAAAACCTCCAGTTAAAGGTCCGCCTGCTCAATGCAACCGGTCATCGGGCAGCTTATCGTCGGGCACCAGCACTTCCGATTCCCTGGCGGCCTCGATCAGTGCCCGGCGCGCTTCCGCTGTCGAACGATAACCTTCCAGCACTTTGAGGCAAGTGTCGAGAGCATCACGATGACGGGGGCCGCGATTGAGCGGCCACACAGTCATCAGGCACTCCGCCGCCTCCTGGGTCGAGCGGATATGGCGATATTTGCCGACGTGGCCAAGCTCGACCACGACAGGCGTTTCAAAAGGTTTGTTGTCCATCATGGCCGCAACGCAAAGCAGCCAATTTGGTTGCAAAAATGGCCTTCGGTCTGCGCCCAAAAGTCGCGTCGCGTCCGTGACGCGCGCTGGATGCATTGGCGTCTCAGTAACCGCAGTTGTTGCGCAGCCAGCGTGCATTCGCCCAGCCGGTGCCGCCGCCGATTTCGACCTGGTACCAGTTGCCGCGCCGGTCGAAGATCTCGGTATGGTCGCCGTTGAACAATTGCCCGATCATCCGCGACGACGAGTTCGGCCGTGCGCGCACGGCCAGAAAGCCACTGCCGGTCGCCAGATTGTAGCGGCCGGAGAGGCCGTGCACCGTACCCTCGCAATATTGCGCGACGGTCGGCGTCGAAGCGCCGAGCCAAGACCCGACCACGGCCGTAAGCGCTGCAGCCGACAAGAATGCCCTGAACGACATGATTATCTCCCAAGCCGGCCGCGCCCGCCGCAGCCTGACCCAGCGTAACAGGTTGCGGCCAGAATTGAAGCGGGCCGTCGGCGAACGGTCCGGGATCACAAGCAGGAGTGCGCCGGGATCGGGAGATGAGCGATCAGCCGGCGGCCTTCATCCAGTGTTCCATCGTCGTCACCGAGCGGGCGAGCTGCGGTGCCGGATGGATTTTTTCACTGAAGGTGGCGGCCGCACGCCATCCCCAGCGCGGATCGGCGAGGAAGGCGCGTGCCAATGCCACCATGTCGGCGCGGCCTTCGGCTATAACAGCTTCCGCCTGTTTCGGGTCGTCGATCAGGCCGACCGCACGGGTTGGAATGCCGGCGCCCTTGCGTACGGCTTCCGCCAGATGCACCTGATAGCCGGGGCCAGAGGGTAATTTCTGCAATGGCGAATTGCCGCCGCTCGAGCAGCAGAGATAGGCGATGCCTTCGGCCTTCAGCGCTTTCGCCACCTCGATCGCGTCCTCGACGTCAAAGCCGCCATTGACCCAGTCCTTCACCGACAACCGTGCGCCGAGCATCAGCTTTGGCGCCGCTTTCTTCACCGCCCTGGCGATCTCGACGACAAGACGCATCCGGTTTTCCAGCGAGCCGCCCCAGCGATCCGTGCGCTGGTTCGACAGCGGCGACAGGAACTGGAAGATCAGGTAGCCATGCGCCGCGTGCAGTTCGATGAAGTCGAAGCCGGCACGTTCGGCCCGCATGGCGGCTTCCGCGAACCGCTCGATGAGCTGCAGGATTTCCTCGTCCTCCAGGGCGTGCGGCACGTTCCAGCCGGTGTCGTAGGCGATGGCCGAGGCCGAGACGGTCTGCCAGGGATCCTCGTTTGGCTGCAATGGGCCGCCACCTTCCCAAGGCTTGCGGTTCGAGGCCTTGCGGCCGGCGTGCGCCAGCTGCGTGCCGAACTTCGTGTCGGGTGCGGCCACGCGCCGGGCCGCGTCCAGCGCGCGGCGCGCGGCGGCCTCATTGTCTTCGGAATAGAGGCCGAGGCAGCCATGGCTGATGCGTCCGCGCCGCTCGACATCTGTCATCTCCACCGTGACCATGCCGGCGCCGGACATGGCCAGGTTCATCCAGTGGTAGAGATGCCAGTCGCTGGCCGAGCCGTCCTCGGCGGAATACTGGCACATCGGGGCCACGGCGATGCGGTTGGGGAAGGTGAGCCCATCGAGTGTGATCGGCTGGAAAAGCGATGTCGTCATGAACAAACTCCGGGGACGGGAATGCGCTATTTAGGCAATGGCACCCGTCCATACCACACACGAGACAGTGAAGGGTGCTGGACCAATCGCTGGCCGATTGCGCCTGTACCGGTTCGCGGTTACGCCTGCCTCCGCCAGCAAGCATCGAGGTGTCAGATGGAAGACCGCATTCGTATCCGCTCGGAAGAGGTTCTTTCCAACGACTGGGCGGTGCTGAAGAAGACCGTGCTCGACTACCGCCGGCGTGACGGCCAATGGGAGACGCAGATTCGCCAGACTTATGATCGCGGCGACGGCGCGGTGATCCTGCCCTATGACCCCCGGCGTTCGACCGTTCTTCTGGTGCGCCAGTTCCGCTATCCCGCCTATGTCACCGGCCACCGCGAACCGCTGATCGAGGCCTGTGCCGGGCTGCTGGACGAAAACGATCCGGAGACCGCCATCCGCAAGGAAGCCGAGGAAGAACTGGGTTACCGGTTGAACAAGATCGAGCGGCTGTTTTCGCCGTACATGAGTCCCGGCAGCGTGACCGAGCGGCTCTGGTTCTTCATCGCGCGCTATTCGCCCGCCGACCGCATCTCGGCCGGCGGCGGAGCACCCGACGAAGGCGAGGACATCGAGGTCCTGGAAATGCCGCTCGACGAAGCGCTGGCCGGCATCGCCGATGGCCGCATCATCGATGCCAAGACCATCATCCTGATCCAGCATCTGAAGCTGAACCCGATGGCGGCTTGATCAGAGGCCGAGGGATTCCAATTCAGCCCGCATGATCCAACAGGCGGGTGGTTGCTGCGTCACGATGATGTTCGGAATTAACGCGATCGATGCCTTCGACGGTGATGGCGAACGTCCCGTTTTCTGTTCTGGCTATCCAGCCCTTCGCTTTTAGATACCAGAGGTGAAACTCGAGGTGCTCGCGCGGACAGCCTGACATTCGTTCGAGCTCATCGTCGCCAATGCCAGGATTGTTGACGTCCTGTCGGCGTTTTACATAAAGCAGCGAGAGCACTTTGGCTTGAAAGACCGAATCGCGATCGAGGTTGTTGCTGTTGCTCGCCTGATCGGTCAGCTCGGCCCGGAGGTTCAAATGGGCCTTGTACTGAATATCGTATTGCGCACGCTTGACCGGATCCTTGAGCGTGTTGTGAGCCTCCAGGATATCGCTGAAGCGTGACTCGTTGCCGGTGACCTGGTTGTCGGGGTGGTAGCGCATGGCAAAATGACGAAAAATGCGTTCTATCGTTTCCGAATTTGCATTCGGACTGATTTCCAGCATTTCATAGAAATCAACGAACATACCGGGTTCCCCATGCCGTGCATTTTCGGCTGTCTCTGCCGCATTGTCAGGTGACAACCTTGGCGATGACTATAGAGTATATATTTCACGATTTAATAATATGACGAGCGTACAAAGGACAGGCACAGGATTTAAGCGAAAACGTCGGACCTTTGCGTCCTGAGCCGCAGACTTTAGTCTGGGAGCATTTCGCTCGTCGGAGGCGGCTTGCATGACCGATAAACCTTCTGATCCTCCGGTAGAGCGTCGAACGCACCTGCGTGAGGTGGTTTTGAAGGACGCGTTCATAATCACGCAGGACGGCGAAATAGGCTGCGCCGTCAGAAATCAGCATGAGCACGGCGCCGAGTTGCGTGTCGCCGCGGGGGCAAAAGTGCCAGATAACTTCCGGCTGCGCGTACCGTTGGATGGCGCGACCTATCGAGCGGAAGTACGGTGGAGAAAAGGCGATCGGCTAGGCATCCAGATCCACGGCAATTTCTCCCTGAAGATTAGATGATAAGGGGAGGCCGCCCTAATATTCAGGGGCACGCCCAGGCACCGCGTTGGGGTGGGTTTCCTGGTCCCGGCATCCCGGCCCGCTCTCTTCGATCCTGACCTTATCGCCAATCGCTTGCCTATATATTAGAGCAAGCGCATATTCCTAGGGGAACAATGGGCAGGGGGTAAGAATGTGCAGCACCTGTGATGGTACAGGGGTCGGCCGGAGGGAGTTCCTCAAAGTCGGCGCGGGGCTCATTGCGTTTGGCCTTGGTGGGGCCGCGTGGTCGGCGCGCGCGGCCGAAGGCGCGGCGACGCCATTGAGCCTCGATGAAGCGCTCGCTGCGCTGAAATCCGGCAACGAAAGCTACGTCAGTCACCCGGAACTCTGCTCGATCGACCTGGCCGCGCAGCGGAACGCTGTCGCCGCACACCAGGCGCCCTGGGCCACCATCATCAGTTGCGCCGACAGTCGCGTTCCTCCGGAGCTGATCTTCGGCGGTCACGGCGTTGGAGAACTGTTCGTCGCCCGCAATGCTGGCAACCTCGTCGACACTGCGACGCTCGGTACGGTTGAATACGGGGCAGCGGTGCTCGGCTCACCCTTGATCGTCGTTCTCGCGCACACAAACTGCGGCGCCGTCAAGGCGGCGTGCGACGTGGTCACCAAGAACGCGACCTATCCTGGCGCGATCGGCCCGATGATCGAACCGATCCTGCCCGCGGCGATAGCAATGCGGAGCGAAGCGGGTGATTTCGCCGACAACACTGCCAAGGAGAGCGCGCGGAGGACCGCGAGGCGCCTGGCGGCCTCGAGCAAGGTGTTAGCCGGTCTCGTTAAGGCTGGGAAGCTGAAGATAGTCGCGGCGATCTATGATCTGCAAACGGGTGTGGTGACTTACATCGAATGACACATCCGTCATCGAGATCGAAGGCTCGGGGGCCTCGATGCGTTGGCGTCGGGCTTGCCTTGGCAGGATCATTTTTGAGCGGTTCCGCGGCAGCCTTGGTCTCGTTTGGCGATCTGCCCCCGGCCGATCTGGCCGCGCTCAACGCTATTCCGACCCGGCTTAGGCTGCCGCCCGAACAGTTCGACGGAACTATCGCGGCGGTGCGCGAGGCGGTGCGCCATCGCCAATCGGAATGGGCGGCATGCGCGAAGCTTTCATCGCAACGGTAATCTTCCTGTGCCTGACGGCGGCCGCGCTCGCCAGCACGGCGATATGGCCAAAACTGCCGGCCAAACATCGTGACGACGAGACGAGCACCGTCGTTCGGCACGCCGCGAACCTGTTCGGGGTCATGACCTCGCTGATGCTCGGCCTGATGATCAACTCGGCCAAGAACACCTTCGAATCGATCGATCGCAATGTGCATGCTTATGCGACCGAATTGATCCTTCTCGACAGGACCTTGCGCCAATATGGCCCGCAAACCGACACGGTACGCCAGCCGCTGGTCGTCTATGTGCAGCGGGTGGCGGGCGATGCCTCGCCGACCAGCGAGACGCTGGTCGGCGCCAACCGGCTCTCTGAGCAGTTGCTGGCGGAAATCGGCACCCGGCTGAGTGCGCTGGCGCCGCCCGACGACGCGCATGGCTTCATTGTGCAGGACGCCCGCCAGCATTTGCAGAAAGTGCTGGAACTGCGCTGGGTGCTGATCGAGCAGTCGGAGGGTACGATTCCGGTGCCTCTGATCACGCTCCTGGTGACCTGGCTGGTGCTGATCTTCGCCAGCTTCGGCTTCAGGGCGCCACGCAATACGATCACCATTTCGACCTATCTGGTGTCGGCGGCTTTGGTTGCCGGGGCGATCTATCTGATCTTCGATATGGACGTGGCCTTTTCCGGCCCGATCCAGATATCGATGGCTCCGCTGGAGAGGGCACTGTCCGAGTTAAAGCAGTGATCCGCAGCCGGTGGTCACTCCGGTTACATGACGTTGCGGCGGTTCAACACAGAAAAATCCAACAAACTTGAAGCCTTTTGCTGGTGCGGACGACGGGAATCGAACCCGTACGATCAGAGATCGAGGGATTTTAAGTCCTTTTTCTGCGGTGCTTCCCGCTCCACAGTCTGGAAAACCGGGACTTCGAGCTGATGGTGAAGCCCGGCTTCTCCCACATGCGTGGGAAATCCCCACGATATTTCCCACACAATCGAGTGTGCGAGCCTGCTCCCTTGCTCTTTGCAAAATCCCACACCACGCGTACATGTGCGGGCACTGCGGGCGTGGTGAAATTGGTATACACACCGGACTTAAAATCCGGAGGCCTCGGCCATGCGGGTTCAAGTCCCGCCGCCCGCACCATGCTTCCCATAGGATCGACGCATCACGGCACGGAGGCAATTTAGCATGGCTAGGCGACCAACGAAAAAAACAGCGAAAAAGATGTCGGCCGGACCGCACAGCTTGGCGTTGCGATTGGATGTCATGGGCGTAACCGCATACATGACCAAAGCTGCGATTGAGGAGCTCATCAAAGAGCTGGTCAGGATTAGTGCATCTGATCCGGAGGAACTCCATGATGTGCATGTTGCGATGCACTTCGGCGGCTGGACGCCCTCAGGCGAATACATCGCACCGAGTTTCGGCCATCACCATGGGCTTGGAACAATCCTGACCAAACTGCGCAACGAGCAACTGAAGGACGGCATGACGAAGGCGGAAATCGACCGCGACATTACGCCAGATGAGGCTTATCGGGCTTTCGACATTACCATCATGCATGTGTCCCCCGAGGTGGTTCAGCGCGTGACCATCGAAAATGAAGCGGCCGAGAGCAGCAGTACTGACTAAGGGCGTGAACTCACAAATTAGCGTCCGATCCGACCCTTTGCGGACGTTGGCAGCAATTTCACTGAGGCGTATCCTGATGAAGTTCATCTTAGACAAGCTTGAGACAGGAACTGACGAGTCCTTGACAGACGATCACACGGCTCAGCTTGTGGCCAATCCTCATTACGATGAGGTATACATTCGATGGAACAAGCTGTTTGCGAAAGCTGATGCCAGTAAATTGAAAGTGATCCGGTCTGTATACAACGTCCAGATATGGTGCGACATCACACGCGCGGCGGTCAATTCTATCGTGCAACTTCCTAACCTTAGGGCACTTCATTTGCTGGGTATTTCTCGGGCCGGTCGCTTGGACGGGTTTAGAACGGCCGAAGCTCTTGAGGAGTTTAGCTGCCAGTGGGGCGTAAGCAGTAGTGATCTGGTAGAAATTGCACAGCTTCCAACTATCAGAAAACTCACCGCGCATGGGGCGCGCATCACGGAAAAATCACTTGCAGTGCTCCTCGGCAATCCGTCGCTGACCGAACTGGACTTTGAGGAGTCAAGGTTCTCCGACGATTTTGCGCGGATGATCTCGCATTCGAAGGCAATTACAGCTTTGGAGCTTGGCGCTACAGACATCACGGCAGTTGGCCTGGAGGCGATCTGCACGATGTCGCAGCTCCGTTGGCTCGACATTTGGTCAACGGGTATCGTTGAGGACGATCTTAAGATTCTGTCACAGCTCCCGAACCTCGAATACTTGTCCATTGGCGGTCACGAAGGCCAAACAACCTTTACCGCTGCGGGAACTCTGGCAGCGCTATACGAAATCCCGTCTTTGAAAACAGTATGGTTAGACGGATTGCATGTTACCAAGCAGGACCTTGGAAAACTCAACGAACGGTTCGAAAAAGTCTGGGTGTCATCGGTTCTTGACAGCTAGCCCGACGTCCCAGAGGTGCCAGGTCCGCTCCCGACCCCTTTGCCAACGCTAAGCGCGTTCCCAAAAGATTTCCCACATTTTCTCTTTTCGTGGGCATCAGTATCGGGAGTGGGAAGATCGCTTCAATGGAGGAAACATAGCGTCGCGATTTCAATAAGTTGGCACGACAGAATCAGAGGTTGAAAACCGTCGCAACTCAGGAGCGTGCGGGGGGCAGAGTGGGGCGCCGAGCTAAACCATTGAAAACATTGCTGTAGACGCAAGGGATATTTTAAGTCCCTTGCGTCTACCAATTCCGCCACGTCCGCAGGCCAGCCCTTTTCAGACGCCGGACAAAGCCCGTCAAGTCGTGTTCTGCGGTGCCCGAACGCGCAACCCAGAGGAGGTCGCGTAACGATACTGGCGCGATCACGGAATTATCCGCGCCGCGGGCGTGGGTCAATATCTGGGCGGCGGACTTGATCCGCCATGGCCGGCGCCTCTCAGGCCCAACCCATCCCCCCGCCCACTTGGGAGCGCCGGCCGCCCCACATCCGGCAAGGCAGGTCCGCGCGCTGCTTGTCCAGCAACGACGCCCGGTGGCCACGTTCAGAACTTGTAGCTGAGATTGACGCCGACCGTGTTCAGTTTCACGCTCTGATCGCGATCGCTGAAGGGGGCTGGCGCCTCATGGTTCTCTGAGCCGAAATCGTAATAGCGATATTGCGCGCCGACGACGAACTTGTCGGTCAGCGCGTAATCGACGCCCGCGCCCACGGTCCAACCGACATTTGTGCGCGTGTTGTCAAACCCTGGCCCCGAGGTCTGCGACGTCTCGATGTCGGCAAACGCTATGCCGCCGATGCCGTAGACCAGCAGGCGGTCCACGGCGAAGCCGGCCTTGGCGTTGACCGACCCGAACCACTTGATTTCGGCGCCGAATGTGTCTCCCAAGCCTGATTGCGCCGTGCCGTCCACCGAGGAATAGTTGAGGTCCGCCTCGGCGCCCAGCACGGCCTGATCGAACTGCCAGAGGCCGGCGACATGGCCGCCGACGAACCCGCCGTCGACGTCGGGCGTGATGGAAAACGGCGCGCCTTCCGTCGTGGTGATCTCGGAGCGGCCCCAGCCATATCCCGCCTGCAGGCCGGCATAGTAGCCGGTCCAGTCGAAGCCAGGCGCGGTCATCGGCAAGTCGACTGTCGCGTCGGCAGCGAAGGCCGGCACGGACAGGACTGCAAGAAGACCGGCACTTGCGACCAGGCAATGCATCGAACCCCCCGAGAAGAGTCAAATATCCTGGATCGGAACATAACCTGATCTGCGGCAAAACGGAATCGGATTTCCGCAAAGGTGATTAGGGCGAGGTCGAGCGCATCGCCGAGCGGATTTCAGCCGGCAACGCCAAGGTCGAAGTCGACCTGAAACCCCAGTAATCCGGCAATCTCCAGGCAAATCCCTTCTTCCTCGCTGGCCAAAACGCCGTCGGCTTGGCACAGTCGGGCAAACAGGAGTCTTTGATGGCCACGAAGCCGCCCGCTCGCGCGACGAAACCCAAACCGTGGACCGAAATGGCGACCGATCTGGTCGATGTCGCGATGGGCCGCAAACCCGCCGATCTCGTCATCCGCAACGGGCGCTGGGTGAACGTCCATTCGGGCGAGATCATCGCCGGCACCGACATCGCCATCTCAGGCGGTCGCTTCGCCTATTGCGGGCCGAATGCCGGCCACACGATCGGGCAGGGCACCAAGGTGGTCGACGCGGGCGGACGCTATCTCGTGCCCGGCCTTTGCGACGCGCACATGCATGTCGAGAGCGGCATGGTGACGGTCACCGAATTTTGCCGTGCCGTCATCCCGCACGGAACCACCTCGATGTTCATCGATCCGCACGAGATCGCCAATGTGCTGGGCCTGCCGGGCGTGCGGCTGATGCATGACGAGGCCGTGGCCATGCCCATCAACGTGCATGTGCAGATGCCGTCCTGCGTGCCCTCGGCGCCTGGGCTCGAACATGCCGGCGCCGAACTGACGGTCGCCGATGTCGCGGAAGCGATGGGCTGGGAAAACATCATCGGACTTGGCGAGGTGATGAATTTCCCGGGCGTCGCCGCCAACGATCCGGTGATGTCGGGCGAGATCGCCGCGACGGTCAAAGCCGGCAAGACGGTTGGCGGGCATTATGCCTCGCGCGATCTTGGTCTGCCGTTCCACGGCTATGTCGTCGGCGGACCCGAGGATGACCACGAGGGCACACGCGCCGAGGACGCAATCGCCCGCGTACGCCAGGGCATGAAGGCAATGCTGCGGCTGGGCTCTGCCTGGTACGACGTTGCCTCGCAGATCAAGGCGGTGACGGAAAGCGGCATCGATCCGCGCAACTTCATCCTGTGCACCGACGACAGCCATTCCGGCACGCTGGTGCATGAGGGACACATGGACCGGGTGGTGCGCCACGCCATCAGCCAAGGTCTGAAGCCCGTGACCGCGATCCAGATGGCAACGCTCAACACCGCCCTTCATTTCAAGCTGGAACGCGAGATCGGTTCGATCGCGCCGGGAAGGTTGGCCGACCTGCTGATTGTCTCCGATCTCGCCGCAATGAGCATCGACGAGGTCTATGCGCGCGGCGTCAGGCTGGCCAAGGGCGGCAAGCTCGACATCGATATCCCGGCCTATGACTATCCGAAGACGGCGAAGAACACCGTCAAATTGGGCAAGAAACTGAAGGCCGGCGATTTCGATATCGCGGCACCCAAGGGCGCCAACGAAGTGCGGGTGCGGGTGATCGGCGTCATCGAGAACCAGGCACCGACGCGCGCGCTGGAGGCCGATCTGCCGGTCGAGGACGGATTGGTCGCCATGGATCGCCGCAACGACGTCTGCCAGATCGCGCTGGTCGAGCGTCACAGGGGCACGGGTGGCGTCACCAATGCCTTCGTCTCCGGTTTTGGTTACATGGCCGACTGCGCCATGGCCTCCAGCGTCGCCCATGACGCCCATCACATCATCTGCGTTGGCACCAACAAGCAGGACATGGCGCTGGCCGTGAACCGGCTGGGGGAAGTGGGCGGCGGGGTTGTGCTGTTCTCCAAGGGCAAGGAACTGGCGCTGGTCGAAATGCCGATCGCCGGGCTGATGTCGGACCAGCGCGCCGAGATCGTCGCTGCCAAGGCTGAGAAACTGACCGAGGCAATGCGCAAGATGGGCTGTTCCCTGAACAACGCCTATATGCAGCACTCGCTGCTGGCACTGGTGGTCATTCCGGAGTTGAGAATTTCCGACGTCGGGCTGATCGACGTAACGACGTTCCAGAAAGTCGATCTATTCGTCTGAGCGTCCGCTCTTGGCTGCTCACCCGCCGGTGGCGATGGTCAGCACCTTGAACGGCGTCGTGATGATGACTTCGGCAGCCGAGCCGACGACCTTTCCCAGGCCCTGACCGATATTGGTGATCTGTGCGGGGTCCTCGTCCGCGGCGAGGCCCGCCGGCGTGCGAAGCCTATTGCCGAGCAATTGCACCAGGAACGGGTTGTCGGCGAATTTCGCGTGGTTGAGGCCGCCGTCGCCGCCCCTGGTCTTGGTCAGGTCGACCACCGCCACCCCATAGGAGGCGAGGTCGGCGGCATTGCCATAGTCGCCGACGCGCGGTTTGTCGCCAGAGATGAACGAGGATAATTTGAGAGCCCGGTCGTCGCCTGAAAGCAGCACGGCGAACGGCTTGTCGGGCTTGCCGTAACGGATCATCTGCTTCTTGAACACGTCGACGTCGATATCCGGTGAGGCAAGGATGACATAACCCAGCTTGCCGCCGAGATCGCGGTCGCCGGTGATGGCGAGTTGGCGCAGCGCCTCCATCGTCAACCAGGTCCCCATCGAATGGGCAATGATGTCGATGCTCTTGACCCGCGTCTTGGCGAGCATCCTGAGCGTTGCCTCGAGATCGTCACGGGCGGCGGTGGAACTGTCCTTGTCGTAGATATAGCCCGTCGTCTTGGCGCTCGACGCCCACGAGAACAGCACCGGCGTACCCGGATATTTCGTGTCGTGGGCGATCTGCGTCAGCCGGTAGATGCCGTCGTCGAAACCATTGTTGAAGCCATGCACGAAAACCAGCGCACGGTCGCCGCGCATGGCGATGTCGGCGCCGACCGCCTTGGCGAATTGCGGCGCGCCTTCATAGAAGGTGACATCCCTGGCTGTGAAATCCTTGGCCGGGTTGCTGTTGGCCGAACCCTTGGCGCGCTCGATGTTGCCGACCTGATGGCTCGTCGGAACCGTGACATCGACCCGCGCGAAACTGGTGGTCAGGGAACGGTCGCCGTCGAAGACCTGCCGCGGATCCTTCGCCGCCTTCTGGCGGGTGGTGGCGACAAATATTTCATGGGTGGCCGCAATATCGGATGCCGGCACGGTGACCGTCGTCTTGTTGAGCAGATCATGCGTGTTTCCAGCGCAGCCAGCGACCAGCAGCGCGAACGCGACGACACCATAACTCTTCAAGCGCAAGGCCACGCGTCGGCTCCCGCATAAGGGGACGTCAAACGCATGACGTCGCTCGATACTCCGATAAGGCCAGAGACGGGCGCGGTCCAGTTCAAAGTAGGCCAATGGTTCGGCGATGGTGAACAGGCACCGCGACGCCGCATCTACTGTCCAAGCAGGCTGATGCGGTCGGTCACGTCCCGGTCGCTGGCGAAACCATCGTCCTCGCGCAGCCGCTGGCCGATCATCTTCACCAGTGCCGGATTGTCGGCGAATTTCGTATGATTGAAGCTGTCGCTGCCTTTGACCTTCGAGAGATCCACGACCGTCACGCCGTAGGAGGCAAGGTCGGCGGCATCCTTGTAATCGCCGACGCGCGGCCGCGAGCCGGCGATCAGGCCGGACAACCTCAGCGCGCGGTCGTCGTCCGACAACAGCAGGATGAACGGTTTGTCGGGCTTGCCGTAGCGGCGCATCTGGCTCTTGAACACATCGACATCGATGTCGGGAGAGGCCAGCACCACATCGCCAAGCTTCCCGCCAAGATCGCGATCGCCGCTGATGGCCATCTGGCGCAGCGTTTCCATTGTCACCCAGGTTCCCATCGAATGGGCGACAATGTCGATGCGCCGCGCACCGGACTGCTGCAGCATTCGCAAGGTCACTTCGAGCTGGTCGCGGGCGGCACTGGCGCTTTCCTTGTCATAGACATAGTCGGTGGTCTTGGCGCCCGAGGCCCAGGAAAACAGCACCGGCGTCCCGGGATAGCCGGAATCATGGACAAGCTGGGTCAAGCGGTAGACGGCGTCGTCGAAGCCGGTGTTGTAGCCGTGGACGAAGACCATCACGCGGCCGCCGCGCGCCGCTATGTCGGCGTTGAGCGCGCTGGAGAATTTCGGCTGGGTGTCGTAGCCGACGACCTCGGAAGCCATGAAGTACTTTGCCGGATCGTCCGACTTGCCGCGTGAACGCCGCTCGATCTGGCCGGTCGTGTGGAGCCCGGGAACGGTGACGTTGACGCGGGCGTAGTTGAGCGTCGCCGAGCGTTCGCCGTCGAAAACCTTGTTGGGGTCGTCGGAGGGCTTGCGGGTCGTGGCAATGAAGATCGAGTGGTTGCCCGCGATTTCCGTCACCGGCGCCGACATGACCGCGCTGCCGAGCAGTTCCTCGGTTTTGCGGCCGCCGCAGCCCGCCACCAGCAGCGCAAGCGCAAGAATGCAAATCGTCTTCAAATGCACGATAAAAATTCCACTCGAGCCCAAACAAGGGCCGTCCACCCTCCGCGATATCTCCCCAGCAGGCCAAGTGCGGCGGAAGTAAGTCGTGTCCAGCCGAAATGCGGTCGGCGCCTCGCGACGGCCTTCGCACTGTTGCGCGAAAGCCAAAGCGGCGGCAAGGCCGTAACGCCGCAGAGGGCAGGCGCCCGCATCTCGGCCGGATGTCGCATTCAGGCGCCCACCAATGCGCGGCTCGGCTCGATGCGAGAAAACATGAACAAACGTCCCCAAGTGCTTGCTAGCATTTCGGGACGGCGCCGTTGCGGGCGCGGGCTCGACCCAGCAATGGTCTTGCCGGGCCGGATGTGTAATACGGTTATCGTCTAACTCGCCCGCGGGCGATCCCGGGATGATCTTGCCATGACCAGCTTTTCCTCGCGCGTCGCCACCGCCGCATCTGCGATCCGCCAGATCTTCCCGGAGACACCGCTGCAGGAAAATGACTATCTGTCGAAAAAGACCGGCGCCCGGGTGCTGTTGAAGCGCGAGGATTTGAGTCCGGTGCGCTCCTACAAGATCCGCGGCGCCTTCAACTTCTTCCGCAAGGCGCTTGGCGAAGGCAACCAGGCCGAGCTGTTCGTCTGCGCGTCCGCCGGCAACCATGCGCAGGGCTTTGCCTTCGTCTGCCGCCATTTCGGCAAGAAGGGCGTGGTCTTCATGCCAGTGACGACCCCGCAGCAGAAGATCGACAAGACCAGGCTGTTTGGCGGCGACTTCGTCGAGATCAGGCTGGTCGGCGATTTCTTCGACGACTGCTATCGCGCCGCCTTTGAATTCACCGAGAGCTCCGGTGCCCATATGGTGCCGCCCTTCGACCATAAGGACATCATCGAGGGCCAGGCGACGGTTGCCTATGAGATCGCGGACCAGATGCCGGGCGCGCGCATGCCCGACATCGTCATGCTGCCGGTGGGTGGCGGCGGTCTGGCTGCCGGGGTGACGCACTATTTCGCCGATCAGGGCCGTGAGGCCCAGTTCGTGTTTTGCGAGCCGGCCGGCGCGCCGAGCCTGCGCGAGAGCCTTGCGGCGGGAAAACGGCTGAAGCTCGCCAAGGTCGACAACTTCGTCGACGGCGCGGCGGTCGCCGAGATCGGCCGCGAACCTTTGCGCTATCTCAAGGAGTTTGCGGCCGACAGCGTGCGGCTGGTCCCGGAAAACCGGCTCTGCGCGACCATGATCGAGATGCTCAACGTCGAAGGCGTGGTCCTGGAACCCGCCGGCGCGCTGGCGATCGATGCGCTGAAGGATTTTTCCAGGAAGGAAATCCGGGGCAAGACCATTGTAGCGGTAGTATCAGGTGGCAATTTCGATTTCGAGCGGCTGCCGGACGTAAAGGAACGGGCGCTGCGCTTCGAAGGCCTGAAGAAATACTTCATCATCCGCTTTCCGCAGCGGCCGGGCGCGTTGCGCGACTTCCTCGACATGCTGGGTCCGGACGACGATATCGCCCGCTTCGAATATCTGAAGAAGTCGGCGCGCAATTTTGGCTCGGTCCTGATCGGCATCGAAACCAAGGATCGGCGCAATTTCGACCTGCTGAAGGCGAATTTCGAGGCCGAGGGCGTCCAGTATCAGGACATCACAGACAATGAGACATTGGCGGGTTTCATAATATGAGCGGCAAGATCTTCATCGCGCTGTTTTCCGGCATCAATGTCGGCGGCAACCGCATCGTCAGGATGGCGGAGTTGCGGTCGTTCTTCGAGGGTCTCGGTTTTTCCGATGTCTCCACCTACGTGCAGAGCGGCAATGCCGTATTCCGCGCTGACAAGGGCGACGCCGCCGCGCTGACCAAACAGATCGAGGCGGCTTTCGAGGAAAAATGGGGTTTCCATTCGCGCATCATGGTGCGCGATTTCGAATGGTTCGAACGGCTGGTGCGCGAAAATCCCTATCCGGAAGCGGCCGCTGACCACACGAAGCTCCACGCCTACGCGCTGGAGCGTGAGCCGACCGCCGATGAGGTGGCGCGGTTGGCGGAAAAGTGCACGGGTCCCGAGCGTTTCGAGGTCAAGGGCGATGTGCTCTATCTCAGCGCGCCGGACGGGCTCGGCAAATCGGTGTTCGCCGGCCTCATTCCGCGCACGTTGAAAGTGCCGGGCACGGCCCGCAATTGGCGCTCAGTGCTGGCGCTGCTGGAAATGGCGCGCAAGTCCGGAAGCGATTGATCCACGCGTCTCGCCGGGAATGCGCGGCGACACGCATGAACGAACTACGCCGCCTCGGCGCGTTTCCAGTCGAAGGCCAGTTCTTCGCGGAACGCAAAGCGTTTGATGTGGTCGGCAACGACACTTTCGAGGCGCTCGATCGAAGCGGACTCGTCGGTCGAAACCGTGATGTGCAGCGCTGCCCCGTCGGCGTCCATGACCGTGCGGCCGAGTGAAAGGTCGATGACGCCGTGATTGGGGTCGAACTCGACGGGAAACTTGTGCGCCCAATGTTTGCACAGCTGCTGCAGATAGCGGCTTGCGTGCGCCGTGGAGACATTGGCGTGGCTGGTCGGCATGAAGGGTTCTCCGAAGCTATCTCAAGACGTGGCGCTGCTCTTCAGGGCAGGCGCCATAGGCGCATAGATAGGCACAACCTGGCGAAACACCATGGAGTGGCCGCCGGCCACTCGAAAAGGTGATCGATTACCAGCTTCCGGTATTCGCCATCGACGCCCACGGTTCTGCCTTGGCCTTGGCCGGACCTTTCTGCAGAAGCTCGATCGAGATGCCGTCCGGCGACCTGATAAAGGCCATGTTGCCGTCGCGCGGCGGCCGGTTGATGGTGACGCCATTGTCCATCAGTCGCTGGCAGGTGGCGTAGATGTCGTCGACCTCGTAGGCGAGGTGGCCGAAATTGCGCCCGCCCTTGTAGTCTTCCGGATCCCAATTGTAGGTCAGCTCGACCAGCGGCGCCTTGTCGGCGATGCCGCTCTGCTCGTCTTCCGGAGCGGCCAGGAAGATCAGCGTGAAGCGGCCCTGCTCGTTTTCATAGCGGCGAACTTCCTTCAGCCCGAGCTTGTTGCAATAGAAATCGAGCGAGGCATCGACATCGGCGACGCGGACCATGGTGTGCAGATAGCGCATGTGTTTTCCTCGATCTGTTGGGTTGCGGCGCAACATAGGGTCGGCCCGGTCAAAGGGCAATCGCCGGGGTCAGGCCGCGCCGGCAAAGAACAAATCCGGTATTGCCGCAATGAACCGTGAAAAAAGGCACGTCAGGTCTTGCACACACCGGAAGCCGCGGTGTTAATCTGGTGTCAAGAATCAGTTGCGGTGTTCTTGAATAAAGGGGGCATTCTTATGGGGGAAAAGGCCTCTTTGACGGGGCGGGCCAATACCCTTGGCGACGCCTTGACACGCGACGAGGGCGGCGACGCCGCCGACCTCGTCGAAATTGCCGGCGCTATCAAGTGGTTCGATGTGGCCAAGGGCTATGGCTTCATCCTTCCGGATGACGGTGTTTCGGGCGATATCCTCCTCCATGTGACTTGTCTTCGACGGGACGGCTTTCAGACAGCCTTGGAAGGCGCGCGCGTGGTCTGTCTTGTGAAGCAGGGCGAGCGCGGGCTGCAGGCCTTCCGTGTGCTTTCCATGGATGTCACCACCGCCGTCCATCCCGCGGAAATGCAGGAACAGCGCACCCATGTCTCGGTGACGCCGGAGAGCGGGCTCGAACGCGCTCTGGTCAAATGGTTCAACCGCACCAAAGGGTTTGGCTTCCTGACGCGCGGCGAGGGCACCGAGGACATTTTCGTTCATATGGAGACCTTGCGCCGCTACGGCATCACCGAGCTTCGGCCGGGCCAGGTCGTACTTGTCCGTTTCGGCCGCGGTGACAAAGGCCTTATGGCTGCCGAAATTCACCCCGATATGGGCACCTTGCCGGTCTCGCACTAGGGCGATCCGGCCGAGGATTTCATATGAGACACAGGAACGGGCTGACGACGGGCGTGGTATGCGCTGTGGCCGCCGTCATAGTCGCTGCAGCTGCATTCTTCTATTTCCAGGTACCCAGCGCGGCCGATGGCCGGGCGATGATCCTTCCGGTCGATCCCGCGCCGCTGGTCGTTGTGACCAAGAATGGCAAACGCTCCTTCTCGATCGAAGTCGCCGATACAGAGGCCGAGCGGGAAGCCGGCCTGATGTTTCGCGAGGACATGGCCGCCAATCATGGCATGCTGTTCGTTTTCGACGAGACACGCGACGTCAGTTTCTGGATGAAGAATACGCCGATGCCGCTCGATCTGATCTTTGTCGGTCAGGACGGCAGGATCCGCGCGATCAAGCAGGGTGAGCCGCAATCCGAGGCGATCGTCTCGCCCGGCGAACCGGTCCGCTTCGTGCTCGAACTCAAGGCTGGCACTGCCGCCAGGGACGGGATCGCGGATGGCGATCTGCTGCGCCATCCGGCGATCGGCACGGCTCCGGGTCCTGGCATGCCGCCCGCGGACAAGGGCGATTCTCCGAACGTCGATTCTGATTGAGCGCCGGGACCGCCTTCCGATGCAGTTTTTCTCCCATGACGGGTTCGATCTAGCCTTCCTCGACCGGCAACCGGCATCGGGCGAGGGCGATCCGGTGCTGATGATCCATGGCTTCGCCTCGAGCCACTATGTCAACTGGGTGTCGCCCGGCTGGTTCAAGACGCTCAACGATGCCGGCTATCGCGCCATCGCCTTCGATAATCGCGGCCACGGCTCGTCATCCAAGAGTTACGACGAGGCCGATTATACACCCGCGAAAATGGCTTCGGATGCCGCTGCCTTGCTCGATCATCTCGGCATCGAACGGGCCCATGTCATGGGCTATTCGATGGGCGCGCGAATTTCTGCCTTCCTGGCACTGTCCGACCCGGACAAGGTGGCGACGCTGGTCTTTGGCGGCCTCGGCATCGGCATGATCGACGGCGTCGGCGATTGGGATCCGATCGCCGCCGCTCTCCTTGCGGAGGATCCGGCCGCGACCACCCATTCACGCGGTCGCGCTTTTCGCGCCTTCGCCGACCAGACCCGCAGCGACCGCCGAGCGCTTGCCGCCTGCATCGTCACCTCACGGGAATTGCTTGGTGAAGAGGATATTGCCCGCATAGCCCAGCCGACGCTGGTCGCGGTCGGTACCACCGACGACATTGGCGGATCGCCGGACGAGCTTGCGGCGCTGATGCCCAACGCCAGGGCCTTCCACATCGAGGGCCGCGACCATATGCTGGCCGTCGGGGACAAGACCTTCAAGCAACGGGTGCTGGAGTTCTACGCCGAAAATCCGCTCTGAGGGGCCGGTTTCTGGGGACGAGGCGCCTCGGATTCCGAAACTAAGCTACGTCAAGGCTTGCAGCGACCGCGCAATGTTCAGCCTTGCCTGCGGTTCGAAGCGCTGCCGGAACTCCTGCGTGTGAAAAATATGCGGTCGGGCAAGGAAGGTCTTCAGCACCGCACCGCGGCCGGCACGCCACATCGGCTCCTCCACCCAGCCATATTCGCGGCGGACCGCGTGTTCATAGGCGTCGAACGCCTCAGGCGCGGCACCCAGGATCGACAGATCCATGTCGAGAAACAGGCTGGCGTCGCGTATCGCTGCCGCGTCGTCGAACAGCGGCAGCTGGTGTGTGGCGGTGGCCAGGATCATAGCGCTGATGCGGCCCATGCGGCCGGCATCGATGCGGCCGGCGAGCTTTTTCTCGGCAAGGGCGGCACTTCGCGCCTCATTGTCCTTGGCCCTGCTGTCGTAGATGGCGTCGTGGAACCAGATCGCCGCTTCGACGGCTTCGGGGTCGCCGAGCTCTCCCCGATAGTCGCGAGCAAGCGCCAGCATTGCCTCGATATGCGCGAGGTTGTGATAGTGGCGTTCCTCGGCGGCGTAGAGCGCCGAAAGTTCGGTTTTCAGGGCGTCGTCGATCAAGGGTTCGTTTTCCATGGCTGCTTGAATTCCCGCGAACCAAATCCATTTGACACAGCACTAAGGAAAATTGAGTTCAATCGTGCTATGATCTGGCTTATATGTGCGGCCCCGATGACAGCAGACTAGCAGGACGCAGGACGAGACGTCGATGAACAGCATCAGCATTTCCCGCCACAGCGCGTTGCAGCCGGTCGATCCGATCTGGCGTTCGATCCGCGACGAAGCGATGGAAGCGGTCAACCGCGACCCGCTTTTGGCCGCGTTCCTCTATTCGACGATCCTCAACCAGGAGAGCCTGGAAGAGGCTGTCGTCCACAGGATCGCGGAGCGGCTTGCCCATCAGGATATCGGCTCCGATCTCATCCGCCAGACCTTCAAGTCGATGCTTGCCGACGACAAGGACTGGCCGACCACGGTGCGCGTCGACATCCAGGCCTATTATGACCGCGACCCGGCTTGCGACCGGTTCATCATGCCGGTGCTCTATTTCAAGGGCTTTCACGCCATCCAGACCCATCGGCTGGCGCATTGGCTGTGGAACCACGGCCGCAAGGATTTCGCGCTCTACCTACAGAGCCGTTCGTCCGCGGTCTTCCAGACCGATATCAATCCGGCCGCGCGCATCGGCAAGGGTATCTTCATCGATCACGCCACCGGCCTCGTCGTCGGCGAGACCGCGGTGATCGAGGACGATGTGTCCATCCTGCACGGCGTGACGCTGGGCGGTACCGGCAAGGCCGGTGGCGACCGCCATCCCAAGATCCGCTATGGCGTGCTGATTGGCGCCGGCGCCAAGATTCTCGGCAACATCGAGGTCGGCCATTGCTCCAAGATTGCCGCCGGATCGGTGGTGCTGTCGCCTGTGCCGCACAACAAGACGGTTGCCGGCGTGCCGGCCCGCGTGGTCGGCGAGACCGGTTGCGACCAGCCTTCGCGCCAGATGGACCAGCTTCTGCCGTCGCAGAAGATGGACCACGTGATCAGTTTCGATATCTGATTTGCTGGCAGTTGCCCCGCATGATTGCGATTTGCCCGGTGGTGCTGCCGCTTCCGGTGCAATAAGGCCGGCTTGCCTTTACATCGCCATTGTCGACGTGCCAGAAGCGCCGTTCAAACGAGCAAGCCGATGATCGGAGAAGACTGTTGAAGCCGGACGAAATCAGAAAGCTGGACGCCTATTTCAAGCGCGTCTTCCAGAACCCCAAACTTGAGGTCAAGGCACGGCCGCGCAAGGAAGATTCGGCCGAAGTCTATGTCGGTGACGAATTCCTCGGCATCGTCTTCAAGGACGAGGACGATGGCGACTATAATTTCTCGATGGCGATCCTGGACATCGACCTGGCCTGAGCCGGCAATGCCACGGCAGGCCGCGTCGAGCGCGGCCGGGCCGCTTTCAGCCGGTCAGTGTCCGGTCTTCAGGATTCGCCCCGCCTCGGCCGCGATCGCCGCATCGAGCGTCTGCCAGTCGCCAAGGAATTCCTTCGGGAAGCGATAGGTAAGGCTGAGATCATCCCCGACATGGATGTCCCGCTCGCAAGGAGCCAGCGATTCGCCGGCGCTCGGCCCGCTGAGGCAGCGGGCCACGAAGGGGTCCTTGCCCCCACGCTTGCCGACGACCAGCACCTCGTTCAGATAGCCTGATTTCTCATTGAAGCCGTAGACCGTCGTGCCGCCGGGTCCTGGAATGCCTGGTTGGACGATCAGCGCGCTGTAGATCGGCCCGAACCGGCCGCTCATGTCGCGCGACATCATCTGCTGCTCGAAGGACAGGAAGATGATGTTCCTGTTGGCCCCGGCGTGATTGAAATCATCGCGCGACGCCTCGCTGTAGCCGTCCATCTGGGGATAGCGCAAATAGAGGTCGAGGCGCGAGGCGATGCCGTCGCGCCGGGCCTGCTCGAACCGGATGAAATTGGCTGGCACGGTGATGTTGTTGTTGCCGATCACCACCGCGCGCACGGTCGCGTCGTCGGTGTAGCCGGCCATGGCAATGGAACGGCCGAACCATTTGCCGCCAAGGCTGATGACTATCGACAGCAACGCAAGTGCGGCGAACGCGTAGAACACCCGCTTCATCAGCATGGAATCGACCACGGTGAGTTCTGGGCCGTCGGCGATCGCTGCCTGCTTCATCTCGGTCCTCGTCCCACCACCTGTCCGCATCCGCGTGTCCGCCATCCGGGTGTCCGCCATCCCGGTGTCCCTTGACGGCACACATCGCAAGGCACGGCTCTTGCTGCCGTCCTGAAACGACTGTGCGATTTCATGGTAAATGGAGGGTTAATATGGCCCAGATGGAGCTCTTGCTGTTCGCTTTTGTCGTCGGGCTGACGGTTTGCGGGCTGACCGGTTCGACAATGGAACTGGTATCGGGGCGCAAGGTCGCCTTCACCGAGCCCTATGTGTCGCCCTCGCATGTGCTGCGCTCACTGGCTGCCACTGCCGGCGCCGGGCCGTTCATGCTGGTCAACGATGCCCTTGATGCGCGGCGCCAGAACCGCATTTCGACAGCGGCGCTCTTGTCGTGCGGCTGCACCGCTATTGCCTGGTCCCTGGCGCTGGGCATCGTCTTGCTCGCCATTGCTTCATGGGCGGTCCGTCTCCTAGGGTTTCCAGCCTGAGACGATTCGGAGACCGACAATGCCGCTTTATGCGATCGATGGAACGGAGCCGAGCTTCGCCGACGCGGACTCGAACTGGATCGCGCCCGATGCCACGCTGATTGGCGACATCAGGATCGGCCGCAATGCTGGCTTCTGGTTCGGCGCCGTTATCAGGGGCGACAACGAGCCCATCGTCATCGGCGCCGACACCAATGTGCAGGAACATACCGTCATGCACACCGATCCCGGCTTTCCGTTGACCATCGGACAGGGCTGTACGATTGGCCATCGCGCCGTGCTTCATGGCTGCACGATCGGTGACAACAGCCTGATCGGCATGGGTGCCATCGTGCTGAACGGCGCCAGGATCGGCAAGAATTCGCTCGTCGGCGCTGGCGCCCTGGTCACCGAAGGCAAGGAGTTTCCGGACAATTCGCTGATCGTCGGTTCGCCGGCCAAGGCGATCAGGGTGCTGGACGACGCGGCGGTCGAGCGGCTGCGGGCCTCGGCCGCGCACTACGTCGCCAACGCCAGGCGCTTCAAGGCGGGGCTGAAGAAGGTCTGAACTCTCGGCCGACGCACGCCTTCGGCCACCGGTTGCGCTTATGGTTTCCGGCTGTCCGTGCCTTGAAGGCATCGTCGATTGCTTTGAACACCCGGTGGCGCTCGCATCGATCTTCGGGGACTTCCAGCATGGCCATGATCCAAACTGTGCGGGATAGCGAACGATACTGCGGCTGCGAAGCCATAGGTACAGAAGCGTCCGGGTTCAGCTCACCCTGATTTGTTTTTCCCTTTCTTCGTGGCGGCAGTGTTGATGCGTATTCGCATGGCTCCGCCGCTGGGCTTGTCGATTTCGAAAGCTGTGGTCTCCCGCACTAGGTCGCTCAGCTTCCCGAAACCGTAGGTGCGGGGATCGAAATCCGAGAAAAGATTTAAGAGCTGTTTTCCAAAATTACTCAGCGACACCCAGCCGTCCTCGCTGTCCATCTGGCCGATAACTTTCCTAAGGATTGGCGTCGCGGCGTTCGGTGATTGAAGTGGCTTCGTTGCCGGCGCGGTATCCTGAACGCTCGTTGCGCCACGCAGGAGGTTTTCAGTATAGATGAAACGGCGACATGCCTGCCGAAAGCTCTCCGGGGTTTTCCGCTCACCGAAGCCGAACACATCAACGCCGTGTTCACGGATGCGGGCAGCAAGCCTCGTGAAGTCGCTGTCGGACGAAACCAGACAGAAGCCGTCAAAGCGACCGCTATGGAGAAGGTCCATGGCGTCGATCACCAGAGTGATATCAGACGCATTCTTGCCAACGGTATAAGCGAACTGTTGCTGCGGTATGATCGCGTGTTTGGACAGGATGTCGGCCCAACCCTTCGACCGAGCAGTTGAGAAGTCGCCGTAAATTCGACGAACGCTAGCCTCGCCGATCTTGGCGATCTCCTCGAACAGACCGTCGGCAATCTTTGCTGAAGCGTTGTCGGCGTCGATAAGAACAGCAAGGCGTGGTGATCGGGGTTCGGTCGGCATGCGGCACCTTCGGTGACTAACGCGCTGTCGATGATCGCCAACCGGCGAGCTTATCTCATGCGGAGAAGCAATCGAGACCATACCGACCAACGATCCGGCCGTCGAGGATCAAACCACACGACATTCCGGAGGAAGAAAGCGTAGCGCAAAGCCAGATCATGTGCTGGCGATGTCCGCGTGAGATCGTCCCAGAAATGGCGGAGCCGGCCCGGGGACGGGGCCGGCTCCTTTGACCCGGTCGTTGGGGACGGGGAGGGTGGGGACTCGACCGGGTTTCTCGTTCAGCGCGTCGTGCAACGCGCCTGACCTTGTTGGCGTCCTCAGCGGACGCTGGCGACCGCGTCGGAACGGCCGTCGTTGATCGTCACCCAAACGCCGGAATTTTCCGTCGATTGACGCTTGAGATAGGTGTAGTCGGTATCCGTCCAGGACAGCACCTTGGTTTCCAGATTGTCGAGGATGAACTCGCCGAGGCTGGTGCGTACGGTCAGCACCGCGTGGCCGTCGCCGTTCGGCTGGCGCGCAACCGTCATCAAAAGGTCTCCGGCCGGCACGCCCACATCCATCAGCTCGCGGCGCTTTTCCAGCGCATAGTCCTCGCAATCGCCATAGCCATTGTCCGGGTAGGCCCAGTATTCCTCGACACCGTAGTTTTCCATGTCGGTGCGCGGCTTGACGCGGGTGTTGACCGAATTGTTGATGCTGACGATCGTCGCCCATAGCTTGCGGGTCAGGTCGACCGGCTCTCCCTTGGGGGTCTTCTCGTTGCATTCGCCAGGAATGCGTTGGCAGAATTCATAATGGCCAACAGGCTGCGTGGTGCGTCCGCCGGTATGCATATAGGCCGGTCCCGCGGCATATACTGATCCCCAGGCGGAAAGCTGCATCGCCATTGCCATCAGCAACAGCTTGCCCCTCGCTTTTTTCATTATTCAGTCTCCCCGTTCGAAGGAGACATTGCCACATGTGGATTTATTCGACGCAAAAACGCGAAGTAGATTTTAAGTAAAACGCCCGTAGAATAAACATAAAATTTGAATCTTTTGAGTATTGAATTGTTTGGATTGCTGGGCTGGTTTTCTGCGAATTCGGCCTCGCGCGGACCATTTCTGAAACTATGGAACCTGCCATCCGAGGACATATCGATCGCCGCACCCCGGAATCAAAAAGCCGGCCGCGAGGGCCGGCTTGACGGGCGTGCTTTGCGGCCTGATCAGGCGCGCGGCGTGTTGAATTCGGAATCGAGCGTTTCGGGGCGCTGGATGACGGCGAATTCGATGGCGACGCCGTCTTCGAAATGCCGGACGATCTGGCCGCGCATCGTGCCGAGCATGACCTGGACGCCGATCGCCGGTTTGACGTCGATCTCGATCGCGGCGCCGGACAGTGACAGATCGATGATCCGGCACTGATACTGACGGCCGTCGGTGAGCTGCAGGACGCTGGTCGGGTTGCGTGGCGAGACGCGCTCGTGGCGGCGGTCTTCCGGCAGGTCGAGCTCGTGTTTGTTGGCAAGCCATGTCAACTGCGCCGCGAGCTTGTCCTTCTTGCGGTCGGACGCAATCACCGTCATCGCGAAGCCGTCCGGCAGCGTGCGTGTCAACACACCTTCGATGCGGCCGATATGATCGATATAGGCGATGACTTTCTCGCCGGGCATGCCGATGCGGTCTGTGCGAAGCGCGACGTTGCCGGGCGACATGTCGACGACCTGGCACGGGTGCTCGGTGCGGTCCTCCAGCATGAATCGTCCGTATATCTTGACCCGGACGCGCTGAAAGTTACGCCTTTCAGCTTGGGACGGCGCGTAGTCGACCGCCGCTGACCTCATGACTGCCTACACCCCGTTTGGCATCCCGCGCGTCGATGCAAGGGACTTCGTCAGAGAAGTACAACAAAGCGGGTTAACAAAGGGGAAAAACGAGCCAGCGGGACTGTGTGATCATCAACTATCTTCGCGCCCGCCGTCGAACACGACGAGATGGCGAATGCGGCGCGCCCGGCCAAGCGCCGAGATCGTGTCAGGCGCCCCGATTTCGTCGGGAACGAGCGAGGGAACGTCGATCGCCGGACGGTTGTTCAGCAGCTCTTTCTCCGGATCGATGACGCGTATGGAATCGATCAAGGCGTCGGTGATCGGATCGGCGCCCAGCCAGAACGGCTTCTCAACGGCGCTGATCACGCCGAGACAGCGCGGATTTTCAATGCCACCATCGAGCGGCAAGGCGAGCAATTCGAACTTGTTGGAGCGGCCGTTGCGGCTGAAGCCCTCGAAATTGATCAGCACGACGGATTTCTGGTCGAAGACCCCGTGGATCAGCCGCGAAACCAGCCGCTGATCCTTCTCGCGCCATAGCGAGGGGAAAGAGAACCCCTTGAGTTCGCGGCCGTAGCAGGCGCAGAGCCTGGTGCCGGCCAGACGAAATACCGGCTGCCCGCGCGTGTCCCTTTCCAGGATGAACGTATCGGCCAGCAGCGACTTGATATCGGCCGGCTCGACTTCCGATCGCTTCGGAGCGGGGCGTCCGTCACGCAGGCGGTTCCAATAGTGGAACAGCGTGATCGATCCGTTTTGGTTCATACTAAAAAGCTCCGCGCATTCTGTCGTCTGATGTCCCATCGGTGAACAGAAGGGCGCCCTCCGATGACCTACATGCGTTGGGGAGCAGGAAGCGTGCCAGCGTCGTTAACACTTGTTCACGGGTCGGGGCCGTTAAGGTTAACAATTGGTTTACGTTGCGCCCTGGCAAGCCGTGTGGCACACAAAAGCCACTCCAGAAGCGGTCGTTTCGCGACGATCGGCAGCACTTCAGTCAAGAGTTTTAGGGGAGCAGGGGGCTCGACCGGCCGTCCAGGGGAAACCCTGGACGGCTTCTTTTTTGATTCGCGTCCCTGATTCGGAGCGGGACGATTCGCCGTTTGCGGTTCCATCGGCGGTGATCTAGATGCTGGCCAGACCGAACCACGCCAGACCGAACCAGCCCAGAGCGAACCAATATCGAGTGCGATTGCAGATGAGCGAACCGCAATATCCGTCCGAGCCCGAAACGGCCGAGACCATGCCGCCACCGGCGCGTGAGCCGGTGTTCAACCTGCCGCCGATCGTGCTGGCGGTGATAGGCATCTGCGCGATCGTCTATCTGCTGCAGCAATATGTGCTGAACGACGCCCAGCAGATGACGCTGCTGTATGACGGGGCTTTCATTCCGGTCCTCTATACCGGCCAATATGGCTTCGACTGGTTCCTTTTCACCCGACCTTTCACTTACGCCTTCATGCATGGCGGCTTTGCCCATATCGCCATCAACATGGTCTGGCTCGCCGCATTCGGCTCGCCGCTGGCCAATCGTCTCGGCGCGCTCCGGTTCGCGTTGTTTTTTGCCGTCACCGGACTGGCTTCGGTGGCGCTCTTCTGGGCGATGCATCCCTATGGAGAAGCGCCGCTGGTCGGCGCATCGGGCGCCATATCGGGCATGATGGGGGCTGCGGCGCGTTTTGGTTTCCGCACCGACCGCTCGGCCGGCAAGGCGGCTTTCGCCGGCCCGGTGCTGCCGGTCGCGATCGTGCTGCGTTCGCGCGGCGTCGTCATTTTCCTGGCCATGTGGATGATCATCAATCTCGCCACCGGCCTTCTCGGATTCGCGCCGGGCATCGACGGCCAGATCGCCTGGGAGGCTCATATTGGCGGCTTTCTCGCGGGCTTTTTCGGCCTGCGCCGGTTCGACAGGGGATGGCAAGCGCCTGACTGGGAGACCTCCGACCGGACTTGAAATGCAACCGATCACGGCGCACGATGTTCACTCTTATGTGAAAGCCGGTCAGGGCAGCAACCGGTTGGCAAATAGAGGAGGACGCCATGACGGTTAAGGCCATTCTCGAGCAAAAAGGCCATGACGTATTGACGCTCGGGCCGAACGAAAAACTGAGCGAAGCCATCCGAATCCTCTCCGAGCACAGGATCGGGGCGCTGGTCATCACCAATGGCGATCGCAAGATCGTCGGCATTCTGTCGGAACGCGACATCGTGCGCGTGCTTGCCAGGGAAGGCGGCGCCGCGCTCGATATCCCCGTGCGTTCGGCCATGACGCCGAAGGTGAAGATCTGCAATGAAAACCACACAGTCAACGAGGTGATGGAGATCATGACCAGGGGTCGTTTCCGCCATCTGCCGGTGGAAAAGGACGGCTTGCTGGACGGCATCGTGTCCATCGGCGACGTGGTCAAGCGCCGCATCGAGGACGTCGAGCGCGAGGCCGCGGAAATCCGGGCCTACATCGCCACCGCCTGAGCGGTGACGGGAACCGCCGGCCGAATGCCGGCCGGCGGCACCAAGACTACCCGTTGTCGAGTTCGGAGCGGACGAGTGCGAGCCCGCGTCTTGTGATGCGGTAAGGCCCGCCCCTAGAGGACGAAACCGCCTTCTTGCGTTTCAATTTTCGAAAAAGGTCGAGATCGACATCGGGATAATGCCAGCCGTCGCGGATCAGGCATTTGACGGAAGCGATCCTTTTCCTGTCGTTCTTTTCGATTTCAATGCGTCCGCCCTGCGCGAGCAGGTGCAGGATGCGCTGTTCAGTGCGCGAAATATCCATGAGAGAGTTTCCGGGAAAACAAAAAATGCCGCCGCCGCGAAGCTTCGCGGCACGGGGTTTCAAGTTTTCTGCCCTGCCTCGCTACGAGGTCAGGGCCTTACCGGGACTGAGCGTAAGTGGACATCCACTCTCCATTGGGATGAGCGTCCTATAGGGGAAAACGGCCGGGAAGGCCAGACTGCGGCTTTGCGCTTGTCTCGCAAGACAGTTTGCACTAGCGAAGTTCCACACCAAAAATATGCGTTATGTGCATATTCCGAAGTTCAAATCTGTAGGCCGTCATGTCCCTTATCGACACTCGCACCCCTGATGCAAAACGTCTGATCTCCGGCGCCACCGGTGACTGGGAAATCATCATCGGTCTCGAGGTGCACGCACAGGTTATCTCGGAGGCAAAGCTCTTCTCCGGTGCCTCGACCGCCTTCGGTGCCGCGCCCAATGCCAATGTCAGCCTGGTCGATGCGGCCATGCCCGGCATGCTGCCTGTCATCAACGAGGAATGCGTCAAGCAGGCGATCCGCACCGGTCTGGGGCTGAAGGCGGCGATCAACCACAAGTCGGTTTTCGACCGGAAGAACTATTTCTATCCGGACCTGCCGCAAGGCTACCAGATCTCGCAGTTCAAACAGCCGATCGTCGGCGAGGGCACGGTCATCGTCTCGGTCGGTCCCGACCGCCAGGGCGAGTTCGAGGATATCGAGGTCGGCATCGAGCGCCTGCACCTGGAGCAGGATGCCGGCAAGTCGATCCACGACCAGCATCCGACCATGTCCTATGTCGACCTCAACCGCTCCGGCGTTGCGTTGATGGAGATCGTATCGAAACCCGACCTGCGCTCCGGCGACGAGGCAAAGGCCTATGTGACCAAGCTGCGGACCATCATGCGCTATCTCGGCACCTGCGACGGCAACATGGACGAAGGCTCGCTGCGCGCCGACGTCAACGTCTCGGTGCGCCGGCCAGGTGGCGAATTCGGCACCCGCTGCGAAATCAAGAACATGAATTCGATCCGCTTTATCGGCCAGGCCATCGACTATGAGGCGCGCCGGCAGATCGCTATCCTCGAGGACGGCGGCAAGATCGATCAGGAAACGCGGCTGTTCGACGCCGTCAAGGGTGAGACGCGCTCGATGCGCTCCAAGGAAGAGGCGCACGACTATCGCTATTTCCCCGATCCCGACCTTCTGCCGCTGGAATTCGACCAGGCTTATGTCGATGCCCTGGCCAAGGAATTGCCGGAATTGCCCGATGACAAGAAAATGCGGCTGATCTCCTCGCTCGGCCTCTCGACCTACGACGCAGCGATTCTGGTGTCGGAAAAGCCGATCGCCGATTATTTCGAGAAGGTGGCGGCCGGGCGCGACGGCAAGCTCGCCGCCAACTGGGTCATCAACGATCTGCTGGGCGCTCTCAACAAGGCCGGCAAGGACATTGAATCCGCTCCGGTTTCGCCTGACCAACTCGGTGCGGTGATCGACCTGATCAAGGAGGGCACCATCTCCGGCAAGATCGCCAAGGACCTGTTCGAGATTGTCTGGAACGAGGGCGGCGATCCGCGCCAACTGGTCGAGACCCGCGGCATGAAGCAGGTTACCGACACCGGAGCCATCGAGAAGGCGGTCGACGAGGTGATCGCGGCCAATCCCGACAAGGTCGAACAGGCACGCGCCAAGCCGACGATGGCCGGCTGGTTCGTCGGCCAGGTGATGAAGGCGACCGGCGGGAAGGCCAATCCGCAGGCTGTCAACGATCTCGTCAAGGCCAAGCTGGGTATCGAGTAAAGGTATGTTCGTCCGCACCGCCGGAGACCGCGACCTCGCTGCCATACGGGCGTTGCTGGTCGAGACCTGGCATGCCACCTATGACGCGATTTACGGTGCCGAGCGGGTCACCGAGATCACCAATGAATGGCACTCCATTGCCTCATTGAAGGCGAGGCTGGCTAAGCCGAGCAGCGAGTTCCTCGTTGCCGATGACGGCAAGCGCATTGGCGGCATGGCGTTTGCCGAAGCCGTCGGCGACGGTGGCGTGGTCATGCTCAGGCAGATCTATGTGCTTCCCTCGCTGCAGGGCCGAGGCATTGGCGGCATGCTCCTCGACGAAATCATCGAGAGCTTTCCGGAAGCCCACGCCATTCGGCTCGAAGTGGAAGAGAAGAACACCCGCGCCGTTGCCTTCTATCAGGCCAATGGCTTCGTCCAGGCCGGGCGCACCGAGAATTGCGGGGCCGCCGGCTCGGCCATCCCGGCGCTGATCTATGAACGGGTACTTGCCGCCTGAGCACGTGATCACCTTCGCGCGAGCGCACGACCCGGGGTCTGTTTTCGTTTGACGGCCCTGACGTCCGGCACCAAAGCTGCTTAGGCCGACCCGCGCGAAGCCGGAATAAACCGGCGCGCAGGACGGCTTTGGGGGAGCCATGCCAAGTCTGCCGGAACTGATGCCGACCGAGGTGTCGGACGAAACCTTTGGTGGCGTCACCTATCACATAGCGGGCGAACTGGTGCCTGTGCTTTCCGTCGACGTGACGCGGATGCCCGTCTATTTCGAGCACCACATCCTGCTGTGGAAAAATTCCACGATCACCATCGGCCTGAAATCGCTGAAGGGTGCGCTGAAGCGCATGATGGCCGGCATGCAGATCTTCGTTACCGAGGCCTCGGGAGCGGGCATCATCGCGTTCAGCCGTGACGGGCCGGGTCACATCGTGCCGATTCACTTGCGGCGAGGCGAGGAGATCCAGGTGCGCGAGCACCAGTTTCTGGCCGCCACCGGCAACGTCGACTACACATTCGAGCGCGTACGCGGCCTGGCGACGATGCTGTTTGGCCAAAGCGGCTTCTTTATCGACCGGTTTCGCGGCGATACCGGTGACGGCATCGTCTGGTTGCACGGCTATGGCAACGTGTTTGAAAAGACGCTTGCTCCAGGCGAAACCATAGACATCGAACCCGGCGGCTGGCTGTTCAAGGATGCCTCGGTCAGGATGGAAACCAAGATCGATCGGCTGTCGAGCGGCTTCTTCGGTGCCAATATGAATTTCATCGTCAACCGCTTCACCGGCCCGGGCAGGGTCGGCATCCAGTCGATGTACCTGCATATGCCGACGGAGGAGTAGGCTCGCGGAACCGCAAGCGGGATGGATGACGGCCAGGGTCAGCGCGAGCGCAGCGGTGGCGACAACTCGCGTATCGGCAGTTCAAGCTCCCGCTGGTCGCCCGTTCCCGTCTTGTCATAGATCGTCGCTAATTACGTCTTGATGGTGCCGTCGGAAAACGCCGCTGGCGGCCGCGATCTCCCCCCTGGCCGGTGGGCACCTCCGGCCGCCCGGCGGCCATTTCGCCGTTACCACCCGTGACGGCGGGCGAGCGGGATTGCGTTCTTCGGCGGAAGCTCACATCTATCACCTGGAAACGCGGAGATCGCAGTGGGCGACCAGCACGGGCATGCGCATACAGCCGGAGCGTCGAGGCGCGGCCGCAACTGGCCCGGCCCGTGGCGCAAGACGCCCGGCCGCTTGCTCGGCACGTCGCTCGTGCGGCTTTACCAGCTGACGCTGTCCGGCTTTGTCGGCAATTCCTGCCGGCATCTGCCGACCTGTTCGGAATACGCACATGAGGCGATCGCCCGCCATGGCCTGTGGGCCGGCGGCTGGATGGGGTTGTTCCGCGTGCTGCGCTGCGGCCCATTCGGCACGCACGGCATCGACCTCGTGCCGGAGGTGCTGGCGTCCCGCTACGTATGGTTCTTGCCGTGGCGGTATTGGCGGATCGGCCGTAAGCGCGGCGAAGCGTAAGGGTGAGGCGCTGGTCGCGCCGCTCCGGTTTACGATCCGGTAGGGTTAACGCAAGCCTGCACGACAACTGCGCATTTGAGACAAAATCGAGACAAGAGACCCCGCTAAGCCCGCTCGCGAACCCCTCCTGGAGTGAGCATCCCATGCGCAACGTCGACCGTCTTCCTTTCATCTTTGCCGGAGTCCTGTTCCTGCTCGCCTGGCTGCTGGGATTTCCGATGCGCGCGCAGTCAGCGCCGCTCAGGGATGTGCGGTGCACGCTGATCGCCGATGCCGCAACCGGCAAGACGCTTTACCAGGAAGGGGTGTGTGACCAGCGCTTCAGCCCGGCTTCGACGTTCAAGGTGCCGCTTTCGCTGATCGGCTACGACGCCGGCATCCTGGGCGACGAGCACACGCCAAGCTGGGACTATAAACCCGAATTCAACGCGGTGAAGCGGGATCGGAAGACCGTCGATCCGGTGATATGGGAACGCGATTCCATCATCTGGTATTCTCGGGAGATTACGCGTCGGCTTGGGGCTGAGAATTTCGCCGGCTATGTTTCTAGATTCGGTTACGGCAACGGTGACGTTTCCGGCGATCCCGGCAAGCATGACGGGCTGACCCATTCCTGGGTGAACTCCTCGCTCAAGATCACGCCGGTCGAGCAGGTCGATTTCCTGCGCAAGCTGCTGGGCCGCAAGCTGCCGGTTTCAGCCAAGGCCTACGGCATGACGTCGGCCATAATCCCGACATTCCAGGCCGGAGACTGGACCGTGCAAGGCAAGACCGGCAGTACAAGGCTGGCTAACGATGCCGACAAGATCAGGGATATGCGTTCGCTCGGCTGGTTCGTCGGCTGGGCGAAGAAGGATGGTCAGCAGATTGTCTTCGCGCGCCTGGTTGTCGATGCCGCTCGCACCGATATGCCCAAAGGGCTCAAGACGCGGGCCGCGTTCCTGAAGGATCTGCCGCTGCTGGTGAAATAATCCGGTCAAGCGCTTCGGTGCGCACGGATGATGTGGCCGCCGGAACTGCTCGCCGTTCCCTTCGGTGCCCCGGTGAGGCGAGCGGCAATATCGCTGCTATCGAGATCCTCGATGTCGTCGAACCCAAGCGCGTTCAGTGATTTCGCCAATTCGGTGGGAACGAAGAAGCTGATCCACGGTTCCCCGATAGAGGCGACGCGCGCCGCACGGACGGCCAGGGCGGCCTGTCCTGCCGCATCGTGATTCTCAGCCGGTTCGCTATAGTCGAACACGACCTCGGAACCTGGCATGCCGGCAATCCACGACAGTGTTCCGAAAATCGCTTCCTGCGTCAGGTAGGGCACGACCCCGAGCCAGATGAAGAAGCTGGGTTCGGTCGATCGCAAACCGGCCGCAGTCAGTTCCGTGGACAGGCTTTGCCGCTCGAAATCGACCGCCACGAATGTGGTGGCGGGCGGCTCGACAAGCCCGCTTTCGGCAATGCATTTGCGTTTCCAGGCTTGGGTGGCTGGGTGGTCGACTTCGAACACCCTGAGATCCGGATAGGGGTTGCGCAGTGAAAACGTATCGAGGCCGGCGCCAAGCACGACGAGCTGCCGGATGTCGCGACGGACCGCCGCGGCCAGCCAGTCCTCGGCGAACCGGGCGCGCGCGGTGACGAACAGGCGCATGCGGCGGCGGCGCTCGTCCTCCTGCTCAAGCTCGTGTGCCGTGGGAGCAGCTTCACCCAGAATCGCGATCGCGTAGGGATCGCGAAACAGCCCTGCCTGTGGTGAAAACTGATGGAGAGCCCTCATGCGTGCGACGCCAAGGGCGGTTCTGCTGGGTGTGGCGTTTTCCATGCTGATGATTCCAGTTGAAGTCCTGCATTTTCGAAGCGTCCGCGACATTTCCTGACGGCTGCGCCAATTGCCGCTCTTTACCTGACGCAATGCTGCCTCTAAAACCCGCCCGCTACCGGACGCATCCGGCTTTACCCACGACCACCCGCGCTCGTTTGCGGGACTGGATAGGAGATACATATGCTGAATTCCGTTTCCCTGACATTTCCCGACGGCTCGGTGCGCGACTACGACGCAGCGATGACCGGCGCCGGGCTTGCCGAATCGATCTCGAAGTCGCTGGCCAAGAAGGCCGTGGCCTATGCCATCGACGGCACCGTGCGCGACCTCAGTGATCCCCTGGGCAAATCCGGCAAGGTCGAGATCATCACCCGCGAAGACCCGCGTGCGCTGGAACTCATCCGTCATGACACCGCGCACGTGCTGGCGGAAGCCGTTCAGGAGATATGGCCGGGAACGCAGGTGACCATCGGGCCGGTGATCGAGAACGGATTCTACTACGACTTTGCCCGCAACGAGCCGTTCACCCCGGATGATTTCCCGGTGATCGAGAAGAAGATGCGCGAGATCATCGCACGCAATAAGCCGTTCACCAAAGAGGTCTGGTCGCGCGACAGGGCAAAAAAGGTCTTCGCCGACAAGGGCGAGCGCTACAAGCTCGAACTGATCGACGCCATTCCCGAGGATCAGGATCTCAAGATCTATGCGCAGGGCGACTGGTTCGATCTTTGCCGGGGTCCGCATATGGCCTCGACCGGGCAGATCGGCAACGCCTTCAAGCTGATGAAGGTGGCCGGCGCCTATTGGCGCGGCGACTCGAACAATCCGATGCTGACGCGCATCTATGGCACGGCCTGGGCCGACCAGGCGCAGCTCGAAGCCTACCAGATGATGCTGGAGGAGGCCGAGAAGCGCGACCACCGCAAGCTTGGCCGCGAAATGGACCTGTTCCATTTCCAGGAAGAGGGGCCGGGCGTCGTCTTCTGGCACGCCAAGGGCTGGAAGATGTTCCAGAACCTGGTCAACTACATGCGCCGCCGGCTCGACGAACAGGGCTATCAGGAGGTCAATGCACCCCAGGTGCTCGACAAGAGCCTGTGGGAGACATCGGGCCATTGGGGCTGGTACCGGGACGCCATGTTCAAGGTGACGGTCGCAGGCGATGAAACCGACGATGACCGCGTCTTCGCGCTGAAGCCGATGAACTGCCCCGGTCACGTGCAGATTTTCAAGCATGGGCTGAAATCCTATCGCGACCTGCCCGTAAAGCTTGCGGAATTCGGCAATGTGCATCGCTATGAACCGTCGGGCGCGCTGCACGGGCTGATGCGCGTGCGCGGCTTCACGCAGGACGATGCGCATATCTTCTGCACCGAGGAACAGCTGGCTTCCGAGTGTCTGCGCATCAATGACCTGATCCTGTCGACCTATGCCGATTTCGGTTTCGACGAAATCAGCGTCAAGCTTTCGACGCGGCCGGAAAAGCGTGTCGGCACCGACGAGGCCTGGGATCATGCCGAGGCGATCATGGGCAGCGTGCTGGAGACGATCAGGACGCGCTCCGGCAACCGTATCAAGACCTCGATCAACCCGGGGGAGGGCGCCTTCTACGGGCCGAAGTTCGAATATGTGCTGAAGGATGCGATCGGCCGCGAATGGCAATGCGGCACGACGCAGGTCGACTTCAACCTGCCGGAACGTTTTGGCGCATTCTACATCGGCTCGGATTCGGAGAAGAAGCAGCCTGTCATGGTGCACCGCGCGATCTGCGGTTCGATGGAGCGTTTCCTCGGCATCCTGATCGAGAACTATTCCGGCCATTTCCCGCTGTGGTTCGCGCCGCTGCAGGTGGTGGTTGCGACGATCACTTCGGACGCCGACAGTTACGCGACCGAGGTCGTCGCGAAGCTGAAGGCCGCAGGGCTGTTGGCGGAAGCCGACCTGCGCAACGAGAAGATCAACTACAAGGTCCGGGAGCACAGCCTGGCCAAGGTTCCGGTCATCCTCGTCTGCGGCAAACGCGAGGCGGAGGAGCAGACGGTCAATATCCGCCGGCTCGGTTCGCGAGACCAGGAATCGCTTGGCTTTGCCGAAGCAATCGAACGGCTGACCGAAGAAGCGATCACACCTGATCGCCGACGCAAGCGTGCTGCTTGATTCGAAGTGTTCTCGATCGAATGGCGGTGGAGCGATCCACCGCCGTTTTCATATCCCTGTCACGGCAACGTTGTAACGAGCCCTTATGCTCAAGCTGAAATCGCGCGAACGACCGTTCCCCGAGCTTTCTTACGCCAATCCGCACCAGCCGGCTCTGGCGCGCTGGTTCATTCATTCGGTGGAAGGCCTTTCGGGTCGCGACCGGTTCGCCGCGCTCTATGAATTCTGGCGCCATCAGGTTGTGCCGACCGGTGAGCGTGTGTTCAGCCGCATGCTGGACCTCATCGATGTGGGCGTGCGAACCCCGGACCAATGGCCGCCAGCGCAATTGCCCGACACGCCGCTGGTGATCGTTGCCAACCATCCCTTCGGCATCGGCGACGGCATCGCCGTGCTGTCATTGGCAGAGCAACTCGGGCGACCTTTTCGAGTGATGATCCACAAGGATCTGCTCAGGATCCGCGAGATGGAGCCTTATTCGCTGCCCATCGATTTTTCCGAGACCAAGGACGCGGTGAAGAACAACATGGCGGTGCGCCATGAAGCGGTGCGGCTGCTGAAGGAGGGCGTCACCATCGTTGTGTTTCCGGCTGGCGGCGTCGCCACCGCGCCCAAGGGTTTTGGCCGCGCGCGCGATCTGCCATGGAAGATGTTTCCGGCCCGTCTCGTCCAGGAAGCCAAGGCGTCGGTCATTCCCATGCATTTCTCCGGCCAGAACGGCAGGCTTTTCCATTTGGTCAGCGGTCCGATGAACATGGCCGAGCGCGACGGGCGTGTGGCCAAATTCGTCGGCAAGGCCTCGCTGACCTTGCGTACCTCGCTGCTCATCCGTGAATTCGCGAGGCTGTCCGGCAAGGCGATCGAGGTGCGCGTCGGCAATGTACTCAGCTGGAGCGAACTGGAGCCGTTGCGCGACCGCAAGGCGTTGCTCGACCGACTTTACCGCGGTGTGTTCGACTTGGCTCCGGCCCTGCCGCGCCGTCGCATCCAGTTCCTTCCGGCGCGGACCAAGCTGGCTGCCTGAAAGCTAGTCCGCGCCTTCTTCCGGATCCATGGCCGCTGCTTCGGTTGCGAGAACCTCGATCTCCTGGTTCTGCCCGCCAACGACCGTGAAATCCTTCTGGTAGATCCGGTCACGGTTTTTGGCGATGATGGTGTAGTCGCCTTCGGCAAGCACCATCGAGGCGAAGGCGCCGACGGTTTCCTTGATCGGATCGCCGGATTCGTTGAGCAGCGACCAGGAGGTGTCGGCGATCGCTTCGCCACCCGCCTCGCGCACCAGCTTCATGGTGATTTCGGCGGCGTGATGCTCGACGGTGGCTTCGGTCAGCTTGCCGGCCTCGACACGGATATCGGATCGGATGACGGCGTTGACCGCGCCATAGGTCGAGACGACGTGGTAGATGCCCGCATTGAGGCGCACGACGCTGTTGGGTTCGACATCGGGAATGACTAGGGCGCGATCGCCATTGGCGTCGGCGGTGCCCTCATAGATCGAAAAGCGCAGTCTTTTCGGCGGAATGCGCACGCCGCCGGACAGAACCGCGTCGAGCTTCAGGCCGCCGGCATCAAGCACCAGGCTTTCTCGCTTGGCTTCCTTGCCGACGGTGATGCGCTTGGTGGCGCCGGCGCGACCGTAGGAGGCGTGGACCAGATAACTGCCGGGTTCGAGCTGGAAGACGGCGCTGCCGCCATGCGCGGAGGCGACCATCGGCAATTTGCCGTTGACGGCTTCGGGCTTGAAGACACGCCAGACGAGGCCGCGGGTGATGTCGGTGCCTTTGTTGGTCAACTGGGCCGACAGGGTGATGGCGCCACCGCCGCCAAGCGCCAGTGGGGCCTCGCTCTTCGGCGTCGCATAGCTCGAAATTCCGGGAAGTTTCAGGTCGCTGACACCGTCCTTTTCCTGCGCGACAGCCATGGAGACCGGCAGCAGGAACAGCGCGGCGCAGAGCCGGATCAGGAAAAGACGCAGTCGCCCCTCAAACATACCTTGCGTTGAAGCCCATGGCGGTGGCAATTTCAAGGCTTAAGAGTCCGGTGCGTGACTCTTCAGCCCGGCGCTAGCGCGCCTTTGCCCGAGCCGCCCGAATTCCCGATGGTGCGCTTCAGCTCAAAACAGAGTGCCAGGAGACTTGCGCCCATGGCGTCGCCGATCATCGACTTCCTGCTGACCCGAAATTCAGCGCCTATCCCCGACCTCAAGGAGCCGGCGCCCAGCGACGCCGATATCGCGACAATGATTGCCGCCGCCTCACGCGTGCCCGACCATGGACGGCTCGAACCTTGGCGCTTCATCCTCTATCGCGGCGAAGCCCGCATCGAGATCGGTAAAAAGCTGGCGGCCTTGGCCGAGCAGCGCGAAGGTCCGCTGCCCGAGGGCCGTCGCAACCAGGAACTGGCGCGGTTCTCGCGCGCGCCGCTGGTGATCGGTGTCGTGTCAATTCCCAGGGAGAACCCAAAAATCCCGCAATGGGAGATGTTCCTGTCCGGAGGCATGGCGGCGATGAACCTGATGATCGCGGCCAATGCGCTGGGCTATGGCACGAACATGATCAGCAACTGGTATTCCGACGTGCCGGAGGGCAGGGCGATTCTTGGACTGGCGCCGCAGGAGCGCGTTGTCGGTTTTATCCACATGGGTTCCTATGCCGGTCCGGCGCCGGAGCGGCCACGGCCGGATTCGGCAAAGCTCTATGCCGACTATTCCGGGCCTTGGGCGGGCTGAATGTTCTACGAGCCATCCAAAGGGCACGGACTGCCGCACGACCCCTCAAAGGCCATCGTGGCGCCGCGTCCGATCGGCTGGATATCGACGCTGAACAAAGCCGGCGAGATCAACCTCGCACCCTACTCTTTCTTCAACGCGGTCTCGACGCGGCCCTTTATCGTCTGGTTCTCCTCCGAGGGCGAGAAGGACAGTGCCTCTTTCGCCGTGGAAAGCGGCGAGTTCGTTGCCAATCTGGTCGGCCGCGACCTTGCTGAGAAGATGAATTACACGTCCGTCGACGCGCCGCGTGGCGTTAACGAGTTCGTCTATGCCGATCTCGCCATGGCGCCCTCGCGTCTCGTCAGGCCGCCGCGTGTGGCGGCGGCACCCGCGGCGCTCGAATGCCGGGTGACGGAAGTGTTTCGCCCAAAGGCGCTGGACGGATCGCCGACGAGCGCCGTCGTCGTTGCCGGTGAGGTGATCGGCGTGCATATCGACGATGCTTTCCTGAAAGACGGCCTGTTCGACATCACCAAGGCCGGCAATGTAGCTCGTCTGGGCTACATGGACTATGCCAGCGTCAACGAGGTCTTTTCGATGCGCAGGCCGCGCTGGGAAAAAAAATAGCTGTCAGACGGATGTCCCGGCCGCCCTCGCGCGTGCCAGAAGGCGTTCGGCCAGCCGCAGGTGCGGTCGGTCGAACATCTTGCCGTCGATGCCGACGACGCCAGGATTTCCGGCTGCCTCGAACGCCGCGACGATGGCCGCCGACTGTCTCACCGCCTCGGCCGAGGGCGTGAATGCGGCGTTGATAACGGGCACCTGATCGGGATGGATCGCCATCTTGCCGGTGAAGCCGTCACGCTCGGCCTCGGCGCATTCCGCGGCGAAGGCCGTCATGTCGCGAAAATTCGGAAACACGGTGTCGATCGCGGCGACCTCCGCAGCCCCCGCCGCGAGGATGGTCGTCAGGCGGGCGTGACGGAAGAGATCGGTGTAGCGGCCGTGATCGTCGCGGGCCGCACGCACGCCGATCGCGGCCGACAGGTCTTCCGCGCCCCAGGTGAGACCAGCAAGCCGCGCGCTTGTCCCCGCATAGGTCGCCGCCGCCAGCACACCCGCCGGCGTTTCGGTGATAATCGGCAGGATTTTTATCGAACCGTCGGGCAGATCGTTCTCGGCCTCCCGGACCCTGAGCTTGGCCGCAAGTTGCTGCACATCCTGGCCGCTGTTCGACTTGGGCAGCATGATGCCGTCGGGCCTCGCTGCGACGAGCGCAGCCAGATCGTCATCCGTCAGTCCGGTCGATAGATCGTTGACCCTGACATAGATCGCCGAGTTGGTTTGCCCCTTGCGTTCAAGGATGAAGCGCGCCGCGATCTCGCGCGCCGGCGCCTTGTTCTGCGGCGCGACGGAATCCTCGAGATCGACAATGACCACGTCAGCGCCGGCGCCAAAACCCCTTTCGAGCTTCCGCTCGGAATCGCCGGGAACGAACAGCAGCGAACGCATCAGGCCGCCTTCTTCAGCATCATCGCCTGTCTCGTGCATTTGGCGACGAGGTCGCCATGCTGATTATAGGCGCGATGCTCGAATTCGACGATGCCGCGATCGGGTTTCGACCGGGATTCGCGCACCGAAATCACCGTTGTTTCGACGCGGATGGTGTCGCCATGAAATACCGGGTGCGGAAACACGGTTTCCTTCATGCCGAGATTGGCGACAGTGGTGCCGACGGTGATGTCGTTGACCGAGATGCCGATCATCAGGCCGAGCGTGAACAGCGAGTTGACCAGCGGCTTGCCCCACTCGCTCTTGGCGGCGAAGTCGAAGTCGATATGCAGCGGTTGCGGGTTCAGCGTCATCACCGAGAACAGCATGTTGTCGCTTTCGGTAACGGTCTTGCGCAGCGTGTGCTGGAAGACGTGGCCGACGACGAACTCCTGGAGATAAAGCCCGGCCATGTCCTGCTCCTCTGCTGCAAAGGGTTGATAGGCGCTGCTTTCCAGGCTCGCAAGCCAGTTAATGAACATGGTGAACCGTTCGTAAACCATTTCTGCCTACCGTCACCACGGGGCCAGGAACGTTCTGGCAAGGGGCGTAAGCAGGCGGCATGGTTGTTTCGCATTTTTTGAGATGGATTTGCACGGCCAGGGTGTCGGAGCGCGCCGCCGCCGCCAGTGCGCTGGCCCGGGCCTATGTCAATTCCGAATTGCCGTTCGAGGACCGCTGCGCCGCCGAGGCGGCGCTGACGCTGCTACTCGACGACGCCTCGTCAAAGGTGCGGCTGGCGATGGCCGAGGCGCTGTCGATGAGCCACCACGCGCCGCTGCAGATCATCAGCGTGCTAGCCTCCGACCAGCCGGAAGTCGCCGGTGTCGTGCTGGCGCGCTCGCCGCTGCTCACCGACGCCGATCTGATCAACCGTGTGGCGGGGAGCCAGAGGGCAACGCAGAAACTGATCGCCGACCGGCCGTTCGTCTCTATGGCGCTGGCGGCGGCCATCGCCGAGATCGGCGAGGCGGAGGCCTGCGCCGTGCTTTTGGCCAACACCGGCGCCGACATCGCCTCCCTCAGCTTCCGCCGCATGGCTGAACGCCATGGCCATCTGCCTCTGGTGCGCGAGGCGCTGATATCCGACGCGCGCCTGCCTGCCGATTGCCGGCATATGCTGCTCGTCAAGCTCGGCGAGACATTGAAGACATCGCCGCTGGTCATGGCATTGATGGGAGCCGCGCGAGCCGACCGCGTCATGCGGGACGCCTGCGTCAAGGCCTCGGTGACGCTGATCGAAGGCACGCGCCAGGAAGAGCACGCGGCGCTGATCGAGCATCTCAGGCTGCGCGGCGATCTCACCGCGAGCTTCCTGATCCGCACCATCGCGCATGGCAAGGTCGATTTCTTCGGCTCAGCGCTGGTCGCGCTCAGCCAGCAGTCCGAAGCACGGGTGAGGGCGCTGCTGGCCGGCGGGCACGATGTGGCCCTGCAGGCGCTGTTCCGCAGCGCAGGCCTGGCTGCCGCCACGCATGCGGTCATCCTGCGTGCGCTGAAGATCTGGCGCGAGGTTGCCAACGGTAAGCGCGTCGCCGGTGTTCAGGAAGCCAGCTGGCTGATGCTCAAGGAATTGGGCGGGCAATCCGCCGAAGGCGATCTCGCCGCCCTGGTCAAGTCGATCCACCTTGATGCTCTGCGCGAGAACGCACGCGGCCATGCGCTGGCGATCGCCGCGGCCTAGGTTTTATCCCTCGCGAAGAAATCCGGGAAATCCTCCATTGCCGCTGCGATAATGCGCAGGGACGCCGCGACTTGCAGCATGTCGCCGGTGGCGTCTCGCTGGGCGATGCCTGCCGCGTACTGCCGGGCGACGGCAATGGTCGCTGTTTGCGGATCGCCGGAGGCACGGAAAAGCAGCTCGCGCGCCAATCCCCTCAGGAAGTTAGCGATTGAAAGCGTCGTTTCCGATGGGATGGCATGGTTTTGGCTGGCAGTGCGCAGCCGCAGGATTTCCAGGCCGACCGTGACGGAGGCGACGCCGCCGCCCAGCACCGCCTCACCCTTCCTGCCGGAATTCTGCACCAGCGGCATCAACTGATTGACCCGGTCATAGGCGAGGCTCTCGAAGGCCGAACGCCTCGGCACGCGCTCATGCAGGCAAAGCCTCGCCAGATCCTCGCGCATGGCTCGCACGATGCGGTCGGCGGCCAGCCATGGGTCCGCCGGCAACACGACGATGAAGACGCCGATTGCCAGTAGGATGCCGACCAGGATCGATGCCGAGCCGGCGAAGAAGGGGCCGGGATCATAGGTCATTGCCTGGTGCGGGCTGAGGAAGGCGAGGAAGTTGATGGCGAAGGCCGTCGCCACCCCGACATAGCGCGGATTGGCCATGGCGAGTGCCGCCGGCACCATGATGGGCACGACGAACAGCATGAACCAGCCGAAGCCGGGCAGAGCGGGAAGCGCGATCTGACCGACGAGAAAGGCAAAGGGCAAAGCGAGCAGCGTTCCCTTGAAGAAACCCCAGGATACCTGCACGGGGTCGGGGCGAGCGGCAAACAGGCTCGACACGACGGCAACGAGGATGACGGTGCCGGCCGCTTCCGACCACTTCGTCGTCAGCCAGAAAGCCGCGACCAGCAGCGTGGCAAGGGCCGCGCGGATGGCGTTGCGCGCAGCGCCGGGATAGTCGCGATGCACCACCAAGGCCGGCTGCCGGCTGCCGGGACCTCGTCGGCGGGTGACGGGCGCGCGCAAGGCGTCGAGGCCGCGCAACACCTGTTTCAGCGCCTCGGCGAAATCGGCCGCTATGGTGAGGCGGGTGATGGTGCCGACCCTGTCCTCACCCTGTTCGGTCGAAGCATCGGGCATTTGCCGTGCTCTGATCGAGATCGCGTCAAGTCGTGCCAACCAGGGCGAGGTGTCGTCCAGCGCTCCCGGCTTGGCTGCCAGTTCGCTGACAAGGGCTTGCAACTCCGAGCGCACCGGGATGAGGGCTGCGTTTTTCGGAGCGGCATGCGAATAGAGCGCGCGCGCCGCCGAAAGGGCCGAGAGCAACTGTCCGATGGTGCGTCGCACCGGATGCGCGCGCGGCGCGAAGCTCGCCGCTTCGAGCCTGGCATAGGCGCGCATCTCGCCAAGCGTCTGGGTGTCGGCGACAAGCTTCCGGTGCAGGCCGACGAGGGTTGCCCGGTCTCCGCCGGAGAACGCACCGCCGGCGTAAGTGGCGAGGTCGAGAATGCAGCGTTTCAGCCGCGAGATAATGGCGTCGCTGGCCAGTTTTGGCAGGATCAGCCGGCTGGTGAGGCCGGCGCAGACAATGCCGAGCACGATCTCGGCGCAGCGTGCGACGGCAAGGTCGACAACGAGGTGCGGCTGTCCGAAAGCGGGCAGGCCGATGATCATGGCGGTGTAGCCGGCAAGGGCGGCGCCATAGGCTTCGGGATTGCGCAGCAGCGACGAGATGAAGGTGCAAATGCCGATCCAGACGGCAAGCACCGTCACCAGAATCCAGGGGCCGGTGCCGAACGCCGTGGTGATGCCGATTGCCGCGATACCCCCGGCAATCGTGCCGAGCAGCCGATAGAAGCCTTTCGCCAGCACCATGCCTGCAACCGGCTGGGCGACGATGAACACCGTCATCATCGCCCATTGCGGATGGTCGAGCTTCAGCGCATAGGCGACGAGAAGCGCGATCATGCCGGCTGAAACGGTGCGCAGGGCGAAAATCCAGTCGGAGCGCGTCGGTTGCGTCAGCCCGGCCAGGCTCGTCTCGAAATAGGTTTTCAGCCGCGCCCAGGTCACATGCTGGTCTCCATGTCAGGAACGCAAGCTAAATTCGCCAGCGGCTAGATATCCAGCACTTCCGTCTCGGCGAATTCGGCGCGTTCCTGGATGAAGCGGAAGCGAGCTTCGGGCTTGGTGCCCATCAGCTCATCGACCCTGTCCTTGGTGGCAGAATCGATTTCGTTCACATCGACCCTGAGCAACGTGCGCTTTCTCGGGTCCATGGTGGTTTCCTTGAGCTGCGCAGCCATCATCTCGCCCAGGCCCTTGAAGCGGCCGAGCTCGACCTTGCCGCGGCCGGTGAATTCGGTGCGCAGAAGCTCGTCCTTGTGCGCGTCGTCGCGGGCGTAGGCGACCTTGCCGCCTTGCCTGATCGAGTAAAGCGGCGGCACCGCCAGGTAGAGATGGCCGCCGCGCACCAGCGCCGGCATCTCCTGGTAGAAAAAGGTGATCAGCAGCGAAGCGATGTGGGCGCCGTCGACGTCGGCGTCGGTCATGATGATCACGCGGTCGTAGCGCAAATCCTCGTCACGGTACTTTGACCGCGTGCCGCAGCCGAGCGCCTGGATCAGGTCCGATATCTGCTGGTTGGCGGCCAGCTTGTCATTGCCGGCGCTGGCGACGTTGAGGATTTTTCCACGCAGCGGCAAGACGGCCTGGCTGGCGCGATCGCGCGCCTGCTTTGCCGAGCCGCCCGCGGAATCGCCTTCGACGATGAAGAGTTCGGCACCTGCCGCCGCGTTCTGCGTGCAATCGGCGAGTTTGCCCGGCAAGCGCAGCTTGCGCACAGCGCTCTTGCGCGACACCTCTTTTTCCTGGCGGCGGCGCACCCGCTCATCGGCGCGCGCGATCACCCAGTCGAGCAGCTTCGAGGCTTCCTGCGGATTGTCGGCCAGCCAATGGTCGAACGGGTCACGGATCGCGGTCTCGACGATGCGTATCGCTTCGATCGTCGCCAGCCTGTCCTTGGTCTGGCCAACGAATTCCGGCTCGCGGATGAACACCGACAGCATGCCGGCGGCCGAGATCATGACGTCTTCCGAGGTGACGATCGACGCGCGTTTGTTGCCGACCAGGTCGGCATAGGCGCGCAGGCCGCGCGTCAGCACGTTGCGGAAGCCGGCCTCGTGGGTGCCGCCTTCACCGGTCGGGATGGTGTTGCAGTAGGAATTGATGAAGCCGTCGCCGCCAAACCAGGTCACCGCCCATTCGAGCGAGCCATGGCCGCCTTGCTTGTCGCTCTTGCCGGCGAAGATTTCGCGCGTCACCTGGAATTCGTCGCCGAGCGACGCTTTCAGATAATCCTTGAGGCCGCCGGGGAAATGGAATTCCGCCTTGGTCGGTGTCTGATCCTTTTCCTTGATCAGGGAGGGATCGCAGGTCCAGCGGATTTCGACGCCGCCGAACAGATAGGCCTTCGAACGCGTCATACGGTAGAGACGCGCCGGCTCGAATGCCGCGCCCTTGCCGAAAATCTGCTCGTCGGGGTGGAAACGCGTCCTGGTGCCGCGGCGGTTGTGCACCTCGCCCAGGTGCTCCAGACCGCTTACCGGAATGCCACGTGAAAAGCGTTGGCGATAAAGCTGGCGGCCGCGCGCGACTTCGACTTCGAGATGATCCGACAGGGCGTTGACGACGGAAACGCCGACGCCGTGCAGGCCACCTGATGTCTCATAGACCTTGGAATCGAACTTGCCGCCCGAATGCAGCGTCGTCATGATCACTTCGAGCGCGGGCTTCTTGAATTTCGGATGTGGATCAACCGGGATGCCGCGGCCATTGTCGGTGACAGTGAGATAACCGTCGGCTGAAAGCTCGACATCGATGAAGGTGGCGTGGCCGGCAACCGCTTCGTCCATCGAATTGTCGATGACCTCGGCGAACAGATGGTGCATCGCCTTGTCATCTGTGCCGCCGATATACATGCCCGGCCGCCGGCGCACCGGCTCCAGGCCTTCGAGCACCTCGATGTCGGCCGCGCTGTAACCCTCGCTGCCATCCTTGGCCGCGGCCGGGCGCCTGGCGGCCGCTTGCACCAGCGGGTCGGCCGGGCGCGCCGGCGTGCGAACCGGTTGCTGCTGCTTGCCCAGATTGCCGAAGAGATCGTTGTTGTCGTCCATGCCAACCATAGGGTCCGGTGCTGCGAATCACTCGTCGATACTGCCACGCTTTTTGGCGCCAGGCGACGCAGGTTCCTGTTACGTTCGGGGATTTAACCCCTCTTACCTTAAAACCATTCGATAACCAAGCAGGCGGAAATCGGTCGAATGCCACCGCACAAGATTCCCGATTCTTTACCAATGCGGACTAGCGTGAGCCCAACATAACAAGAAACGACGGGCATCAGGGGTTTCGGCGTGAGGGGCAAGGCCATAACGATGATCGGCATCGCCGCCGTTTTCGGCGCGATCTCGATCTTTGCTGCGGATTTCTGGGTCAAGAGCCAGGCCAAGGCCGATGCCCAGGAGAAAACGGCGTCGATCTCCGCTCCAGCACCCAAAATAGAGTTCAAGACCATCGTGGTGGCCAATGCGCCGTTGCGATATGGCATGGAGCTCGACCGCTCCAAGCTCAGCGAAATCCCGTGGCCGCAGGAGTCCCTGCCGCAGGGCGCCTTTGCCACCATCGATGGATTGCTTGGCGAAGGCGGCCGGGTCGTGCTGTCGCCGATCGAGGTCAACGAGCCGTTGCTGCTCACCAAGCTGTCGGGACCGAACGGCCGCGCGACGCTGTCCAATATGCTGACACCCGGAATGCGGGCGGTCACCATCCGCACCGACGAGATCGCCGGCGTCGGTGGCTTCGTCACGCCGGGCGACCGGGTCGATGTCGTTCTGACCCGCGATGCCGGCGAAATCCAGGAAGTCGCCAAGAACGCTCAAGGCGCGGCCGGCTCGACCATCACCTCGGAGATCGTCGTTGCGGACGCCAAGGTGCTGAGCGTCGGGCAGGGCGCCGACGAGCGCCAGACGACCCCGCAGGTGGCCAATTCCGTGACCCTCGAGGTGACGACCGAAGGCGCACAGAAAGTGGCGCTTGCCCGCACGGTAGGCACGCTGTCGCTGTCGCTGCGCTCCGCCAGCGAAGGCGGCGACGGCAAGAACGGCGTCACCACCATCTCGTCCTTCGGCGGATCCGTGGCTTCCAATGCCCAGGCCGCCGCCGGCTCCTTGTTCGATGCCATCGCCAAGGAGCCGGAGAAGCCGAAATTCAAGACGGTCATCGTGACGCGCGGCACGCAGGCCGAGGAATACCAGGTCCCTTCGCGGGACCAGAAGTAAAGACCGGTGGGGACCGGACGGGACGGGATCATGGTGATGCACACCCTATATCGAATGACGAATCTGTCGCGTTTCGCGCGCGCCTTGGCCATGGCGGCTTCACTGGCCGCGAGCGGCATGCTCGCCTTGGCTGGCGCGGCCAGGGCGGACAACGACATCGTCTATGTCTCGTCGACCAGGAATGCCTCGATCAAGGTCGCGAAGGGCAAGCCCAAGACGATAATGACGAGCGCGGCCTTCTACCAGATCGTCATCGGCGATCCGGAGATCGCCAACGTCAACCCGCTGACCGACAAATCCTTCTATGTGCTGGGCAACAATCTCGGCACCACCGGCATTGCGCTGTTCGACGAGAAGAAGCAGCTCGTCGGCACCGTCGACATCGAAGTGACGCTCGACACCGACCAATTGGCGAGCACCATCCGTGCCAGCGTGCCGGACGCCAAGATCAAGGTGGGTTCGGCCAATGGCCGCGTGGTGCTTTCGGGCGAGGCCGATGACGCGGTCGCTGCCGAAAAGGCCAACAAGATCGCCACCCGCTTCTCCGGCAATGAGGAGGTGATCAATTCGGTCAATATCTCCTCGTCGCAGCAGGTCCAGCTCAATGTCCGCTTCGTCGAGATCAATCGCCAGGCCGGGCAGGACCTGGGTGCGAAATACAGCGCCAATTTCGCCTACGGCTTCGGCGGTCGCGATGTCTCTCTCGATCCGGGCTCGGTGCCGGCGGCGGGGACTGGCGAGATCATTGGCCGGCTGCTGTCCAATGGCGTCTCGATCGATATCGCCATCAAGGCGCTGGAGGAGCGCGGCCTTGCCCGAAGGCTGGCCGAACCGAACCTGATCGCCCGATCCGGCGAAACAGCGAGCTTTCTCGCCGGCGGCGAATTCCCGATCCCGGTTTCCGAGGACAATGGCAAGATCTCCGTCAGCTACAAGAAATACGGCGTCAGCCTGGACTTTACGCCGACCGTGCTGAAGGACGGGCTGGTCAGCCTGGACATCGCGCCGGAGGTCTCCTCGATCGACGCTTCGGCCTCCTACAATATCGGCAACATTTCGGTGCCGGGGTTCATCGTGCGCCGCGCCAAGACCTCGGTCGACCTGAAGAACGGCCAGAGCTTCATGATCGCCGGGCTGCTGCAATCCCAGAACGACATCACCACGTCGCGCATTCCCGGTCTCGGCAAGATGCCGGTGCTGGGGTCGCTGTTCTCGTCCAAATCCTATCAGCGGCGCGAGACCGACCTGGTCATCATCGTCACACCCTATCTGGTCAAGCCGGTCGACCCGTCGAAGAAAATGGCTGTGCCGACCGATGGCACGCAGCCCGCCAGCAACGTCGACTATTTCCTCAACAACACCGAGGAGGTGAAGGCGTCGGACACCAACCGTGCGCTGGCGCTGGCTGACGGCAGCGCCGTGCGAGGCGCTTCCGCGACCAAAGTCGGTCATTTCCTCGACCTGCCGAAGGACTGAAATCATGCGTCTGGTCCTGAGATCGAGCATCACCCTGCTTCTTGCCGGTTTGGCAAGCGGCTGCACCAGCGACGACTATGTGCGCAGCGAAGGCGTGACGTCAGTCGCCGGTGAGGCGCAGGCCGCCAACACCGTCATGCAGATGGTCGACCCGTGGAAGTATGGCGTCCAGAACACGAGGCTTCTCGTGCCCGCCAAGCGCGGAACCGCCGAACCGGTCACACCCGATCAGGCGGCCGGCGCCAAGGCGGCGCAAACGACCACCGGCAACTGATCCAGACGGCGATCGACCTCACAGGCGGCGAGAATGGCAAACAGCACCAAGAAAATCCTGCTCGTATCGACAGACCGGACCTTCGCGCAGGACACGAAGACGGCCTTTGCCGCCTCCGAGATCATCCAGCTCATGACGGTTGAGAAGAACGTCACCGAGCTGCGCGGCGAGGTCCAGGAGGCGGAGTTCGGCGTCGTTATCGTCGACATGGATGCGGCGAAGCTGGAAGAAATCGAGTCCCTGCAGCGCGTCATGCGCCGGCTCGAGGGCAAGGCACCGGTGGTCGTGGTCACCCAGGAGTTCAACGCCGCCGCCGTGCGCATCCTGGTGCAGCTCAAGGTCGCCGACTTCCTGGTCAAGCCGATCACCACGGCCGACCTCGTGCGTTCGGTCGTGCGAGCGTTGCAGGGGCCTGGGCGCGAGGAAAACACCGAGTCGCAGATCTATACATTCATGCCCGCCGCCGGCGGCGTCGGCACCACGACGCTGGCGCTGCAGACCGCGTTCCAGCTGCACCATTCGGTGACGCGCGGCGCCTCGACCTGTGTGGTCGACCTCAATTTCCAGCAAGGTGCCTGCGCCGAATATCTCGATCTGGAGCCGCGTTTCGACATCACCGAGATCGAGAACCAGCCCGAGCGCCTCGACCGGCAATTGCTCGATGTGATGCTGTCCAAGCACGCCAGCGGACTTTGCGTGCTGGCGGCGCCGACGCATCCAGCCGAAATGCGCTCGTTCAAGACCGATGTGGTGGTGCGCATGCTGGACCTTGTTTCGGCCTATTTCGACAATGTCGTCATCGACATGCCGCGCACCTGGTTTCCCTGGACGGAAACGGTGCTGCTCGGTTCCAACAAACTCTACATCGTTGCCGAAATGACGGTACCGTGCCTGCGCCATACGCAGCGGCTGATCCAGGCCGTCTACGAGACCGCCGGCAAGGAAGTGAAGCCGAACGTGATCGTCAACCGTTTCGAGCAGAAGATGTTCGACAACGGCATCAAGCAGGCGGATGTCCAGGAAATCCTTGGCGAGCATTTTGTCGGCGGCATCGCCAACAACTACCGGCTGGTGCGCGAGGCGGTCGACCGCGGCGTGCCGCTGCACGAGATCGATCCCAATGCCAATGTCGTCAACGACCTGAAGAAGATCATCCTCCCGGAAGAGGCAGTGGCAACCGCGAGCAGGTCGAAGTCGCTGTTCGGTTTCGGCAGGGGCCTCTTGAAAAGGAAAGCTGGATGACCAGCCGTTTCTCAACCCTGCAGAACCGCGACGCGCGCCCGCAGCGTCCGGCGGAATCAACACCGGTCGCGCATCATGCCGTCGTCATCCCGACCAGCCGAAAGGCTTTGCCGGCGAAACCGGAAGCAGCACCGGCAAAGAATGCCAACAAGGTGCTCGATGCCCGTGTGCGCATCCACCGGATGCTGCTCGAGGAGATCAATCTGGTCGCGCTGGAGCGCTTGCCCAAGGATGAAATGCGCCGGCAAGTGCACGATTTCGTCTCGGAAAAGACCCGCCAGGAGCGGATGGCGATCAACACCGCCGAACTCGACGCGCTGGTCGACGATATCGTCGACGAGATGGTCGGCCTCGGCCCGCTCGAGCCGCTGCTCAAGGATCCCGACATCAACGACATCCTGATCAACGGTCATCAGAACTGTTTCGTCGAAAAGAAGGGCAAGCTGCAGCAGGTCCATATCCCGTTCAAGGACGAGGCGCATCTGCTTAGAATCGTCAACAAGATCGTGGCCGCCGTCGGCCGCCGGGTCGACGAATCGCAGCCGATGGTCGACGCTCGCATGCTGGACGGCTCGCGCTTCAACGCAGCCATCCGCCCGGTGGCCGTAGACGGTCCGCTGGTGTCGATCCGCAAGTTCTCCAAGAACAAACTTGGCCTGCACAGGCTGGTCGAATTCGGCGCCATTACACAGAACATGGCCGAAGTGCTGGCGGCGGCCGTGCATGCCCGCAAGACGACAATCATTTCGGGCGGTACCGGCACCGGCAAGACGACGATGCTCAACGCACTGTCGGCCTTCATTCCGGAAGACGAGCGGCTGATCACCATCGAGGATGCGGCGGAGCTTCAATTGCAGCAGCCGCATGTCGCGCGCATGGAAACGCGCCCGGCCAACATCGAAGGCCATGGCGAGCTCAAACAGCGCGACCTGGTCAAGAACGCGCTGCGCATGCGTCCTGACCGGGTCATCCTCGGCGAGTGCCGCGGCGAGGAAGCCTTCGACATGCTGCAGGCGATGAACACCGGCCACGAAGGCTCGATGGCGACCATCCACGCCAACACGCCACGCGATTGTATTTCGCGCCTGGAGCAGATGCTGGGCATGACCGGCATGCCAATGACGGTGCAGTCGATCCGCAGCCAGATCGCAAGCGCCATCGACATCATCGTCCAACTGACCCGGCTTTCCGACGGCAAGCGCAAGGTGACGAGCGTCGCCGAGGTGACCGGCATGGAAGGCGATGTCATCCAGATGCAGGAGATCTTCCGCTTCGTGCGCACCGGCATGGAGGCCGATGGCAAGATCCTTGGCTACTACGAGGCGACCGGCATACGGCCGCGTTTCCTGGAAGATCTGCGCGCGATGGGCATCGAATTTCCCGGACGTTATTTCGAACCCGGCCGGCCGCAGGAGTAGCCGGGGTGTTCGACGGGTTCAGCGCGATCTATGTCGTCTATGCCGGGGCCGCATTGACCGGCATCATGGTCGCCGAAGCGGTGTACCTGCTCTATGCCGGCCGTAGCGACAAGCGAACCGCCATCAACCGGCGCATGAAACTTCAGGAAAACAAGATCAGCCAGGAGCAGGTGCTGATCCAGCTGCGCAAGGAGCGCGGTCTCGACGCGGGAACGTCGCTGTTCTCGCCCGACCGGTTCCGTGCCCTGCGCACGCAGTCGGGCATGGTCATGCCGCTCTCGAAATTCCTGATGATCACCTGCGGCGTGGCGATGGCCGTGGCCCTGTTCGCCATCTCGCGCGGCTTGCCGCTGTTGATGGGGCTCATCCTGGTTGTCGTGCTGATGCCGCTACTGCCGGTCATGGCGATGCGCTCCATGCGCAAGCGCCGGCTCAAGCGTTTCGGCATCCAACTGCCCGAGGCACTGGAACTGATCACGCGCGGCCTCAAGGCCGGTCACCCGGTGCCGGTGGCCATTGCCATGGTGTCGCGCGAGATGCCCGATCCGATCGGCACGGAATTCGGCGTCATTGCCGACGAAGTCACCTATGGTTCCGACCTTGTCTCGGCGCTGAACTCGCTTTTCGACCGGGTAGGCCACGAAGATTTGCCGCTGTTCGTCACCGCCGTATCGATCCAGACCAGCTCGGGCGGCAATCTGCGCGAAATCCTCGACGGGTTGTCGACGACGATCCGCGAACGGGGCAAGCTGCGCCGCAAGGTGCGGGCCATTTCGAGCGAAGGCCGCCTGTCGGCCTACATTTTGACGGCCGTGCCGGCGCTGCTGTTCACCGCGATCATGGCCATGATGCCGGGATATTACAGCGACGTCTGGGGCGTTCCGAAGACATGGTACATGATCGGCGGATCGGTTAGCTGGCTGATGCTGGGCAATCTGATCATGTTCAAGATGTCGAACTTCAGGTTCTGACATGCAAGGCGTCATCGAATTCCTCGCCTCCCTCGCGCCGACGTCGCTGATGCCGGTCGCCATGCTGTTGCTGGCCGTGGGGGCCGCGGCGGTCGCCTGGCCGATGGTGGCGGCGAGGGGCGACCGCAACGAGGTCATGCGCCGGCTCAAGGTCGACCACGGTCCGGTGGTGGCCAAGCCCGAACCCGCGCAGAAGAAGAACAGCGGCGTCGTGCGCGAAAAAGCGGTGAAGAGGGCGCAGGAATTCTACGCCAAGAGCGACCCGGAAAATGTCGCCCGCCTGCGTTTGAAGCTCATCCAGGCCGGCTACATGGAGCCGCGCGCCGTCGGCATGTTCTTCCTCATCCGGTTCACGGCAATGATCGGCACGACGTTCGCCGTCTTCGTGCTCAACCGATGGATGGCCAGCCCGGACGCGACCATGACCAGCCGGTGGACCTTCATCATCCTGTCGGGCGCTGCCGGCTATTTCCTGCCGGGCCTGGTGCTGACCCAGAAGGTGCGGGAAAAGATGCGCGAATACCGCAACGGCTTCCCCGATTTCATGGATCTGATGATCGTCTGCTCCGATGCCGGCATGAGCATGGAAGCGGGCGTCGAGCGCGTTTCCAAAGAACTCGCCAGGACCTATCCTTCGCTCAGCCAGAACCTGCAGCTCGTATCGCTCGAGCTTCGGGCGGGGCGCAGCCTCGACGACGCGCTGAAGGCGCTCGCCGATCGCCTCAGCCTCGACGAGGTACGCTCCTTCGCCACGCTCCTGCAGCAGTCGAAGGAACTAGGCACCAGCCTGTCGGGCGCGCTCAGGGTGTTTTCCGATGAAATGCGCCACAAGCGCATGTCGCTGGCCGAGGAGAAGGCGCATGCCTTGCCGGCAAAGATGTCCGTGCCGGTCGTGGTCTGCATCCTGCCGGTGGTGCTGATGATCGCTGTCATTCCCATCATCGTCAAAATGACGGGTCACTAAAGGGCGCCACGTCGACGGAATCAGGCATGCAAACATCCGTCGAAGTGATACATCGGGACCCGCAAAGCCCGTAATAAGCGAGAAGTCGATGCGAATACTGTTGCCCGCCCTCTTGCTGGGCCTCGCCGCGGCCAGCTTGCCGCCCGCCCAGGCCGCGGCCGGCGATTGCGGTGATGCTGCCGCCTTGGTGCAGCAGGCCTATCCCAAGGCCCGCAAGAGCGCCGATGGCGCCTCGTTCACACTTGAACCTCACACCAGCATCGCCCTGACGCCTCCGGACTACGACACGCCAAGGCTGGTCTGCAAGATCTGGCCCGCCCATGACCAACTGCTGTTGGTCGCGGTACCGCTGATCGACAGCGCCCAATCCGTCGACGGCATGCATATCGGCGATATCGAGCTTCTGGTCGTCGACAGGAAGAACCAGCAGGTGCGCCAGCGCCTGCTGCAGCCCGGGCTGATGAACGATGATGCCATCGCCATCCGCGGCATCGGATTCGATACAGGCCGCTATCAGCTGGCGCCCAAAATCACCGCCTTCGGCCTGCGCATCGACATGGCAACGCATTCGCAGGCCAATCCCTTCAGGGAAACCGACCTGCGACTCTATGCCCTCGACGGCGATACGCTACGGATGGTGCTCGATGGCCTCGACGTGGCCGGCTTTGGCGGCGAAGGCGATACCAATTGCGCCGGATCCTTTCATTCTAGCCAGGTCAGCCTGGCGATGAGCCGGGCAAGCCATCAGGGCTATCACGATATCACCGTGACCGAGCGAATGGATACCGACGAACCCGCTCCCGACAAGAATGGCGAGTGCCAATCCCACCCCGGCAAGTCCGTGAAGCGGACTTACCGGCTGCGCTATGACGGCAACCGCTATCAGCTTCCGGCGACGCTCAAGGCCCTGGAGCCGTGAGAGCGCCGCTGGCGATGGTTAATGGCTGGTGTGCCGGAAACCAAAACTTAGGCGCATTTCGGCACCGAAGCTTAATCGCTGTGCTGTAGTGTCTTTCCCTGAAGAACGACCCGGCAAATCGGGCGACGGGGCAGGGAATGCGTCAGATAAACTTTGCGGCGGTGGCCACGATGGCGGCCGTCCTGATGATCACCGGGTGCACGACGAACAATAACGTCGACACGACCAAGACCACCGCGATCCAGCCGGCAGCCAAGGATGTCGACACATCCGACCTGGCGCAAGGCAAGGCACAGTTTCGCGATGCCAACTATGGTCTTGCCGAAGCGCATTTCCGCAAGGCCGTCGAACTGAAGGCCGACAATGCCGAGGCCTGGATGGGGCTTGCCGCTTCCTATGACGAACTCGGCCGCTTCGACTTCGCCGACCGCGCCTATGGCCAGCTTGTGAAGGTCGCCGGCCGCAAACCGCAGATCGTCAACAACATGGGCTATTCGCAACTTTTGCGCGGCAACAAGAAGAGGGCCAGGGCGCTGCTGCTGGAGGCGAAGGCCGGCATGGCCGATCCAACCGTTGTCGACGCCAACCTCGCCTTGCTGAACAAGGGCTGATGCCGTTGATCCTCGCGCCGGCCAGGGGTGCGGTTTCGGGACAGGTGGCATCGACGCTTTGTAAACCGTATCCGCAGGTTGGGTCGAAAGATCGCCTGAAAACCATGTCCGAGGGCTGCCGCTGACCTAGAATGCGGCGCAACCGCCGATGCTCGAGAGGCCCCGCCCGATATGCTGGACTTCAGTTCGCTCCTGCTCGCAGCCGCGCTGTCGGGCGTCTGTCTCAGTGTCACCATGTTCGCGATCTGGGCCACCGCGCCGCGGGCCAGATTCGTGCTGACGGTGGCATGCGGCATTCTCGTGCTCGTCGCGCATGTGATCCTGTTCTGGCATTATACCAGGGAGCCCGATCCGCTGCTTTGCCAGGTCGCGCTGGCGCTGCTCAGCCTGGGTTTTCTGATTATCTGCATTTCGGCCATGCAATATCTCGGTGTGCCGGCCCACAGGCGTGCGATTGCTCCGACATTTGCCGCCATGGCTGTCTGTGCGGCCGTGACCTTCATGGGCCTTGACGGTATCGGTTTCGTGATCACCTACGCGACGGTTACCGCGCTGCTCTCGACGATCGGGGCCATGTTCTGGATCAACGGCAGTCATGATCGCCGCATCCTGCTGGTGGTGTCGTTCCTGAGCGGCACCTGTGCGCTGTCGTTTGCCCTTTGCGGCGTGGTTCTGATGACCAAAGGGCAGTGGACGCTCGGCGTCGCGCCCGACAATTGGGCCGAACGCCTCAACTCGGTCGTGGCGGTGGCCTGTATGACCGGCCTCGGCGCATTGACGCTTTCGCTCCATCATTTGCAGGCGCAGATCGAGCTCAAGGCCGAGACCATGACCGACCCGTTGACCGGTCTGATGAACCGTCGCGGTCTGACGTCGCTTTATGGCGAACGCACCTTCGGCCCGTTCATGGCGATCGTCATGTTCGATCTCGATCACTTCAAGCGGACGAACGACATCTATGGACACCCGGTCGGGGATCAGGTCCTGCGCCGCTTCGCTGCAGTCATCAGGAAATATGCCAGAACCGGGGTCGACGCCTTTCGCCTGGGCGGCGAGGAGTTCGCGATCGTCATGTCGAGGATGACGGAAGAGCGCGCCTATGATCTTGCCAGCAAGATCGGCGTCGCTTTCGGCACGGAAGTCGTGCCCACCCCGCTCGGCCCCTTGCGCAGCACGGTCAGCGGCGGGATTGGGTTCGGCGAGGCCGACGGCAGCACCCTCGACGAGGTGCTGGCCAGGGCCGATTCCACGCTCTATGCGGCCAAGCGTGCCGGGCGAAATTGCGTCATCAGCCGCAACGGGATGGACAAGGCCGACCCGGTCAAGCCGGCCTTGCGCTCCGCGTAGCTATTCGGCCGCACCCAGATAGTCCGACAGCGGCGGGCAGGAGCAGACCAGGTTGCGGTCTCCCGCGACATTGTCGATGCGCGATACCGGCGGCCAGTATTTTGCCGCTGTGTCGGCATCGCCGGCGGGATAAGCCGCCTCGAGGCGCGAGTAAGGGTGGGTCCATTGACCGGCCAGCGCCTCGGCCGATGTGTGCGGGGCGTTGACCAGCGGATTGTCGGCCAAAGGCCATTCGCCTTTGGCCACTTTCGCCGCCTCGCCGGCAATGGCGATCATGGCCTCGCAGAAGCGGTCCAACTCGCGCTTGGGCTCGGACTCGGTCGGTTCGACCATCAGCGTGCCGGCGACCGGAAACGACATGGTCGGCGCGTGGAAACCATAGTCGATCAGGCGCTTGGCGATGTCCTCGACGCTGATGCCGGCGCTCTCCTTGAGCACGCGGGTATCGAGAATGCATTCATGGGCGACACGATCGCTCCTGCCCTTGTAAAGCAGCGGGAAGTGCGGCGCGAGCCGCGTCGCCACGTAGTTGGCGGACACGATCGCCGTCTCGGTCGCCTGCTTCAGGCCGGAAGCGCCCATCATGCGGATGTACATCCAGGTGATCGGCAGGATGGAAGCGCTGCCGAAGGGAGCGGCGGCCACGGCATGCGCCGAGCCTTCGGTGACATGGCCGGGCAGATAGGGTTTCAGATGGGCCCTGACGCCGATCGGACCGACGCCCGGTCCGCCGCCGCCATGCGGGATGCAGAAGGTCTTGTGCAGGTTCATGTGGCAAACGTCGGCGCCGATGTCCCCGGGACGGGCAAGTCCGACCAGGGCATTGAGGTTGGCGCCGTCGAAATAGACCTGGCCGCCATGCTCATGGATGAGCGCGCAGAGGTGGCGCGCGCCTTCCTCGTAGACGCCATGCGTGGACGGATAGGTGAACATCAGCGCCGCGAGATTCCTGGAATGCTCGTTGGCCTTGGCGCGCATATCGTCCATGTCGATGTTGCCGTCTTCCAGGCAGCGCACGACGACGACGCTCATGCCGGCCATCGCGGCACTCGCCGGATTGGTGCCATGCGCGGAGGAGGGGATCAGGCAGACGGTGCGATGGCCCTCACCACGCGAGCGGTGATAGGCGCGGATGGCGAGCAGCCCGGCATATTCGCCCTGGCTGCCGGCATTGGGCTGCAAGGTCACGGCGTCGAAGCCGGTGATCTCCGACAGCCAGCCCTCCAGTTCGCCGATCATGGCGCGGTAGCCGGCCGAATGCGCTGATGGCGCGAAGGGATGCAAATTGGCGATTTCCGGCCAGCTCACCGGCATCATTTCCGCCGCGGCGTTGAGCTTCATGGTGCAGGAGCCCAGAGGGATCATGGCGCGGTCGAGCGCCAGGTCCTTGTCGGCCAGCCGGCGCAGGAAACGCATCATCTCGGTTTCCGACTTGTTCTCATGGAAGACCGGCTGGGTCAAAAACTCCTTGCCGCGCTGCTTGCCGGGCACCGTGCTGTCGGCGGAAGAAGCAGCCTTGGCGTCGAACAGAGCCGCGATCGCCTCGAGATCGGCATCGGTCGACGTCTCGTCGAAACTGATGCCGACATGGTCGGCGTCGAGCACACGCAGCAGCCGGCCGGTCTTTTCGGCGGCGGCGGCGATCCGGGCGGCCTTACCTTTGACCTCCACCGTCACCGTATCGAAACGGCTGGAGCCGAGCACCGATACACCCGCGGCCTTGAGGCCGCTCGCCAGGCGGTTGGCCAGTGTATGGATGCGCCCGGCGAGCGCCTGCAGGCCCGCCGGGCCATGCCAGATGGCGTATGCGGTCGCCATGTTGGCAAGCAGCGCCTGCGCGGTGCAAATGTTGGAGGTCGCCTTGTCGCGGCGGATATGCTGTTCGCGCGTCTGCAAGGCAAGGCGATAGCCGGGACGGCCCTTGCTGTCGGTCGACTGGCCGACCAGGCGGCCGGGCATCAGCCGTGTCAGCTTGTCGGAGACGGCGCAATAGGCGGCGTGTGGGCCGCCAAAGCCCATAGGCACGCCGAAGCGCTGCATCGGGCCGACGGCAATGTCGGCGCCGAGTTTCGCCGGCGCGTCGGCCAGCGTCAGGCCAAGCGGGTCGGCGATGAAGACGATAATGGCGCCGGTGGCGCGCGCTTTTTCGATCGCCGCCTTGTGGTCGCCATAGACGCCAAAAGTGTCCGGCCAGGAGACGAGCAGGGCGGCGGTGTTGTCGTCGATCGTCTCGCCGTCGATCTCGATGCCGAGCGGCTCGGCGCGGGTACGCACCACGTCCAGCGTCTGCGGGTGCGGCGTGCCGGCGAGCGCCACCTTGGTGCGCTTGTCGCGGTGGTGGCGCAGCGCGATGCCGACCGCTTCGGCGACCGCCGTCGCCTCGTCGAGCAATGAAGCCGATGCCACCGGCAGGCCGGTCAGTTCCGTGACCAGCGTCTGGAAGTTGAACAGCATTTCGAGCCGGCCCTGGCTGATCTCGGCCTGGTAGGGCGTGTAGGCGGTGTACCAGGCCGGATTCTCGAACAGATTGCGCTGGATGACCGGCGGCACGTGGACGCCGTGGTAACCGGCGCCGATAAAACTCTTCAGCACGGTATTCCTTGCCATGATCGTCGACAATTCGGCGAGCGCTTCGGCTTCGCTGGCCGGCGCCGGCAGGGCCAGCGGCTGATCGAGGCGGATCGATCTCGGCACGGCCTGGCTGATCAGCGTCTCGACCGAGGGAACACCGAGAACGGCAAGCATGGCTCTGACGTCGGCAAGGCCGGGGCCGATATGGCGGGCCGAGAAGGGGTAGGGTGCTGCGGTCATGTCAATAAATTCCTGATGTCAGGCGATATGGGCTTTGTAGGCAGCCTCATCCATGAGGCTGGCGAGCTGGCTTTCGTCGGCGAGCTTCATCTTCCACAGCCAACCGGCGCCGGTTGCCGCCGAATTGACCAGCGATGGGTCGGACGACAGCGTGCCGTTGGCCTCGGTGATCTCGCCATCGACCGGCGCATAGACGTCGGAGGCCGCCTTGACGGATTCGACCACGACGGCGGTATCGCCCTTGGCGAGCTTCTTTCCCGTTTCCGGCAGTTCCACGAAGACGAGGTCGCCGAGTTGCTCCTGCGCGTAGTCGGTGATGCCGACCGTGGCGATGCCGCCCTCGACGCTGAGCCATTCGTGATCGGCGGTGAAATAGATCTTTGCCATGGGGGTCTATCCTTTGCGGTAGCGATGAGGCGTGAAGGGCAGGGAACTGACATCGATCGGGATCTTCGTGCCGCGCACGTCGGCGAAGACCCGCGTTCCGGGCTTGGCCAGCGGGGTGGCGACATAGCCCATGGCGACCGGATGGCCGACCGAGGGGCCAAAACCGCCCGATGTGACATGGCCGACGGGGTTGCCGTCGGTGTCAAACAGAGAAGCACCGGCACGCACCGGCTGGCGACCCTCCGGTTTCAGCCCGACGCGCTTTTGCGCCGGGCCTCGTTCCACGACGGCGCGCAAGGCATCGGCGCCGATGAAGGTGCCTGAGGCTCGGATCTCTTTCGGGATTGTCCACATAAGCGCCGCCGCGGCCGGGTCGGTTTCCGGCGTGATGTCCTGACCGTGCAGGCAGAGGCCTGCCTCCAGCCGCAGGCTGTCGCGCGCGGCAAGGCCGATCCAGAGCACACGCTCGTCCTCGAGCAGCTTGGCGACGAGTTCTCTTGCATCGGCCTCCGGCAGGCCGATCTCGAAACCGTCCTCGCCGGTGTAACCGGACCGGCTCATGAACCAGTTCTTTCGCGGCTCGATGCCGTGCATGAACAGCAGCGAGCCGGTTTCGAGGCCGGCGCGGGAAAGTGCCGCCCAGGCTTCCGGACCCTGAATCGCCAGGAAGACGCGGTCGAGAGGCTCGACCTTTACATCGAAATCGGCTGCCAGCGCGCGCAAATGCTTTTCGTCGGCGATGGCGTTACCGGCATTGGCGACCACCATGAACCTCGTATCGCCGAGCCGGGTGACGATCAGATCATCCAGAATGCCGCCCGCCTCATTGAGGAAGAAGGTCAGCTTGGATTGCGAGATTTCGAGCGCGCCAGCGTCCAAAGGGCAGGCACGGTCGAGCAGCGCAACCGCTTGCGGCCCGCTGACCTCGAACAGCTTCATGTGCGAGATGTCGAACAGGCCGGCATGTTCGCGGGTGTGAAGATGTTCCTTCATGACGCCGGCCGGATAGGTCAGCGGCATCGACCAGCCGGCAAAGGCGCCGAAGCGCGCACCGGCCGCTGCATGGATATCTTCGAGGGGAAGGTGTCTATCGTCGCCCGTCATGTCGTCTCCAGAGTCGCACGCAATCGGTCGCGGATGGCGACCAGTCCGTGCCCCTCTGTCTGAAGCCTGAGAGACTCGCGCAGCCGGAACTCTGTCAGCGGCGCTTACACCTTCGGCGCGGGGGCAAGCCCCGACTTTCCAGAGTGTCTTTCCCGTCTACGGTTCTTTTGCCTGAGAGATTTCGGGCGATTTCCCCTTCGGCGGCAGCTCTCGCTGCTCTCTCCCGCAAACAGGTAGGACTCAAACCCTGAGTCCTCGACGCGCCATCCATAGCCCGTCGGCGACACCTTGTCACCTCCCAGCGACATTGTTCTGACAAGTCTTCGCTAACCACGCCGTTTGCCGGTTTTTCAAGACACTCCTGATATAGCAAGCCGATGTGACGCGTTGGTGCGGACGGGGGCGACAGATGGGCGAATTGATCATGAGCGCTGCGGTGGCGGGGCTGACTTCGAAGAACCGCATCGCTTCAGAGGATGTCGTGATGCTGCGCCGCGACGTGTTCGCCGACGGGGTGGTGACCCGGGGCGAAGCCGACGCGTTGTTCGCGCTCGACCAGACGGCGCGGGACAAATGCGCTGAATGGGCACCGTTCTTCGTCGAGGCGGTCACCGACTACATCGTCCACCAGGAAAAGCCCTCGGGCTACATTTCGCAGGAGAATGCCGACTGGCTGGTCCGCACGATTTCGCGCGACGGCTTGGTCGACAGCCGGACCGAACTCGAATTGCTGGTCCATGTGCTGGAAGAGGCGAAATCCTCGCCGAGCCGGCTTTGCGTCTACGCGCTGGAGCAGGTCGCCCACGCCGTCGTCGACGGCAAGGGACCGCTGATGCTCGGCGGTGCGCTGGTGCCCGGATTGATCGCCAAGGCCGAAGTCGAGCTTCTGCGCCGTATCCTCCATGCCCATGGCGGCGACGGCAACATCGCCATCACCCGGGCCGAGGCCGAGGTGCTGTTCAGGATCAACGAGCGGACAGCCCAGGCCAACAACGATCCGTCCTGGAACGACCTGTTCGTCAAGGCGATCGCCAATTTCGTCATGTGCTCGGCCGGTTACGAGGCCCCGACCCGCGAGGTGGCGCTGCGCCAGGAAACCTTCCTCGATCATGCCGATCCGGAAATCGGCGGGTTTTTCAGCCGCATGGTCTCCGGCGGCCTTGCCGGCATCATAGAGGCCTACCGGTCTCCTGACGACGTAGAGACCGAATGGGAAGCCAAGAACAGGGCAGCCGAGGCGTTGGCCCGTCGGGCCGAGACGATCGATGCTGGTGAAGCCGAATGGCTAATCGAGCATATCGGGGCGGACCGGCCTTTGTACGAGAATGAGCGCGCGTTGCTGACCCTGATCAAGCATGCCTCACCGGAAATCCATCCGGCGCTGAAGTCGTTGCTCGACAAGGTTGCCTAAGCCGCACCGTCCGCTGCTATCGTTCTGCAAAGAATGATATTGAAATGGCCTTCGGGCCATCCCGCCAATTCGGCCATCCGCTTGAAGCCAGCCTTTTCATAGAGGCCTGGTGCCTGGAAGTCGTGGCTGGAGACCCAGATATTCTTGACGCCGCGATCCGCGGCCTCGGCGACAAAAGCGTTGAGCAGTTGCCTTGCGTAGCCGCGACCGCGGTGAGCCTCGTCAATCCACATCAATGTGAGCTCGGACGCGCCCGCCCAGGAATAGCCGGCGGCAACTCCGATCGCGTGTCCCGCATCATCGCGGATCACAAAGGTCAGCCCTCGGTCATCATCGCGGTCCGTTACACGCCGATTGTCGCGATGGAGACGTTCCTCGAGCGAACTCAATTCGACGGGCGACAGGTCGTGCTCGGCCTGTATGCGGGGGCCATCAGATGCCGCCATACCAGTCGTAGCCATTGTCCTCCCAATAGCCGCCGCGGCCGCCGCCGACATTGGCGAAGCCGTCGACCAGTTCGATCTTGTAGAGATATTTCGGCATCTTGTAGCCGAGCTGGCGCTCGACGCGGACACGCAGCGGCGCGCCGTTCTCGACCGGCAGCGGCTTGCCGTTCACGCCATAGGCGAGGATCGTTTGCGGGTGGCGGGCGTCGATCAGGTCGATGGTGCCGTAGTATTTGACGTCGCCCGACAGGCTGCGGTCGATCGTGTCGAGGCAATGGAACATGACATAGCGCGCCTGCGGCTTGACCATCGCCTGGTCGAGCACCAGCGCCAGCGGCGTGCCGGTCCACTTGGCGATGCAACTCCAGCCTTCGACGCAGTCGTGACGGGTGATCTGGGTGCGGCTCGGCATGTTCGTCAGTTGCTCGCGGGTAAGCGACAGCGGCTTTTCCACGAGGCCTGAAACCTCCAGACGCCAGTCGGAGAAGTTGTTGGCGAGCAGGTTCTTGTAGGTGTCGTCATCGGGCGCGGTCACGCCGTTCGGCCGTTGCGGCTGGCGGATATCTGCCTCGGTGAATTCCGGCGCCAGCGAATTGCCGCCGCCGAGCAACCGCTGTGCCCTGTGGGTCAGGCCGTTGGCATTTTCGAGGAAACTGCGCAGGCCGCTGCCGATGCTGAGCTGACTGTCGAAGGCGTCGCAGCCCGACAGCATGACGCCGGAAGCGCCGAGGCTGGCTGCGGTCAGGAATTTCCGGCGGCTGATCTGAAATTTCGCCATTTCAGGCACTCCTCTCGGGCGTTTTGTCGTCATGCACGGGAGGATCGGTGCGGTACCAGCCGGTGATGATCGAACGCAGTTCGTTGATTGGCCCGGCGGCCACAATCATCAGGATGTGAATGATGAAGAAGGCGACCAGCAGAACCATGACGGTGAAATGGATGGTGCGGGCGGTCTGCCGTCCGCCGAGCAATTCATTGAGGAACGGCAGCACCGAATTCATGCTCGGCGACATGGCGAGGCCGGTGATGATCATCAGCGGCAAGAGCACGAACAGAACGCCGCCATAGGCCATCTTCTGCAGCGTGTTGTATTCGCGCGTGTGGTGGAATTTCAGCCTGGCGTGATTGGCGATGTCCTGCGGCAAGCGTTTGAGGTCATCCAGGCGCGGCGCCAGATCGCGGCGGATGTGGCCGTTGATCAGGCTGGCGACCAGCCAGACGATCAATGTCGTCGTCAGTATCCAGGCAAAGAAGAAATGGATGACGCGGGCGGTGCCGAGGTCATAGTAGGAGGGGATCGTCGCCCAGGATGGGAAACCGCGCGCCGTCTCGTTACCTGCCGGACCCGACCAGCCGAGGACGCCTGTCGTGTCGAAACGGTGCCCGAAGATTTCGGTGTAACCGCGCGGCCCGGCATTGGTGTTTTCGGCGCCTATGGCGAAAACGGTGTTGTTGTAGGCGAAGCCGGATTGCTTGCCGATGTAGAGCTGAGGCCGCGCATTGAAAATCTGCAGGCCGGAAAGCAGCATGAAAAACAAGGAGATGGCCCAGAGCCAGTGTGTCAGCCGCGTCCAGCTCGACTGCCGGTAGATCAATGGTTTCTCTTTTGAAGCGGGGAGACCCGGTCCAATTTCGGATTGGCTTCTGGCAACCGATTCCATCTTGTCTGGTCTCCCGGCCTTGCGGCTTGTCCTACGTGTTCATTGTCCTCCTGATACGTCGCGATCCAAACCGATGTTTCATCCGATCACGGATTTATTATGGACGGACCGCCCAGGCTGACGGCGAGATTGACGGCCGCGGCGACGATGACCGTGTTGAAGAAGAACGACAGGATCGAGTGGACAAGCACGACACAACGCATATGCGTCGTCGAGATGTTGGTGTCGGCGGTCTGCGCCGTCATGCCGATGACGGTCGAGAAGTAGAGGAAATCCCAGCCCTCCGGGCGTCTGTCGCCCGGGAACAGCAGGCCACCGACCGGGATCTTCTTATTGGTGCCGGTGTCGACCGCGTCGCCGTCCATCCAGTAGACATGGGCATAATGGAGCGCCGCCATGGCATGGATGGTGAACCAGCCGAGCGGGATCGACAGCAGTGCGAAGCCGAGTTCGATCGGGTGATCCCCATCCTTCCGATTGATCAGCAGGAACAGCGAGATAAGCGCAACGCCGACGACAATGAGCGTCACCGCGAAGATGACCAGAACCGGCTGGTCGGTGGCGCGTGCGTTCTTGCTGAGATATTTGCCGGTGAACTTGGGCATCTGACTGACGACAAGAACGACGTAAGCGGCAAAAAAATGCGTTGGCGCCGATCGAATAGGAGAGCGGCGCGTGCAGCAGCAACGCCACAAGCAGCGCAAACGCACCGATACAGGCCGACACCGCGAACAGCATATGGCGCTGCATCGGTTTCTCGATCGGGGTTTCGGCGGCCATGGCGGTCTCCACCTGGATGGCGCGTTGTTGCTACTCCGGTGTGACGGATTTCAGCGCCCGCCGCAAGATACGGTCGAGTTCGCCGAGAAACCGGGAGCGGTCCTGCGGCGCGAAGCTGGCATTGTAGCCCTTGCTCTCGCCGGTCTCGCGCAGGTGCTGCTTGAGGTCGCGCATCGCCACCGCCATGCCGATCGTCTCGGGCGTGAACGGCCGCCCGGTCGGTCCCAGCACATGGACGCCGAGCGCCACCGTACGTGCGGCAAGCGGAATATCCGCCGTCACCACGATGTCGTTGGGCTTGGCGTTCTCGACGATCCAGTCATCGGCGGCGTCGGCGCTCTTGGAGACCACGACATTGCGTATCATCGGGTCGCGCGATGGGCGCAGGCCGCCATTGGAGACGTAAGTGACGACGACGCCAAGGCGTTCGGCGACCTTTTCCACCTCGGCCTTGACCGGGCAAGCGTCGGCGTCGACGTAGATGGCGGGTGCGGGCATTGTCTCTCCAGAAACGAGCAGGGGCCGGAAATGTATCCGGCCCCTGCCTGAAAATCTTATAATGATCAGGCCGGCAAGGCGCCGGACTTCTTGGCCGTCCAGGTGGCAATGTAATCCATCAGGCCAGGGTTGAGGCAATCGTAGGGCTCCAGGCCGATTGTCTTCAGCCTGCCACGAATGCCGTCCATGCGGCTCGGGTCGACACCCGATTCGATGATCGACGAGACAAAGGCGGTGAAGCCTGGAGGCGACCAGCCGTCTTCCTCGAAGCGCTCGGGGTGAATGAAGGACAGACCCTTGAACGGATGATCGCGCTCGACCGGTCCATGCATGTGGACGCCGCATTGGGTGCAGGCATGACGCTGGATCAGCGCTGAGGGGTCGACCACCTTCAGCTTGTCGCCGTTCTCGGTGATCGTGACATCGCCGGTGCCGGCAACCGCCACCACCGAGAATATAGCGCCTTCGGGCTTCCAGCATTTGGTGCAGCCGCAGGCGTGGTTATGGGCGATCTGGCCCTTGACCTTCACCTTGACCGGCTTGCTGGTGCAGGCGCAGACCAGCGTGCCGCCGGCAAAGCTCGCGCTTTCCCTGGGCAGCCCATTGTCGATTTTCGGATGCAGTTTTTCCGCCATTTTTCTTTCCTCCCTATTTCAGTTATGGGCCATGTTTCACCACAGGGGTCGCTGGCCGGATGGCCGGCGGCGTGTGGCCGTCTTCAGTAAACCACGACACTCCGGATCGACTTGCCCTCATGCATGAGGTCGAATCCCCTGTTGATGTCCTCGAGCTTCAGCGTGTGGGTGATCATCGGGTCGATCTGGATCTTGCCGTCCATGTACCAGTCGACGATCTTCGGCACGTCGGTGCGACCGCGTGCGCCGCCGAAGGCGGTGCCCATCCAGCTGCGACCGGTCACCAGCTGGAACGGCCGTGTCGAAATCTCCTGACCGGCGCCGGCGACGCCGATGACGACCGATTTGCCCCAGCCGCGATGCGAGGCTTCCAGCGCCTGGCGCATCACCTTGGTGTTGCCGGTGCAGTCGAACGTGTAGTCGGCGCCGCCGATCTGGTCGGCACCGCGCTTGGTCATGTTGACGAGGTGAGGGACGATGTCGCCGTCGATCTCCTTCGGATTGACGAAATGCGTCATTCCGAATCGCTCGCCCCAGGCCTTCTTGTCGTTGTTCAAATCGACACCGATGATCATATCGGCGCCGGCAAGCTTCAGGCCCTGGATGACATTGAGGCCGATACCGCCGAGGCCGAACACCACTGATGTCGCACCTTGCTCGACCTTGGCGGTGTTGATGACCGCACCGATGCCGGTCGTGACGCCGCAACCGATGTAGCAGATCTTGTCGAAGGGGGCGTCCGGATTGACCTTGGCGACCGCGATCTCCGGCAGCACCGTGAAGTTGGAGAAGGTCGAGCAGCCCATGTAATGAAAGATCTTGTCCTTGCCGATCGAGAAGCGCGACGAGCCGTCCGGCATCAGGCCCTGGCCTTGCGTGGCACGGATAGCGGTGCACAAATTGGTCTTGCGCGACAGGCAGGACGGACACTGCCGGCATTCCGGCGTGTAGAGCGGGATGACGTGGTCACCCTTCTTGACCGAGGTGACGCCCTTGCCGACATCGACCACGACGCCGGCTCCTTCATGGCCGAGAATGGCCGGGAAGATGCCTTCGGGGTCGGCGCCTGACAGCGTGAACTCGTCGGTGTGGCAGATGCCGGTCGCCTTGATCTCGACCAGCACCTCGCCATCGCGCGGTCCCTCGAGGTCGACCTCCATGATCTCCAGTGGCTTTCCGGCGGCGACAGCAACAGCGGCGCGGGTTTTCATCGGGCATTTCCTCCAAAGGCGATTTTTGGTCCAAGGTTTCAGGTTTTGGTCCGCTCTTCAACAGTCAGATGAGACGAAATCGCGGCTTTGTTGGCGCAGATAGCACACCGCTCGACAACCAGCCCGGCTGGCCAGGGAGCGCGACGGCGCGTCGGGAGGGGCGCCCTTCATGTCGTCCACCGCGGCACTTGAGACCTGGCGACATAGTCCATAGAACTGAACCGTCTGCCGGAGGGGAATTCTGCCCGCATGTTCACCAAGATCCTGATCGCCAACCGTGGCGAGATCGCCTGCCGCGTCATCAGGACGGCGCGCAAGATGGGCATCGCCACGGTCGCCGTCTATTCCGATGCCGATCGCGATGCCGTGCATGTCGAAATGGCCGACGAGGCGGTGCATATCGGGCCGTCACCCGCCGCGCAGAGTTATCTCGTTCCTGAAAAGATCATCGCCGCCTGCAAGGCGACCGGCGCCCAGGCCGTGCATCCGGGCTATGGCTTCCTGTCCGAACGAGCCGCGTTCTGCGAAGCGCTGGAAGCGGAAGGCATCGTCTTCATCGGCCCGAAGCCCAAGGCGATCAAGGCGATGGGCGACAAGATCGAATCGAAGAAGTTCGCCAACGCCGCTGAGGTTTCGACGGTTCCGGGCTGGCTTGGCGTCATCGAAAATGCAGACCATGCCGAAAAGATCGCCGGCGAAATCGGCTATCCCGTGATGATCAAGGCCTCGGCCGGTGGTGGCGGCAAAGGCATGCGCATCGCCTGGGATAAGTCGGAAGTGCGCGACGGGTTTGACCGGGCGCGCTCGGAAGCCAAGAGTTCGTTCGGCGACGACCGCGTCTTCATCGAAAAGTTCATCGTCGACCCGCGTCATATCGAGATCCAGGTGCTGGCCGACGCGCATGGCAATGCGCTCTATCTCGGCGAACGCGAATGCTCGATCCAGCGCCGCAACCAGAAGGTGGCGGAAGAGGCGCCGTCGCCATTCCTCGATGCCAAGACGCGCAAGGCCATGGGCGAACAGTCGGTGGCGCTGGCCAGGGCTGTCGATTACCAGAGCGCCGGCACCGTCGAATTCATCGTCGACAAGGACAAAAACTTCTATTTCCTTGAAATGAATACACGATTGCAGGTCGAACATCCGGTGACCGAGCTCGTCACCGGCATCGATCTGGTCGAGCAGATGATCCGCGTCGCCGCCGGCGAGAAACTCGCCATCAAGCAGAGCGACGTGAAGCTGAATGGTTGGGCGGTGGAAAGCCGGCTCTACGCCGAGGATCCCTATCGCAATTTCCTGCCGTCGATCGGCCGGCTGACGCGCTACCGGCCACCGGAGGAAGGACAGTTCGGCGACATCGTCATCCGCAACGACACCGGTGTCACCGAAGGCTCGGAAATCTCGATGTTCTACGATCCGATGCTCGCCAAGCTGTGCACCTGGGCGCCGACGCGGCTCGAGGCAATAGATGCCATGTCGGAAGCGCTGGACAGCTTTGTCGTCGACGGCATCGAGCACAACATACCGTTCCTGGCGGCGCTGATGCAGCATCCGCGCTGGCGGAAAGGGGAGATATCGACCGGCTTCATCGCGGAGGAATATCCCGACGGTTTTGCCCCCGTCGTGCCGAACAGCGAGGAAAGGGCCGTGCTGGCATCAATCGTCACCGCGGTGGAGCTGCTGCGCCGCGACCGTCTCGACCGGCTGGGCGGGCGGCTGGCGCCGCATTCGGGAGCGCTCAAGCGCGACTGGGTGGTGAAGATCGGCGAAGATTATCTGCCGGTTTCTATCATTGAAGGCATGATTTCCATCCCGATGGAAATCGACCTGTCCATCGATGGCCGCAAGGCGCTGACCGTTTCGTCCGACTGGCGGCCGGGTGACCTCATCTGGCGCGGCACGGTCGGCAAGCGCAGGGTTGCCGCCCAGATCCGGCCTGTCGCCAATGGCCTTCGCATCGCCTGGAAAGGCATGTCGGTGACCGCGCGCGCCATGCTGCCGCGCACCGCCGAATTGGAACGGCTGATGCCGGACAAAGTGGCGCCGGATACGTCGAAACTTCTGCTCTGCCCGATGCCGGGGCTTGTCGTGTCGATAGCCGTTGCCGAAGGCCAGGAGGTCAAGGCCGGCGAGACCTTGGCCGTGGTCGAGGCGATGAAGATGGAAAACGTGCTGCGCGCCGAGCGCGATCTGGTCGTGGCGAAACTCAACGCCAAGCCCGGCGATAGCCTGGCTGTCGACGCTGTGATCATGGAATTCGCCTAAGCGGCTGGAAGCCTGTGGTCAGTAGTCGTTTGTGCTGGACTGGTATCGCCCGGTCCCGGACAATATATCTCCATCGACTCAAGTCTTACGGACAGCGCGACAAACCATGGCGGATGACAGACTTCCACGCGATCCCCTGAAGCGCGAAGCCGTGATCGCGGCCGCGCGGCCGGAGGTGCCGGCGCGGCCGTTCGTCCATTTGCGCGTGCACTCGGCCTATTCGCTGCTGGAGGGCGCGCTTCAGCTTGGCAAGATCGTTGGCCACGCGGTGAAAGACGAGGCGCCGGCCATCGCCGTCACCGACACCAACAATCTGTTCGGCGCCTTGGAGTTCGCGCAAAAGGCGGTGAAGGACGGCATCCAGCCGATCATCGGCTGCCAGATCGCGCTCGCCTTCTCGGGCGAGAACAGCGATGGCCAGCGTGATCGCCGTCGGCAAGGCCCCGATATGCGGCCGGTCGTGCTGCTCGCGGCCACTGAAGCCGGCTATTCCAATCTCGTCCGGCTGGTCAGCCGCGTTTATCTCGAAACGCCGCCCGGTGAAGCGGTGCACCTGACCACCGAAATGATGGACGGCCAATGTGACGGCCTGATTTGTCTCAGTGGCGGGCCGCGCGGCCCGATCGGCATAGCCCTGAAGGAAGATCGCCGCGATCTTGCCGAGGCGCGACTAGTCACCCTCAAGACGATGTTTGGCGACCGCCTCTATGTCGAGCTGGACCGGGTTTCGGGCTACGACCGGATGATCGAGAAATCCTCGATCGATCTCGCCTATTCCCATGAACTGCCGCTGGTTGCCACCAACGAGGCCTTCTTCTCTTCGCGCGATGAATATGAGGCGCATGATGCGTTGATCGCCATCGCCGAGGGTTCGGTCGTCGCCGTCGACACCCGCCGCCGGCTGTCGCCGGACAATTTCCTGCGCAGCCAAGCCGATATGGCGAAATTGTTCGCCGACCTGCCGGAAGCGATCGACAACACGATCGAGATCGCGCTGCGCTGCTCCTATTATCCGAAAACCCGCAGCCCGATCCTGCCGCGTTTCACCGGCGGTGATGCCTCCGACAAGGACGCGGCCGAAAAGGCCGAGGCCGAGGAACTGGCCCGCCAAGCGCGCGAGGGCCTTGATGCACGGCTCGCGTTGCACGGACCGACCCCGGGCTACACGGTCGAGCAATATCGTGAGCGGCTCGAATTCGAGCTTGGCATCATCGAGAAGATGAAATTCCCCGGCTACTTCCTGATCGTTGCCGACTTCATCAAATGGGCCAAGGCGCAAGGCATTCCGGTCGGGCCGGGGCGTGGTTCGGGCGCCGGTTCGCTGGTCGCCTATTCCACCACCATCACCGACATCGATCCGCTGCGCTTCTCGCTGCTGTTCGAGCGCTTCCTCAATCCGGACCGCGTGTCGATGCCCGACTTCGACATCGACTTCTGCCAGGACCGCCGCGAAGAGGTGATCCGCTATGTCCAGCAGAAATATGGCCGCGACCAGGTCGGCCAGATCATCACCTTCGGTACGCTGCAGGCGCGCGCCGTGCTGCGCGACGTCGGCCGCGTGCTGCAGATGCCCTATGGCCAGGTCGACAAGCTGTCGAAAATGGTGCCGCAGAATCCGGCCAATCCGGTCAAGCTCGCCGACGCCATCGCCAACGAGCCGCGCTTTGCCGAGGAGGCCGAGAAGGAACCGATCGTTCAGACGCTGCTCGACATGGCGCAGAAGCTGGAGGGCCTCTACCGCCATGCCTCGACACACGCCGCCGGCATCGTTATCGGCGACCGACCTTTGTCGGAACTGGTGCCGATGTACTGTGATCCGCGCTCGGATATGCCGGTCACCCAGTTCAACATGAAATATGTCGAGCAGGCCGGGCTGGTGAAGTTCGACTTCCTCGGCCTGAAGACGCTGACGGTGCTGGAGACGGCGGTGAAGTTGATCCGCCGCCGCGGCATCGACATCGACCTTGCGACGATTCCGCTCGACGATCCCGAGACCTACGCCATGCTGTCGCGCGGCGAGGTTGTTGGCGTGTTCCAGGTGGAAAGTGCTGGCATGCGCAAGGCGCTGATCGGCATGCGGCCGGACTGCATCGAGGACATCATCGCGCTGGTCGCGCTCTACCGGCCGGGCCCGATGGAAAACATCCCGACCTACAACGCCAGAAAGCATGGCGAGGAGGAGATGGCCTCGATCCATCCCAAGATCGACCATCTGGTAAAGGAGACGCAAGGCGTCATCGTCTACCAGGAACAGGTGATGCAGATCGCGCAGGAGCTGTCCGGCTATTCGCTAGGCGAAGCCGACCTTCTGCGCCGCGCCATGGGTAAGAAGATCCGCGCCGAGATGGACAAGCAGCGCGAACGCTTTGTCTCCGGCGCGGTCGAGCGCGGCGTGGCAAAGCCGCAAGCCGACTTCATTTTCGATCTGCTGGCCAAGTTCGCCGACTATGGTTTCAACAAGTCGCACGCCGCCGCCTACGCCGTCGTCTCCTACCAGACCGCCTATCTCAAGGCGCATTATCCGGTCGAGTTCCTGGCGGCGTCGATGACACTCGACATGGGCAACACCGACAAGCTCGCCGACTTCCGCCAGGATGCGCTGCGCCTGGGCATCGAAGTCCTGGCGCCGTCCGTTATGACCAGCTTCCGTGCCTTCGAGGTCGGCGAGAACCGCATCTATTATTCGATGGCCGCGCTCAAGGGCGTGGGCGATGCCGCCGTGGAGCACATCGTCGTCGTTCGCGGCGAAAAGCCGTTCAAGAGCCTGGCCGATTTCTGCGAGAGGGTCGACCCGAAGATCGTTGGCAAGCGGGTTTTCGAAAGCCTGATCATGGCCGGCGCGCTCGACTGCTTCGGCCACGATCGCGCCCAGATGTTGGCTGGCGTCGAGCGGATGATGGGACTGGCGTCGCTCGCCCAGCAGAACGCCGTTTCGGGTCAGGCCGATATCTTCGGCGCCTCGCTCGGCGCCCAGTCGCAGGCGCTCAATTTGCCGGCGACCGATCCGTGGCTCGCCGCCGACCGCCTGCACCGCGAATTCCAGGTCGTCGGCTTCTATCTCTCGGCGCATCCGCTCGACGAGTACAAGGCGGCGCTGCAGAAGATGCGGGTGCAGAACTGGGCGGAGTTTTCCGCTGCCGTCAAGCGCGGCGCTTCCGCCGGCCGGCTTGCCGGCACCGTTACCAGTAAGCAGGAGCGCAAGACGCGCACCGGCAACAAGATGGGCGTGGTGGCCTTTTCCGACACCTCCGGCCAGTACGAGGCCGTGTTGTTTTCAGAAGGATTGGCCCAGTATCGCGATCTCCTCGAAGCCGGCCGCTCCGTTGTCATCACTGTCGCGGCGGAGGACAGGCCCGAGGGTGTCAACCTGCGCATCAACTCCGTCCAATCGCTGGAGGACGAAGCAAGCCGCGTCCAGAAGGCTCTGCGCATTTTCGTCAGGAACGAGGGGCCTGCCTCGATCATCCAATCCCAGCTCACCCAGCGCGGGGAAAGCCAGGTGAGCATTATCGTGATCAAGGAGGAGGCGCAGGGCGAGGTCGAGATTGCCCTGAATGGTGGCTACCGCGTCTCGCCGCAGATCGCCTCGGCGATGCGCGCCGTGCCTGGTGTGGTCGAAGTGGAACTGGTGTGATCTGCGCGCTTGCCAGGCGGCTATCCGCAGGCCGGCACCTGCCGCTTATGCCGGCATGAAGGCCAAAGGGACGCGCGCATCGCAGGATCTTTCCGCGACGGCGCGTCTACGCAACATGCTGCGCAGGCTCTATCATGGGCGCTCGCCGGCCGCGTTCCGGTTCCAGCTGGTGGCCGTCATCATCGACCTCGCCATCATCGCCTTTTTCATCGCCACGCCGGTCATCCAGCAGTCGGCCTCGTTTCTGTGGCTGGACTATGCCGTGGCGGCTCTGGTCGCCGCCGATCTGATTGCCAGGCTGCTGGCCTCCAATGACATGCTGCGCCTGTTGAAGCAGCCGACCTTCTGGGTGGATGCCTTCATCCTTCTGACGCTGCTGATGCCGGCGGCGCTCGCAAGTCTCGGCTTTCTGCGAATTCTGCGGCTGTGGTCGCTGTCGCGCAGCGGTTCGATCTGGCGGCATTTCGAGATGCGTGGCCTGCGACCCTGGCGCGAGGCAAGCCACGCGGTCATCAACCTGTTGACCTTTCTATTTGTCATCACGGGCTTCGTTTACACGTTCTTTTTCCGGAACGGTGCCGGACTGGAAAACTACATCGACGCGCTTTACTTCACCGTCGCGACCGTGACGACAACCGGCTTCGGCGACATCGTGCTGCCGGGCATCGCCGGCAAGTTGACAGCGATCGTGACCATGATCATCGGCATATCGCTGTTCGTCAGGCTGGCGCAGGCGATCTTTCGGCCGGCCAAGGTGTTCTTTCCCTGTCCGCAATGCGGGCTGCGGCGGCATGAGCCGGACGCCGTGCACTGCAAGGCATGCGGTCATGTCCTCAACATTCCAGACGAAGGGAACTGACCGGCAGTGCTATGACGCCGCGACCTCGGCCGGCTTTACGGCTTTGCGCTGCAAATTGAGCAGATTGCCCATCAAGATCAGCAATGCGCCGCCGGCGGTGAAGGCGTCGATCTGCTCCTGATAGAGCAGCCAGCCGATCAATGCCGACAGCGGTACGCGCAGAAAATCCATCGGCGAGATCACGGTCGCGTCGGCATAGGCCAGGGCGCGGGCGAGGCAGAAATGGGACGACATGCCGGTGAACCCGATCAGAATGATCCAAGGCCACAGTGCAAGCGAAGGGTTGCGCCATTCGTAGAGAGCCGGAATAAGGCCGACCACGGACTGGATGACCAGCATCCAGAAGATGATCCGCACGACGCTGTCCGTGCGCGTCAGCGACTTGACCAGCACCAGCGAAACGCCGAAACAGACCGCCGCGCCCAGCACGACCAGATGGCCCACATCGGCCGAGCCGACGCCTGGACGCACGATGACGACCACGCCGATCAGCCCAAGCACGATCGCCGCGAGCCGTGGCCGGCTCAGCCTTTCGCCGAGAAACGTGACCGCCAGGATCGCCGTCCAGATTGGCGTGGTGAATTCGATCGAGATCAGCACCGCCAGCGGAATGAGCGTCAACGCGTAGAGCCAGGCAGCCTGGCCGCTATAGTGGACGACATTGCGCGCGATATGGGCCAGCGGCCGCTGCGTGCGCATCGCGGCAAGCCCACCTGTCGCCATCACCAGCGGCAGCAGAATGAAGAAGCCGATGACCGAACGCAGTTCCAGCACCTGGAAGACATTGAGTTCGGCTGTGGTGGCGCGGCCGGCGACGGACATCGCCAGGAACGATGTGATCGACAGCGCCATCCAGAACGCGGCCTTGAGGATCGACGGGTTGGGTGCCATGTCCGCTATGTCGCAGGCCGTGGCTGGCGGAGCAATCGCTAGTCCATGTATTCTTCTGGGCCAGTCGCGGCGAAGGCTTTGAGAGCAGTCATGCTGCGGGCGGAACCCGATACGGCCAGGGGCGTTGAGCCCCCTAGTATCCGTGCTGTGCAAACGCGCACTCCCGTGTCGACAAGGAGGGTTTCATGAGACGATTCGCGCAAGTCGCGCTTGCTGGCTGCCTGGTGATTGCTGCCGGCGCGGCTCGTGCCGACGAGACCAAATTTCTCAAGTCGTTCAAGGGCAATTTCGCTGGCAAGGGCACTGTTCAGGTAACCACGGATGTGCCGAACGTCGGTGTCTCTTGCAGCTTCAAGTCGAACGCGACCTCAACCTCGCTGTCGCTCGACGGCAACTGCCGCGGCCTGATCCTGGTGACACGCGCCATCAGCGCTCGTCTGAAGGTCAGCGGCGGCAAATACAGCGGCGTCTATGTGGGATCGCGCACCGGACCGGCGCAGCTGAACGGAAGCCGTTCCGGCAATGCGATAAACCTCGCCATTCGCTGGGCCAAGGAGGTCAATGGCGATCGCACCGCGCAGCTTACCGTACAAAAAAACGGGGCGGACGGCATTGTTTTGACCGTGGTCGACCGTGATCCCCAAACCGGCAAGAGCGTTGTGACCAGCCGCATCGATCTTCGGCGCAGCTGATCGGGTTCAATCTTCAAGCGGCTCCGGTGGATGGGCGTCGCGGCCTTTGCCGAAGGTGTAGCCGGTTTGCACAGCCTTGCGCCCGAACTTGTCGCGCAACGCATCGATGGCACCTTCGGCCATGGCGCGCTTGCGCGACTGGACATCGACCAGATCCGGCGGGTCGGCCTTATCGTCGTCGGAGAGGTCGCTGACACCGATGCCGAGCAATCGAAATTTCGTTCCGTCCGTCTCCTTGCGAAGAAGGTCCACGCCGGTCGAAAAGATGCGGTCGGCGAGCCGGGTCGGGTCGCCGAGTTGGCGGTTGCGCGTGCGCAGCTTGAAATCCTGGGTCTTCAGCTTCAGCACGACGGTGCGCCCGGCAATGCCTGACTTCTTCAGCCGCGCCGAGACTTTTTCCGAAAGGCCCCTCAGCACGGAGACCAGCTCTTCCAGCGAGGCGATGTCGGTGTCGAAAGTGGTTTCGGCCGATACGCTCTTGGCGTCCTGGTCGGGGTCGACGCGGCGGACATCCTCACCGCGCGAAAGCCGGTAGAGCCGTTCGCCCATTACCCCATAGCGGCGCATCAGGTCGCCGCGTTCCATCTTCTGAAGCTGGCCGATGGTGCGGATGCCATCCTGTTCGAGCGTCGCGTTGAACGCCTTGCCGACACCCCAGATCATGGTCACCGGCTGCGTTGCCAGAAAGCCGACCGCTTCGGCCTCGCCAATGACGGAGAAGCCGCGCGGCTTGCGGAAGTCGGACGCTATCTTGGCGAGAAACTTGCAGTAGGACAGGCCAGATGAAACGGTGATGCCGATCTCCTTCTCCACGGCCAGCGCGAAGCGCGCCAGCACCACCGCCGGCGGCAGGCCGTGCAGCCGCTCGGTGCCGGCGAGATCCAGGAATGCCTCATCGATCGACAGCGGCTCGACCAGCGGCGTCAAGGCCTGCATCATGGCGCGCACCTCGCGGCCGACGGCCACGTACTTTTCCATGTTCGGCGCGATCACGACCGCCTCGGGGCAGGCTTCGAGCGCCTTGAACATCGGCATGGCGGAGCGCACGCCGCGGATGCGCGCGATATAGCAGGCGGTGGAGACGACGCCGCGCTTGCCGCCGCCAATGATCAGCGGCTTGTCCTTGAGCGCCGGGTCGTCACGCTTTTCGATGGCCGCGTAGAACGCATCGCAATCGATATGGGCCAGATGCAGCCGGTAAAGCTCGGGATGGCGGGCAAGGCGAGGGCTGCCGCAGCGTTCGCAGCGGCGCGTTTCACCGCGCTGAAACGTCAGGCAGTCACGACAAAAACCGTGATCGGGATTGTTGACAGGAGCCGCCATCGCTGCGAACATAAAGAGAACAGAAGCAATGGTACGACAGCGCAAGGCCAGCGACAAGCCTGGCCTGGGGAGAACGCATGAGCACGACGGTAGTGCCGCTGGCGCCTGAGCTCTGGCCTGAATTCGAGGACCTTTTTGGCAAGCAGGGCGCCTGTTATGGCTGCTGGTGCACGCATTTCCGGCTGGCGCCGGCGGCGCGGCGCGAGAGCAGCCGTGAACGCAACAAGGACCACATCAAGGCGCGTATCGAGGCCGGCCCACCACCTGGCCTGCTGGCTTTCGAGGGTGGCAAGGCGGTTGGCTGGATGCAGATCGGGCCACGCGCGGACGTGCCCGAATGGAACAACAAGGGCAGGGGCTCGGCGCCGATCGATCCCGCCGACGCGTCCGATCCGGCCGTCTGGGCGATCTCGTGCTTTTTCATCCGCGCCAAGGCGCGCGGCAGGGGCATCACGCACCGCCTCGTCGAAGGCGGCATCGATTTCGCCCGCAGGAACGGGGCGCGGCTTGTCGAGGCCTGCCCGATCGACCTGTCCCGCGATTCGCGTTCAATCGGCCTGTTTGTCGGCTCATCTGGGGTCTTCGAGAAGGCCGGCTTCGAGAGGCTTGTGGAGCGCAAGGCCGGCCGGCCGCTGATGCGGCTGATATTGTAGGAAAACTTCAGCTTGTAGTTGCATGGTATTTCTACAGCAAAGTGATGTTGCTCATCGGGAAATAAGGGGAGCGAGGCGAAACTGAATCCTTTATTCTGCAGCGGTGCCAGATTGCGCGGCTGGTCGACGAACCATTCGCCGCTGATGCGGCTGATGTTGAAGCCGAATGCCTGGCCGTCATCGTCTTGCAGTCGTGATGGTATTTCCCTACCAGAGACACGAAACGAATTTTGCTTTCGACCGAACGGAGAATTCCCGTGAACCGTATGTTGCCAATTGCCTTTACCGCGCTTCTGCTCAGTGCGCCTGCTTTCGGCCAGACCGTCGACAGCCAGGGCGCCAAGCAATTGTCCGATGACCTGTCCCGCTATGTCGGCAAACAGGCGCTCGATAAGGGTATCCTGAAGGTTTCGGCCGAAGGCGACGCCTACAAGATCGTGTTCGATTTCAAGGCGCTTGCCAGCAGCTTTCCTGACCAGAAGCTGATGAAATTCGACTTTGCGCCCTATGCCCTGCTGGTCAAGCCGCGCAGTGACGGGTCCTGGGATGTCTCGATGGATTTTTCGCAGAGCGCGTCCTTCGAATTCAACGGCCCCCAGGGAAAGCAAAGCACGCGGTTTTCGATCAAGGACGGCAAGGGCAGCGGCGTTTATGACCCCAAGCTGGCGGCCTTCACCAGCGCCACGAGCTCGATTGCCGGGATGACGATGTCGTCGCAGGATAGCAAGCAGCAGATGGAGGCGAGCGCCGGTGCCGGCACCGTGACGCTTTCCGCGACCAAGGCGGCCAATGGCGGCGTCGATTTCACGACATCGCAAAAGATTTCGAACTTCGTCGAAGCGATAAAATTCAATGATCCCGAGAACGGGCTGAATTTTCCCGTTACCGTGAAGTCGCCGGAATTTTCTGTGGAGGCCGGCGGCAAGGGTGTGCAGACCAAGCCTCTGCTCGACCTCCTGGCGTTTGCCGTGGCCAATGAGGACGAGAAGACGCTGAAGGCAAACCAGGCGCAGCTCAAGTCGCTTCTGCTTGCAGCACTTCCCGTGTGGGAGCGTATCGACGGAACCTATGGCTTCAAGGATTTCGCGGTCGACAGCCCGATTGGTACGTTCGGGGCAACCCAGTTCGGCATAGCGTTCGGTTCTGACGGGGTCGCCCAGAACGGCAAGGTCAGCTATGGCATCAAGGCTTCGGGGCTGACCGTGCCGCAGCAGCTCCTGCCGAGCTGGAGCGTGGCGCTACTGCCCACCGATATCGACCTGAACTTCGGCGGCGCCAACATCGATCTCGACAGCATGGCGAAGAAGGCGATCGAAGCCTTTGATCTCAATCAGGATCCGCCGCTGCCGGCCGAGTTCGGCGACCAGCTCAAAGCCGACTTCCTTGCCAAGACGCCGAAGGTCGTCATCGGCCACAGCACCGTGAAGAACAAGGACATGGAAATCGCGCTGGAAGGCGAGATGACAAGCTTCGGCCAGAAACCTGACGCAAATCTCACTGTCGACGTCGCCGGCTTCGACAAGATCATGGAACATCTGCAGGAAGCAGCGAAGGCGGAGCCGGAGGTCGGGCAGTACGTGCCTGTCGCTCTCATGGCGAAGGGTTTTGCCAAGACGCTGCCGGACGGCAAGCTGGAATGGGTCATCAACACCAAGGCCGACGGCTCGGTCGCCGTCAACGGCGTCATGCTGAAGCCCGCTGACCCAGCGGTGGACGACAGCGTCGACGATGGTGACGGCTCGGACGACGAGAGCGGCGGTAGCGACAATGGCGGCGGTGACAATGGCGGCAGCGCTAACGGCGGCAGCGCTAACGGCGGGGCAGGGGCTAAGCTCAATCCTTGAGGTTTCTGCCCTCGACCAATTCCAGGAAAAGTGTAAAGCAGTTTTCCGCGCGGAAGTGCGTCAAAGCGCCTGAAGTCCCAGCGCGGCCGCGATCTTCGGCGCGGCTTGGTGCCAATCCTGGACGACCACGACATCGTCCGGGACCGACGGCAGGAACGCGCGCAGCGAATTGTCGGCCATCAGATGGAAAAGATTTGCGTCGGCGACAGATTCCCTCACCGACGCCAGATTGGCCGGTTGGTCGTCGACGAAGACCACCGGCCGCCCGGTCTTGCCGCGCAGCCTGGCCACCGCCGGTCCCTTGGCCATTTCGGTGGTCAGCAGCGGATAGCTTAGCCCGAGGGCGTCGAGATGGGCGCGCCGCACGGCACGATGCCTGTGCGGCATGGCCGTCAGCAATATGATTTCCGCGCGGTCTCCAAGCCCCGTCAGAGCTTCCGCGGCTCCATCGGTGATGGTCTGCCAATCGGCTTGCGCGTCGAAGAAATCACCCAAAAGTGCCGCGACTTCGAGTTGTTCGATCAGCCGGCCGCTGGCCGTTTCGGCAATGTTACCGGTCAGCCGGAAGGATGCCAGCGTCAGGCCATAGCCACGCGCCTTGAGGAAATGCGGGAAGGGGCGGATGAATTCGAGCACCACGTCGTCGACGTCGAGCACGAGCAGCGGCCTGTCGTCAGCCGCCAGTTCCTCGATCTGGCGCGCCGTTTCGGGATCATCGCTCATGTGGAACGATCGTGATTGTCATCGCCAAGCGGCAAGGCGCGCAACGCCTTGCCGACAGCCGCCGGTGGCGTGCCGGTTTCCTCGGCGAAGCGCATCAAAGTCGGCTCGTGGGCGAGAATGAATTGCAGGACGCCGGCCAGGAAACCCGGCTCGCCGGCCGCCCGGCGGATCGAATGCGCCTCTATTCCGGTGATCGCCAGAAAGCGCGGTAAAAGCTCCGGATCGGCGGCAACGAAGCCCAATGCCTTCACGGCAATGGTTTCGGCCTCTTCGCGCATTGACGCTGCGTTTGCCATCACTACCTTCGGTGTGTGGAATGAGTCTCTCCCGCAGTAATGGCAAGAGTTGGCCGCGGCAAGCCATTAGAGCGCGGCGCGCCTTTTGGATGCGCGGGAGGCGCGGCGGAATTCGTGCTGCTTGCAGGCCACGGGTTTCCGTTTCGTCAATCATATTGCCGTATCGTGAAGCAGGGTTTGGTGCGTCCAAGGAAAGAGCGCATGACGGCCACCTCCGGGCGGAGGACGGCCGGGACGGGATTTCGATGCCTAAGAAGGTCATGATCGTCGAGGACAATGAGCTCAATATGAAGCTCTTTCGGGACCTCATCGAAGCAAGCGGCTACGAGACGGTGCGCACCCGCAACGGTCTGGAAGCGCTCGATCTGGCGCGCCAGCACCGGCCGGACCTCATCCTGATGGACATCCAACTGCCAGAAGTGTCGGGGCTGGAAGTGACCAAATGGCTGAAGGAGGACGACGATCTGCACGTCATCCCGGTCATTGCCGTGACTGCCTTCGCGATGAAGGGCGACGAGGAACGCATCCGCCAGGGCGGCTGCGAGGCCTATATTTCGAAGCCGATCTCGGTGCCGCGCTTCATCGAAACCATCAAATCCTATCTGGGCGATGCCTGATGTTCCCTTCCAGCCGAGCCGGAGCCTTGTGAAATGACCGCGCGGATCCTCGTCGTCGACGACATCCCTGCCAACGTCAGGCTGCTGGAGGTCCGGCTGCTGGCCGAATATTTCGAGGTGCTGACCGCCACCAACGGGCCCGACGCGATCGAGACCTGCGAGAACGGCAAGGTCGACGTCGTGCTGCTCGACGTGATGATGCCCGATATGGACGGGTTCGAAGTCTGCCGGCGGCTGAAGAGCGATCCGGCGACGTCGCACATTCCGGTGGTGATGATCACGGCGCTCGACCAGGTTTCCGATCGCGTGCGCGGGCTGGAGGCCGGCGCCGACGATTTCCTGACCAAGCCGGTCAACGATCTGCAGCTGATGACGCGCGTCAAGAGCCTGGTCCGCCTGAAGTCGTTGACCGACGAGCTTCGGCTGCGCGCCTCGACCACACGCAACATCGGCATCGAAGAACTTTTGAGCCGCAATTTCGCGTCCGAGGACACGACGCCGAAAGTGCTTTTGATCGATGAGCGCAAATCGTCGGTCGAGCGCATCCAGAAGATGTTGCGCGACCGGGCCGACCTCGACGTCACCGGCGATCCGCATGCCGGGTTCTTCCAGGCCGCCGAAACGCCCTATGAATGCGTGATGATCTCGACGGCGTTCGCCGATTTCGATCCGCTCAGGCTCTGCTCGCAATTGCGCTCGCTCGACCGCACCCGTTTCGTGCCGATCATCCTTTTGGCGGAGGAGGGCGAGGAGGAGCGCATCATCCGAGGGCTGGAACTCGGCATCAACGACTATCTGATGCGGCCGATCGACCAGCAGGAACTGACGGCGCGGCTGCGCACCCAGGTGCGCCGCAAGCGCTACAACGACCAATTGCGCGCCAGCGTTACCCAGACCATCGAAATGGCAGTGACCGACGGCCTGACCGGTCTGCACAACCGCCGCTATCTCGACAGCCATCTGCAGACGCTGTTCGACCGCGCCGTGGCGCGGCGCCGGCCGCTGTCGGTGATGATCACGGATCTCGACCGCTTCAAGTCCATCAATGACACGCACGGCCATGACGGCGGCGACGATGTGCTGCGCGAATTCGCACGGCGGCTGCGCAAGAACGTCAGGGGTATCGACCTTGCCTGCCGGTTCGGCGGCGAGGAGTTCGTGGTGGTGATGCCGGACACCGACGGCACCGTGGCCGAGAAAGTGGCCGAGCGCATCCGCGCCGAAATCGCCCAGATGCCGTTCGCCATCGGTGCCGACGGCAAGACGATCGAGGTCACCGTCAGCGTTGGCGTGTCATCGGTGCTGAAGGGCGTTGATACGGTGGCGGCGCTGATGAAGCGCGCCGATCTCGCGCTCTACGAAGCCAAGAGCGGCGGCCGCAACCGCGTCGTTGCCAAGGCGGCCTGACGGTCCGGGCCGGATTATCCGGTCAACCCAACAGGGTTACCCATTTACCTTAATCCAAGCGATTCGCGAGCCTTGGTTAAGAAACTGTTGATTTTCATAAGCTCTTGCGTAAATGTGCAGGCCAAGACGAAGCCGGCACGAGGGTAGATCGCCGGCTCGGTCCCTCAGGAATACCCCATGATGCTCAGGTCCGCCGCATCTCCTGGGTCCGTGGGGTCGGCCGGCCGGCGCTGGCACATAGTGGCCTCCTCGTACCGCTGCCAAACGCCGACCGGCCCCCTTTTCCGATGTGACATTAGGAATCTGCGTCAAGCCCCGGAAGTGCCGGGGCTTTTTTGTGCGCGGCAGGGTCTGAACCTGGATTGTAACGGCTTCAGTTGCACCTCGCGTGCTATCATTTCGCAAGGTCGTGACTTTTCGCTGCCGTTCACAAAAGGGGACGGAGAGAAGCTACCCCCTCCATTTCATAGATATGGCGCACAAGGGGCTTGCGGCAAGACCCGGCTGTTCCCGTAAAACCGCGACCCAGGTTAACGGAAACGGGAGTGGCGAAATGCCGGAATTGTTGCCAACAGGCCAAGTGCGTCGGGACCATGCGGTGGTGATCGCCGGAGGCGGTCCGACCGGGTTGATGTTGGCCGGCGAACTCGCATTGGCTGACGTCGATGTGGCCATTGTCGAGCGGCGGCCGAATCAGGAACTCATCGGTTCGCGGGCGGGTGGCCTGCACGCACGCACCATCGAGGTGCTCGACCAGCGCGGAATTGCGGACCGGTTCCTCTCGCAGGGACAGCCATCGCCGTCCGTGGGATTTCACATGATCCGGCTGGACATCAGCGATTTTCCCACGCGGCACAACTATCTGCTGGCGCTGCGGCAAAACCATATAGAGCGGATATTGGCCGACTGGATCAGCGAGTTGGGGGTGCCGATCTATCGCGGACAGGATGTCACGGGTTTCGCACAGGATGATGGTGGCGTCGACGTCGATCTTTCCGGTGGCCGGTGCCTGAGGGCCCAGTATCTCGTCGGCTGCGACGGCGGACGCAGCATGATCCGCAAGGCGGCGGGCATCGCGTTCGACGGATGGGATCCGACGATGAGCTGGATGATCGCCGAGGTCGAGATGGCGGAGGAACCTGCATTGGGCTTTCGCAGCGACGCCTACGGTATTCATGCGATCGGCAAGATCGAGGAAAGTGGCCGGGTGGGTGTCGTGCTGACCGAGAGGCAACTGACCATTGGTGGCGAACCGACGCTGCGCGATCTCAGTGAGGCGCTCGTCGCGGTGTACGGCACCGATTACGGGGTCCACAGTCCGACCTGGATTTCGCGGTTCACCGACATGACGCGCCAGGCTGCCGCCTACCGCGACAGACGTGTGCTGCTGGCCGGTGACGCCGCGCACATCCATCCCCCAATGGGCGGACAGGGCCTCAACATCGGCATGCAGGACGCGGTCAACCTCGGATGGAAACTGGCACAGGTGATCAAGCTGGTATCACCGGACAGCCTGCTCGACAGCTACCATGCCGAACGCCATCCGGTCGCCGCCCGCGTGCTGCGCAACGCGCTCGCGCAGGTCGCGCTTCGTCGTATGGATGCACGCACCAAGGCATTGAGCGATACCTTTGCCGAGCTGCTCGCCATGGACGGGCCACGCAAACGGATCGCCGCGGAGATGTCCGGCCTGGGTGTCCACTACGACCTCGGGGAAGGGCACGCGCTGCTTGGGCGGCGCATGCCCGATCTCGACCTCACCACCGCCAACGGGCCGCTACGGCTGTTTACCTTCCTGCACGACGCGCGGCCGCTGCTCCTCAATTTCGGTGAACCAGGCAGGCTGGACATCGCGCCTTGGGTCGATCGGATCCGGCACATCGATGCCGGGTATGCCGGTGCCTGGGAGCTTCCTGTACTGGGAACGGTCGCTGCACCCGACGCGGTTTTGATCCGGCCCGATGGATACGTAGCCTGGGTCGGACTTGGGACGCAACAGGGATTGGCCGATGCGCTGACCAGATGGTTCGGACCGGCTGCCGCGGCCGGGTATCCTTTTGAACGCAGCGCGTCACAACCTTCCACAGGCTGAAGACTGGTTGCCTCCTGACAAGCGATTGACAGGAGAGCCCATCTATGTAGAAATTGGTTGGACCATTGGACCATTGGACCACTTGGAGGAAGTGTGGACCAGAACAGCCTGCCACCCATTCAGACGACGGCGCGTGACGACGCCGTGCTGAAGGCATTGGTGGGTTTCGTCCGCGCCGAGGCCTTGCAGCCTGGTGAGCGACTGCCGACCGAGCGCATCCTGGCCGAACGGCTCAAGGTCAGCCGCAACACGGTGCGCGAGGCGCTGACGCGGTGGGAAGGATTGGGCCTGGTCGAACGACGGCAAGGCAGCGGCACCTATCTCAAGGCGGTCGTCTCGCCCGACATGCTGCATCTGCCGCTGACGCTGGCGGGCGGCAATGACTTCACCAGCCTGATGCAGACGCTGGAAATCCGCCGCGCGCTGGAAGCGGAAGCGGCGGCGCTGTGCGCTGAGCGGGCAAGCCCGGCCGACATTGCCGAGATCGAACGCAAGCTTGATATCATGGAGCAGGCGTTTCGCACCCTTGACGGCATGTCGTCGGAAGAGGACTGGGAATTCCACCAGGCGATCTACCGGGTCTCCGGCAATCCGCTGTTCGAACAGATCATCGCCGCCATGCACGAACTGTTCCATCGCTTCTGGGAGCATCCGCTCGGCGTGCGCGATTTCGGCCATGCCAGCTTTCCCTATCACCGCACCATCTACGAATGCATCGCGGCACGCGATCCACGGGGCGCTCGCGCCGAGGCGCTGAAGCTCATCGCCACCGTCGAGGACGACCTGAAGCGCGGTGCGGCCAAACTCAAACTTCGGACCTGAGATGAACGAGCAGCCAGCCGGTTTCGATCAAGACTATCTCGCCGAGGCGGCGACGCTTTTGGCGCATGACGAGCCGTTCCCAGGCGGCGCCGTCGTGCCGCCGATCTACCAGACCTCGCTGTTCACCTTCGCCAATTATGCCGAAATGGCTGAGACCTTTGCCGGCAAACGAAAGCAGCCGATCTATTCGCGCGGCGACAATCCGACGGTGATGGAGTTTGAGTCGCGGGTCGCGGCGCTCGAAGGCGCCGAGGCTGCACGCGGGTTCTCCAGCGGCATGGCGGCGATCAGCGCAACCGTGCTTGCCTTCGTCGGAGCGGGCGAGCGCATCGTTGCGGTGCGCAATTGTTACGGCGATGCCTACCGGCTGTTCGAACGCCTCCTGCCGCGGCTCAACGTCAAGGTCGATTATGTCGACGGCTCCGACCCGGATGCGGTCGCGGCGGCATTGCCCGGCGCCAAGCTGCTTTATCTGGAAAGCCCGACCTCGATGGTGTTCGAGCTCCAGGACCTGCCGCATCTGACCCGGCTGGCAAAAGAGCAGGGCATCGTCACCACCATCGACAATTCCTGGGCGACGCCGGTGTTCCAGAAGCCGATCTCGCACGGCGTCGACCTCGTGCTGCACTCGGCCTCGAAATATCTCGGCGGCCATAGCGACACCGTTGCCGGCGTGGTGGCGGGCTCGGCCGCGCACATCAAGCATATCAACGAGCAGACCTATTCCTATCTCGGCGGCAAGCTGTCGCCCTTCGAGGCCTGGCTGCTGCTGCGCGGCCTGCGCACGCTGCCGCTGCGCCTGCCGCACCACATGAAGAGCGGGCTTGCCATCGCCGAGCGGCTGAAGGCGCACGGCAATGTCGAGCGGGTCAACCACCCTGTCTATTCGAACCATCCGGGCAAGGCGACGCTTGCCGGCTATGGCGGGTTGTTCTCGTTCGAGGTTACCGAGGATATCGACATTCCCGTCTTCGTCGACGCGTTGAAATATTTCCGCATCGGCGTCAGCTGGGGCGGGCATGAGAGCCTGGTCGTGCCGGCCAAGGCGTCGCTGGAGCAGACACCGGGACTGAATTCGATGGCGCGCTTCGGCGTCAGCCCCCGAACCATCCGCTTCAATGTCGGATTGGAAAGTGTCGAGGATCTCTGGGCGGATGTCGCCCAGGCCTTCGAAAAAGCCAGAAAATAACAAGCGGGTTCAAAATGGGAGTCTTGAACATGAAAAAACTGACCGTCATGCTTGCCACCGTCGCGGGGCTGGCGATTTCCGCCGGAGGCGCGCTCGCCGATTCGACCCTGAAAATGGTCGAGGTGATCACCAGCCCGCCACGCACCGAATTCCTGAAAAAGCAGATCGCCGAGTTCGAGGCGGCCAATCCCGGCGTCAAGGTCGAGCTCGTCTCGCTGCCCTGGGGCCAGGCCTTCGAAAAATTCCTCACCATGGTGCAGGCCGGCGATACGCCCGATGTGGTCGAGATGCCCGAACGCTGGATGGGGCTTTACGCCAACAACGCCCAACTCGAGGATCTCGGCCCCTATATGGCCAAGTGGGACGACGCCAAGACGCTCGGCGACCGCGCCAAGCAGTTCGGCTCGACCGTGAACAACACCCAGTTCATGATCCCCTATGGCTACTATGTGAATGCGCTGTTCTGGAACAAGAAGCTGTTCAAGGAGGCCGGTCTCGACGGCCCGCCGGCCACGCTCGACGATTTCGTCGCCGATTCCAAGAAGATCTCCGCCATCCCTGGAAAGTATGGCTATTGCCTGCGCGGCGGGCCGGGCGCCTTCAACGGCATGCACATGTTCATGAACATCGCCGCCGGCAAGGGCGGCTATTTCAACGAGGACGGCACTTCGACCATCAATGAAGAGGGCTCGGTCAAGGGCCTGCAGATGCTGGCCGACATGTACAAAAACGGTCTTGCGCCGAAGGATTCCGTGAGCTGGGGCTTCAATGAGACCGTCACCGGTTTCTATTCCGGCACATGCGCCATGCTCAACCAGGATCCGGACGCGTTGCTCGGCATCGCCGACAAGATGAATGCCGACGACTTCGCCGTGGCGCCGCTGCCGGTCGGACCGAGCGGCAAATCCTACCCAACGCTGGGCTATGCTGGTTGGGCGATGTTCGCCAATTCCCAGCACAAGGACGACGCCTGGAAGCTGATGGCGACCCTTTTGTCGCCGAAGGACAATCTGGAATGGGCCAAGGAAGTCGGCGTCGTGCCGATCCACAAGGGCGCCGAGCAGGATCCCCATTTCAAGACCGAGCAGTTCAAGGGCTGGTTCACGGAGCTGAGCGACAGCTCCAAATACGAAATGGTGACGCCGCCGACGCATCTGGAAAACCTCGGCAATTTCGTCGACCAGGTGGCGATCAAGAACTTCCAGGAAGTGCTGCTTGGCCAGAAGACGGCCAAGGACGTCGCCGACCAATGGGCTGCCTTCCTGACCAAGGAACAGCAGGACTGGTTGGCGAAGAACAAGAAGTAAGCGCCTCTTTTGCCTTCTCTCCGTTCACGGGGAGAAGGTGGCCCGATAGGGCCGGATGAGGGGCAGCGCTGTGTTCTGGGAAGCTGGCGCCGCCCCTCATCCGCCTGCCCGTCCCCCGCTGCAGCTGCGGAGGGTGGACCGGCATCTTCTCCCCGAAAAACGGGGAGAAGGACGCTTGTCGCCAACGCCGCGCCCCCAGAGGACGTCCACAGCCAATGACTTATGCCGTATCCGAAATTCGATCCGCAGGGCTGCCGCGAAAGAAGCGGCTCTCCCACGCGACGATCGAGCCCTGGCTCTATCTCAGCCCGGCGATCATCCTGCTGGTCGTGGTGCTGCTCGTGCCGCTGGTCATCGGCATCAGCTACTCCTTCCGCAAATTCTCCGCCTTCAAGTCGGAATATGTCGGGCTCGGGCAGTATCAGGCGATGCTGTCGGATCAGGTGCTGGGTCAGGCGCTGATCAACACGCTGTGGTGGACGGTGACCAGCCTGTTCTTCCAGTTCTTCCTCGGCCTTGGCCTCGCGCTGCTGCTCGACAAGCCGTTTCGTGGCCGCAAGGCGGTGCAGGCGCTGGTCTTCCTGCCCTGGGCGGTGCCATCCTTCTTGTCGGGCCTGACCTGGGCGTGGCTGTTCAACCCGATCGTCGGACCGCTGCCGCACTGGCTGTTTGCCTTGGGGCTGAAGGCCGAACCGACCAACGTTCTCTCCGATCCCTCAACCGCCATGTGGGGCCCGATCATCGCCAATGTCTGGTTCGGCATTCCGTTCTTCGCCATAACGCTGCTGGCGGCGCTGAAGTCTATCCCCTCGGAACTGCATGAGGCGGCGGCGATCGACGGCGCTTCGCCGTGGCAGCGCTTCACCAAGGTCACGCTGCCGTTCCTGGCGCCGACCATCGCCATCACGGTGATGCTGCGCACCATCTGGATCGCCACCTTCGCCGATCTGATCTTCGTCATGACCGAGGGCGGACCGGCCGGCTCGACCAACACGGTTCCGGTCTACATCTATGTCAGCGCCTTCAAGTCGTTGGACAAGGGCTATGCCTCGGCTGTGGCCGTGCTGCTGCTCGTCCTGCTCATCGCCTACGCGATCGTGCTGATCGCCATCCGCCGCTCGCTTGTGAGGCACGTCTGATGATCGCTGGACGCTCAGCCCCGCAGCGCTTCTTCGGCGGCATCGGCCTGTACGCCGCGATCGCCGCCTATGTGGTCTTCGCTCTGTTCCCGATCTACTGGACGCTGAAGATCTCGGTCACGCCGGAGCGGCTGCTCTATTCCGAAGGCATCACATTCTGGCCGTCGCACATGACGCTACAGAACTTCGTCACCGTGCTCGAGGCCACCGATTTCCCACGCTATTTCCTCAACAGCGTCATCGTCTCGGTGTCGACGGCGGCCCTGGTCACGGTCATCGCCACGCTCGCCGGCTACGCCATGTCGCGCTTCACCTTTCGCGGCAAGGCTGCACTGGCGCTGATGCTGCTTTTGACCCAGACCTTTCCGCTGGTGATGGTCATTCCGCCGATCTACCGCGTGATGGGTCAGATCGGCCTGATCAACAGCCTGACCGGGCTGATCGTCATCTACACCGCCTTCAACACCGCCTTCGCCACCTTCCTGATGCAGTCCTTCTTCGATGGCATCCCGAAGGATCTGGAAGAAGCGGCGATGATCGACGGCTGCACCCGCGCGCAGGCGATGCGCCGGGTGATCGTGCCGCTGACGCTGCCCGGCATGGGCGCGACGCTGGGCTTCGTCTTCACCGCCGCCTGGAGCGAGCTTCTGTTCGCGCTGATGCTGATTTCCAGCGACGACCAGAAGACCTTCGCCGTCGGCCTGCTCACCTTCATCGGCAAGTTCGCCGTCGACTGGGGGCAGATGATGGCGGCGTCGATCCTGGCGCTGATCCCGGTCTGCATCTTTTTCGCCTTCCTGCAACGCTATCTCGTCACCGGCCTGACCGCCGGCGCCGTCAAAGGATAGATCGATGGCCTCTGTTACGCTCGAAAAGGTTCGTAAGGACTACGGCGCCGTGCGCGTCCTGCACGCGGTCGATCTTGAGATCGCCGATGGCGAGTTCGTTGTGCTGGTCGGACCGTCCGGCTGCGGCAAGTCCACGCTTTTGCGCATGATCGCTGGGCTCGAGGAAGCCTCCGGCGGCGAAATCCGCATCGGCGAGCGGCTGGTCAACGACGTGGCGCCCAAGGACCGCGACATCGCCATGGTGTTCCAGTCCTACGCGCTCTATCCGCATATGGACGTATCGAAGAACATGGGCTTCAGCCTGATGCTGCGAAAGGCCGATAAGCCGGCGATCGATGCGCGCGTCGATGGTGCGGCCAAGCGGCTGGGGCTCGACCCGTTCCTGCAACGCTTGCCCAGGCAATTGTCCGGCGGCCAGCGCCAGCGCGTCGCCATGGGCCGCGCCATCGTGCGCGATCCCAAGGTTTTTCTCTTCGACGAGCCGCTGTCGAACCTCGACGCCAAGCTGCGCGTCCACATGCGCGCCGAGATCAAGGCACTGCACCAGCAGTTGAAGACCACTTCTGTCTACGTCACCCACGACCAGATCGAGGCGATGACCATGGCCGACCGCATCGTCGTCATGCATGACGGGCTGATCCAGCAGGTCGGCGCGCCGCTCGATCTCTATGACCGGCCGGCCAATATGTTCGTCGCCGGCTTCATCGGCTCGCCGGGGATGAATTTCCTGCCGGCCACGGTGGAGAAGGGCGGCAAGCTGGACGCCGTGTTGTCCGATGGCCAGAAGCTTCGGCTGCCGGACGGCTTGCCGCTCAGGGATGGCGACGTCATCACCGTCGGCCTGCGCCCCGAGCATATCCGGCTGGCCGATGACGGCGCCCTGCAAGGCGAAGTGGGAGTGGTGGAGCCGCTCGGTCTGTCGACGCAGTTCTATGTCAAGCTGGCCGGCCAGCAGCTTTGCGTCTTTGCCATGGGCCGCGCCGGCGTGAAGCCCGGCGACATGGTGCGGCTGGCGGCCGATCCCGCGTCGCTGCATCTGTTCGATCCGAAAAGTGGCGATCGCATCGGCTGAATGAATTCATCCAGGGCTGAGGGAACTCAGCCCGGAGCCTTCCGCCTTGTAAACGAAAAACGCCGCCCGATGGGCGGCGTTTCGGCATTCCAGAGGAAAAACCCAGATTACTTGATCTTGGTTTCCTTGAATTCGACGTGCTTCTTGGCGACCGGGTCGTACTTGCGGAACGACAGCTTGTCGGTTTTGGTACGGCTGTTCTTGCTGGTGACGTAGAAGAAACCGGTGTCGGCGGTCGACAGAAGCTTGATCTTGATGTTTGCGGCTTTGGCCATGATCTCAGTCCGTTTGTTCGTGGAGTTTTGGCCGCTGGAGCACGGGGAAAACACCCGGACGCGGGAAACTTGGCGCGACACATAAAGAACGTGCCTGGAAAGTCAAGCCCGGCGGACCTGATGTGGCCCGCCCAAGCTGCACTGCATGCATATAATCAGGCGTTTTCCACCTCTGATACCGCAACCTTCTTCCAGTCTCCGGTCGTGTTCCACCAGCGATTCGGATTGGCGCGGTCGTCCAGACCCTTGGAGCGGCTGGCAAGGATCGGCTGGATGCGGATCACCGGCTCCTGATAGGAATGCGCCTGGAAAATCGCCTCGACGACGCGGGCCGCCAGCGCCTGGTCATCGGGCAATTCGAATGAAACCTCGACCGTGCCCGGGCGGCGGCGCAACTCGGTTTCGGCGCCGGCCGCGGCCCCTTCAAGCGGCCTGTAGCGTTCGATGCCGTGCGCCGACTGGTAGGCGTTGCGATCATACTTGCCCATGGCCAGCGGTGCGATCGCAACGACCGCGTCCATGATGCGGTCGACATCGGCAGCCGGAGCCTGGAAGCTGACGAGCAGCAGGAGCGTCATTCGCAGCGAAGTGGTTTCAAAGCCGCTGTCGATCATCGGAGTGTCCTCGGTTCAGGATGTTTTAGGACACCCTTTTAACCGGTGGCTGCTGACACGGTTCTGTCAGCAGCCTGCCGCTGCACCGTGCCGATGAACGACCGGGTTGGGCTCTACAGGAGTATTTTGCGGACGAGCCGGAAGCAGACCAGGGCGATGTAGGCGGCGAAGAACAGGCCGAGCGACCAGCCAAAGCCGGAGGGCCCGAAACTATCCATGCCGATGCCGATCGCCTGCGGGCCCAGCACCATGCCGACGCCGTAGCACAGCACGAAAGCGGCATTGGCCGACGCCAGTTCGTGGCCGGAAAGCTGCGAACCGAGATGGGCGAGGCCAATCGTGTACATGGCGGCAACGACACCGCCCCAGACGAAAAGCAGCGCGGCCATCAAGTGCCAGTTCGCGGCAAAGAACGGCATGAACATCGTGCCGGCGAGACCGACCGTGGCGCAGGCGAGCAGCAGATAGCGCCGGTCCGTGACGCGGTCGCTGATCATGCCGATCGGGATCTGCAGCAGCACGTTGCCGAGGCCGATCATGGTCAGCAGCAGCGCCGCATCGGCCTCGGAGTAACCGATGCGGTTGCCATAGATCGGAAACAGCGCGAAGCCGCCGGTCTCGACCGCGCCGAACACAAGCACGGCGAAAGTCGCGGTCGGCACCAGCCAGATGTAGCGCAGGAAGTGGCTGGTTTCGCTGTCGGCCACGATGGTGGGGCTTTCGTTGCGCGCGGCCAGCACCGGTATCGCGGCCAGCGTCACCAGGGCGATGATGACGCCGAACGGCCTGAAGCCGGAACTGCCGAGATGGGCGAACAGCCACGGCCCCGCGGCAAAACCGAGCGACAGGACGGTGGCATAGATGCCAAGCACAAGGCCGCGTCGGTGTGGCGGCGCCGACGTGCTGATCCAGAATTCCGACAGGATGAACAGCACGGTCAGCGCGATGTGCAGCACGATGCGCAGGGGAAACCACATCCAGAAATCGGGCGCGAAATGGAAACCGACGAAGGCCAGCGCGCCGGCGGCGATCATGGCAATCATCGTCCAGGCGACGCCGAAGCGCATGGCCAGCGGCGTGGCCAGTGGCGCCCCGGCGATCGAGGCCAGGCCGGCGACGGCCGTATTGAGGCCGATCATCGAGGCCGAATGGCCGCGTGTTTCCAGGATGACGCTGAGCAGCGGCATGCCGAGGCCAATGGCAATGCCGACGACGCTGATCGACGAGATCGCCGCCACCATCGGCAGCCAGTGTACGCGTTCGTCGCCCTTTGGTTGGGTATCGACCGTCATGAGATGCTGAATACTCTGTCTGTTTGATCTTACGCAATTCCGGACGGAAAACCGCGTCACACTTTTCCTGGAATTGCTCTAGAGAAGTTCGCGGGTGAAGCGGTTGCGGACAAGCCTGTAGAAGGGGACAGGGCCGCCCGGACGCAGCAGTGGATCATTGGCGAGCCGCTTTTCAAGCTCGTCCAGGATCATTCGGGTGATGTCGGGTATATCAGCCTGCTTGGCCTTGGCGAGCGGCAGCCAGACCAATTCCTCCAGTTCGTTGGTCGGGCCGCCATCGGCCAATTCGACGGCGACGTCGCCACGCCAGGCGCTGAAGAAGCGGGTGTCGAAGCGGCGCACCCGGTTCGGCGGCGTGATGGCGCGCGCGACAAAGCGCAACGCCTCCAGCGACGGTGCCACGCCATGTTCGACGAAACCCTGCCAGTCGCGCCTGGTCGAGGCAAAGGCGCCTTTGCGGCCGATCAACAGCCCGGCTTCCTCGTAGGTCTCGCGGACCGCCGACAAAGCGATGGCACGGGCGCGGGCGTGGCTGGTGCGGCCGGGGCCGGCGGTCAGCTTGGCTTCTTCGTGCTGGTTAAGTGTGGTCGCCGTCGGGATGCGGCTGTCGGCAGGGTCGGTGCGGCCGCCCGGGAAGACGAATTTCCCTGGCATGAAAGCGTGTCCGGCATGGCGGCGTCCCATCAGCACCAGGACGTCGTCGCCCTTGCGGTCGAGCAGGATGAGCGTCGCGGCGTCACGCGGACGCAGGGGCCGGCCGCCATGCGTGGCAAGACCCTTGTCGAGCTTGTCGGCATCCGCCTTGGTCATTGCTTCCATGCGCAGGACCTAGCGGAAACTTCTTGCATGCGAAAGTAGCCCTAACGATTGGCATGTTGCGCCAGCCAACATTTCAGGCCCCGGGATGCGGCTCGATCACATCCTTTTCGCCACCAAACCCGTGCATATAGAACGCCCATTGCAATCCGATGACGGCGCCTTTGACTGGCTGCAGCAGCGCGACCGACAGAAGGATGGTCAAGGGCACCCAGATGAGGATGTGCTGCCCGGTGGACAAGGTCGAGGTCGCCTCGACACCCATGAAGGCGCCGAGCACGATGTGGCCGACGATGACGATGACGAGATAGGCGGGCAAATCGTCGGCGCGATGGTGATGAATCTCCTCGCCGCAGACGCTGCAGGCTTCGACGGTCTTGGTGAAGCCGCGGAACAGCTTGCCTTCGCCGCAATTCGGGCAGCGGCCCAAGAGGCCCCGCTTCATCGCCGTCCACAATGGGCGGGCAATCCGGCCCGAGTGATGTTCGCCGCCAAAAACCTGTTGTTCCATCATCGTCTCCTGCCGCGCGGCCCCGGTCGCGATTGCGACGCACGGGCGCGGCCCTTGGCCTTGTGAAACGACCTGCTGGAGCCTGGCAGGGGCTTTGGGTCGGTCAACATCTCGAAGCGCATCGCTCCGGCCATCGGCGCCACCTCGACGAGCCGGACCTCGACACGGTCCGCGAGCTGGTAGCCTTTGCCCGAGCGTTCTCCGAACAGGGAGCGAGCCGTTTCGTCATATATGTAGTAATCGCCGCCCAGAGTTGACACAGGAATGAAACCATCGGCGCCATACTGCGGCAATTGGACAAAAAGTCCTGATTTGGTGACGCCGGAGATACGGGCATCGAAGCGGTCGTTGATGCGCTCGGCGAGATAGGCGGAGATCAGCCGGTCGACTGTGTCGCGCTCGGCAGCCATTGCGCGCCGTTCCGTGCCGGAGATCAGCACCGCAACGTCTTCGAGGCGAACCTCCTCATCTTGCGTCAGCCCTCCGGGACCAAGGCCGAGCGCGGCAATAAGCCCGCGATGCACGATCAGATCGGCATACCTGCGGATCGGCGAGGTGAAATGCGCGTAGCGGCTGAGGTTGAGGCCGAAATGGCCGATGTTCTTGGGTGAATATTCGGCCTGGCTCTGCGAGCGCAGCACCACCTCGTTGACCAGCGCCTCGTTGTCGGCGCCGCGTACGCGCTCCAGAATGCCGTTGAACTGGCTGGGCCGCATCTGCGCACCACGCGCCAATGACAGGCTAAGCGTCTGCAGGAATTCGCGCAGCGATTCCTGCTTGGCCAGCGACGGCGCGTCATGAATGCGGTAGACCAGCGCCTGCTTCTTGCCCTCCAGCGTTTCGGCCGCGGCGACGTTGGCCTGGATCATGAACTCTTCGATCAGCTTGTGGGCATCGAGCCGCTCCGGCACGATGACGCGGTCGACCGTGCCATCCGGCTTGAGCAGGATCTTGCGCTCCGGCAGGTCGAGCTCGAGCGGCTGGCGGCTGTCGCGGCCGCGCTTGAGGATCGCGTAGGCGTCCCACAGCGGCCTCAGCACCGTGTCGAGGATCGGGCCGGTCTTGTCGTCCGGCACGCCGTCGATCGCCGACTGGGCTTGGCTGTAGGCGAGCTTGGCCGCCGACTTCATCATGACGCGGTGGAAGGAATGCCTGATCTTGCGGCCATCGGCGGAGAAGGTCATGCGCACCGCCAGCGCCGGACGATCCTGGCCCTCGCGCAGCGAGCAGAGATCGTTGGAGATGCGCTCGGGCAGCATCGGCACGACGCGATCGGGGAAATAGACCGAATTGCCGCGCTTCATGGCCTCGCGGTCGAGAGCCGTGCCGTAGCGGACATAGGCGGCGACATCGGCGATCGCGACGGTGGCGATAAAGCCGCCCAGATTTTTCTCGTCGATGTCAGGCGTAGCGAACACCGCGTCGTCATGGTCCTTGGCGTCGGCCGGATCGATGGTGACCAGCGGCAGGTCGCGCCAGTCCTCGCGATGGGCAAGCGTCGCCGGCTTCACCACCTCGGATTCGGCAATGACATCGGCTGGAAAAATGTGCGGAATGTCGTGCGCGTGAATGGCGATCATCGAGACCGCCTTTTCGCTGGTCAGCGAACCCAGCACGTTGAGCACCTTGGCGCGCGGCAGCCCGTAGCGGGAGGCGCGCGCGGGCTCGACCTCGACAAGATCGCCATTTTTGGCGCCGTTCTGGAATTCCTTGTCGACGATCAGCTCAGGCTGGCGCCGTTCCACCGGTTCGATGCGGAAGCTGCCGTCCTGAAGCACACGGAAGACTCCGAGGACGGCATCCGTGCGCTTCTCGAAGATCTTCATCACCCGGCCGGTATAGGCAGGCCCCGACGGATCGTCGGTCGGAAAGGTCTTGGCCAGCACGCGGTCGCCAATGCCTGGCGCTGGTCCGCTGCCCCCACGCGAAACGCGGATCGAGACCACGGGAGGCTCGCCCGGGCCGACCGCCTCGGTCGGGTGCGCCAGCAAGATACCATCGCCATCGCGGCCAAAGATGTCGAGCACGGCGACATGAGGCAAGGTGCCGACCCGGGCCAGCCGCTTGCGCTCCTTGGTCAGAACGCCTTCGTCCTGCAGATCGCGCAGGACATCCTTCAACCAGACGCGGTCGTCGCCGCGCAGTGCGAACGCCTTGGCGATGTCGCGCTTTCCGGCGCGATCCGGGTTTTCGGCGATGTAGCGCAGGATTTCGTCACGCGAGGGCCGGTAGTTGTCCTTGACCTTGGCCCGGGTGTCGGCGGTGCGGGGATCGCCGTGGCTTCTTCCGGTGATCCTGCGCGCCACGCCGTTCTACCCTTTTTTCTTCGCGGCCGGCTTCTTGGCGGCTGCCTTCTTGGTTGAGGTTTTCTTGGTTGTGGGGGCCTTGGCCGCCGCAGCCTTGCGGAACGGTTTCTTGCCGCCGCCGCCCTTTGCTTCCTTCTCGGCTATCAGCGCCAGCGCATCCTCGATGGTCACCGATTGCGGATCCTTGCCTTTGGGCAGCGTGGCGTTGACCTTTCCGAAATTGACGTAAGGTCCGTATTTGCCGTCGCGCACGACGATCTTGCCGCCGCCGTCCGGATGGTCGCCGAGCTCCTTCAGGGCTGCCGGCGTGCCGCCGTTGCGGCCGCCCTGGCCCTTGGACTGCTTCTCGGCAATCACGGTGACGGCGCGGTTGAGGCCGATCGAGAACACGTCCTCGATACTGTCCAGATTGGCGTAGGTGCCATCGTGCAGCACGAACGGACCATAGCGGCCGAGCCCCGCCGAGATCATCTTGCCGGATTCGGGATGTTTGCCCACGTCGCGCGGCAGCCCCAGCAAGGCGAGTGCCTTCTCGTGATCGATGGATTCCGGCGTCCAGCCCTTGGGCAGGCTCGAGCGCTTGGCTTCCTTGCCCTCGCCGCGCTGGATGTAGGGGCCGAAACGGCCTGAGCGCAGCGTGATTTCCTCGGCGGTGTAAGGATCCTTGCCGAGGATCTTGGTGCCGTCCTCGCCACCGCCATTCTCCCCGTTGGGATTGGCGGCGTCGCCGAGCTGGCGGGTGAAGGAGCATTCGGGATAGTTCGAGCAGCCGACGAAAGCGCCGAACTTGCCGAGCTTCAGCGACAGATTGCCGGTGCCGCATTTCGGACAGATGCGCGGATTGGAGCCGTCCTCGCGGGCGGGGAAAACCAGCGGCGCCAGTTCCTCATTCAGTGCATCGAGCACATCGGTGACGCGCAATTCCTTGATGTCGGCGACGGCGCCGGAAAAATCCTTCCAGAAATCGCGCAGCACGTCCTTCCAGGCGAGCTTGCCGTCGGAAATCTCGTCGAGCTTTTCCTCCAGCGATGCGGTGAAGTCGTACTCGACATAGCGCTCGAAGAAGCTTTCCAGGAAGGCCGACAGCAGACGGCCCTTGGCCTGCGGCACCAGCCGGCGCTTGTCGATCGTGACATAGTCGCGGTCCTCGAGCGTCTTCAGGATCGCCGTGTAGGTCGAGGGACGGCCGATGCCGAGTTCTTCCAGCTTCTTGATCAGCGACGCCTCGGAATAGCGCGGCGGCGGCTCGGTCGTGTGCTGGGCGGCATTGATTGCACGGCGGGCGAGCTGCTCGCCGGCGCGGATTTCCGGCAGACGGCGGTTTTCCTCGTCTTCCGTGTCGTCGTCCTTCTGGTCGGTATAGGCGGCTATGAAGCCGTCGAAGCGGACGACCGAGCCAACGGCGCGAAGCTCGGCGGTGCGGGCGCCATTCACCGCCTCGATCTCGACAGTGGTGCGCTCGATCTCGGCCGACTGCATCTGGCTGGCGATGGCGCGCTTCCAGATCAGTTCATAGAGCCGTGCCTGGTCGGCATCGAGATATTGCCGGACCGACGCCGGGGTGCGCATGAAATCCGTCGGGCGGATGGCCTCGTGTGCTTCCTGGGCGTTCTTGGCCTTGGTGGTGTACTGGCGCGGCTTTTCCGGCAGGTATTTCGGGCCGAATTCCTTTGCGACCGCATCGCGAGCGGCGTCGATCGCCTCGGGCGCCATCTGCACGCCGTCGGTTCGCATATAGGTGATCAGGCCGGTGGTTTCGCCGCCGATCTCCATGCCCTCATAGAGCCGCTGCGCCACCTGCATGGTGCGCGTGGCCGAGAAGCCGAGACCCGACGACGCGGCCTGCTGCAACGTCGAGGTGGTGAAGGGCGGACCGGGGTTGCGCTTGGTCGGCTTGGCTTCGACGGACAGCGCCTTGAAGGTAGCACCCTCGAGCATCGCCTTGATGTCGTCGGCCTGCGCCTTGTTGGAAATGTCGAGCTTTTGCAGCTTCTTGCGCTCGAATGCGGTCAGGCGGGCTTCGAAGGTCTCGTTGCGCGGTGTGCCGAGGATGGCAGCGATCTGCCAGTATTCCTCGCGGATGAAGCGCTCGATTTCGGATTCGCGGTCGCAGACCAGGCGCAGCGCCACCGACTGGACGCGGCCGGCGGAGCGGGCGCCCGGCAATTTGCGCCACAGCACCGGCGACAGCGTGAAGCCGACGAGGTAATCGAGTGCCCGGCGGGCGAGATAGGCGTCGACCAGCGGCGCATCGATCTGGCGCGGATTGGCCATCGCCTCCAGCACCGATGATTTGGTGATGGCGTTGAAGACGACGCGGCTGACTGGCTTGTCCTTCAGCGCGCGCTTCTGCTTCAGGACTTCCAGCACGTGCCAGGAAATCGCTTCGCCTTCGCGATCCGGGTCGGTGGCGAGGATCAGGCCGTCGGCATCCTTGACCGCCTTGGCGATGTCGGCGAGACGCTTGCCGGACGCGGTGTCGACCGCCCAGGACATGGCGAAATCTTCATCCGGACGCACCGAGCCATCCTTGGCCGGCAAATCACGGACATGGCCGAACGAGGCCAGAACCTTGTAGTTCCTGCCCAGGTATTTGTTGATTGTCTTCGCTTTGGCCGGCGATTCGACGACGACGACGTCCATGAGGTCTCATATCAGCTGTGATGCGGCAGAAGAATTCCGCTGCGCGCGACGAAATCTCGGTTCTGTTCGCCGCTCACATGGCCGCGCTTTTGCATCCGGTCAAGGGGAAGGGGCCAAATTGCGGGGATGCCGGCAGCAATACACTCTTAGAGTGTATGGAGAAATCACAGAATTTCGGTCAAGGCGACGGCAGTCGGGAGTCGGCGGAAACGGCCGCTTCAAACTCCGGGCGAGTCGTGGAAAGCCGTTCGCTCGCCTGCCGTCGATCGATGCTGGCCGCCGGCTGAACAGAGGAATGCGGCGACCAGCTTGCCCGCCCGCAGGCAGGGAGCAGGGGCAGGCCTAATCGGCCTTGACGACGTGCCAGACACCGGCGACGCCATCACCGCTCATGTCGCCGGTGTTCTTGTCCTTGATGAAGGTGTAGACGGGCTTGCCGTCATGGGCCCACATCTTGGTGCCGTCGGTGCGATCGACAACGCTCCATTCGTCGCCGGCCTTGGCGCCGGCCTTCGCCTTCAGCGGCGGCCAGTTGGTGGCGCATTTGTCGTAGCAATTGCTCTTGCCTTTCTCGTCCTTGTCATAGGTGTAAAGCGTCATGCCTTTGGCATCGGTATAAATCTTGGTGCCGCCGACATCGGCTTCCTTCCACGCCTCTGCGGCAAAGGAGGCGGCGGTGCTGAGCAGAAGCGCGGCCAGCGCTGCGGTTGTCGTTTTCATGGAAATCTCCGTGGCTGATATTCGCAGGCGCGCGGAAAGTCGCGGCCTCGTTGTGTCAACGCCCTGCGCATGTGCTTTCTTCCCCGACCCGCGATGACTTGCCACACGATGGTGATTGGCGGACAAACCCGCGTGCAGCTATATCGTCGCCAAACAGTCGGAGCTTTGGAATGGCATTGGATATCGGCTATGTCAGCGCGGTCGGGGCGGGGGCCATCTCGTTCCTGTCGCCGTGCGTGCTGCCGCTGGTGCCGCCCTATCTCTGCTACATGGCCGGCGTGTCGGTCGACGATTTTCGCGGCAATGCGAGCGCGACGGCCCGCGAAGGCGCGCGCGGTGCGCTGCTTTATTCCTCGATCGCCTTCGTGCTCGGTTTTTCGACCGTGTTCGTCGCGCTCGGTGCCGGCGCGTCGACCATCGGCCGGTTGCTGCGCGTCTGGCAGGAGCCGCTGGCGATGGGCGCCGGCGTGCTGATCATCCTGATGGGCCTGAACTTTTTGGGCATCCTGCGCATTCCGCTGTTGTCGCGCGAGGCGCGTTTCCAGTCGCAGGGCAAGCCGGCCAGCGCCGTCGCCGCCTATGTCATGGGGCTTGCCTTCGCCTTCGGCTGGACGCCCTGCATCGGCCCGGTGTTGGGACCGATCCTGACGCTGGCCGGCGGCCGCGAAACCGTGGGCGAGGGCGCGCTGCTGCTCGCCGCCTATTCGCTAGGCCTCGGCATCCCGTTCCTGATCGCCGCGCTGTTCTCCGGCGCCTTCATGCGCTTCCTCGGCAAGTTCCGCGTCCACCTCGGCCTTGTCGAGAAGTCGATCGGTGCGCTGCTGGTGGTCGCCGGCGTGTTTTTCCTCACCGGCGGTGTGCAGACGGTGTCCTACTGGCTGCTGGAGAATTTCCCGGTGTTGGGGCGGTTGGGCTGAGGCTTGGCGGCGTGGGGCGAGGCACGGGGTTGAGCCGCGGACCCGCTGATTAAAGAGTCAGCTGCTCTACCATCTCACCGGAATTTAACCGCATTGGTGCAGCATGGCGCCACTGCTAGCATGTCTTGATTCCCAACCCTTTTCAGATGGTTGCCTTTCCATGAGCCAGAGAACCTGCCTGTCCGTCATCCTCGCCGCCGGCGAAGGCACACGCATGAAGAGCGCACTGCCGAAGGTGCTGCACCAGATCGCGGGGTTGCCCATGGTCGCCCATGTGGTGAAGGCGGCCGAGGCCGCTGGTGCGAGCGGCGTGGCGCTGGTGATCGGTCATGGCGCCGACGAGATGCGCAAGACGGCGGCGAAGTTCGCACCTGAGGCTGAGACCTTTGTGCAGGAAAAGCGCCTTGGCACGGCGCATGCAGTGATCGCTGCCCGCGCAGCGATATCAAAGGGTTATGACGACGTCCTCGTGATGTTTGGCGACACGCCGCTGATCGATGCGGATGCCCTGACGGTGGCGCGGCTGAGGTTGGCGGAAGGTGCCGCCGTCGTGGTGATCGGATTCCGCCCACCCAATCCGACCGGCTATGGTCGGCTGATCGAAAAGGGCGGCAAGCTGATTGCCATCCGCGAGGAAAAAGACTGCTCCGAAGAGGAGAGGAAAATCGGCTTCTGCAACGCCGGCATGATGGCGGTGGCCGGCGCGCACGCGCTGAAACTGCTCGACGCCGTCGACAACAAGAATGCCAAGGGCGAGTATTACCTCACTGACATCGTCGAGATTGCCGGCGCACAGGGCCTCGATGTCGTTGCCACCGAAGCCAGCTTCGAAAGTGCGCTCGGCATCAACAACCGCGCCGAACTGGCGCAGGCCGAAGCCATCTGGCAACAGCGCCGGCGCCATGAGGCGATGCTGTCGGGCGTGACGCTGATTGCGCCGGAAACCGTCTATTTCTCGCACGATACCGAAATCGGCGCCGACACGATCATCGAGCCCAATGTCTGGTTCGGACCGGGTGTGATGGTTGCCTCGGGTGCGAAGATCCACGCCTTCAGCCATATCGAAGGCGCTACCATCGCGTCCAGTTGCGATGTCGGGCCGTTCGCACGGCTGCGGCCAGGCGCCGATCTCAGGAACAAGGCCAAGGTCGGCAATTTCTGCGAGGTCAAGCAGGCCGTTATCGAGGAGGGCGCCAAGGTCAACCACCTGACCTATATCGGTGACGCGCGCGTCGGCGCCGGCGCCAATATCGGCGCCGGCACCATCACCTGCAACTATGACGGCTATTCGAAATTCTTCACCGACATCGGCGAGGGCGCCTTCATCGGCTCCAATTCCTCGCTCGTGGCACCCGTCACCATCGGCAATGGCGGCTATATCGCCTCGGGCAGTGTCATCACCGAAAGCGTTCCCGACGACGCTCTGGCCTTCGGCAGGGCTCGCCAAAAGACGATCCCCGGCAAGGGGAAGGAGTTGCGCGAACGGTTTGCTTCGGCCGCGGCGGCGAAGAAGAAGGCAGCCGGCACCGACCATTAGCCATTGGTCGACAAGTCTGCTTTTGGTCGACAAGTCTGCTTTCTTGCCGAAGCAATCGAAAAAAACGAACGATTGCAGTAACCGGATTGCAAGAGCGGTCTGTCATGGTGCATGCGTGCGCAAGTGTCCGTTACACCGGACGAAATGCAATGTGACTTTCGCGGCAGGCCGGCCACCCCTAAATAGCGCTGGTTTTCCATGGGCAATCGGGGACTGTCTGCATGTGCGGTATCGTTGGAATTGTCGGCCACTCGCAGGTTGCGCCGCTCATCGTCGACGCGCTGAAGCGGCTCGAATATCGCGGTTATGACTCGGCAGGCGTCGCCACCATCGAAAAGGGTCAACTTGGCCGCCGCCGCGCCGAGGGCAAGCTGGTCAACCTCGAACGCCGGCTCAAGGATGAGCCGCTCGACGGCACGATCGGTATCGGCCATACACGCTGGGCGACCCACGGTGTGCCCAACGAGACCAATGCGCACCCGCACTTTTCGGAGGGCGTCGCCATCGTCCACAACGGCATCATCGAGAATTTCGCCGAACTGCGCGACGAGCTGGTCCGCGACGGCTATTCCTTCTCGTCGCAGACCGACACCGAGGTCGTGGCGCATCTGGTGGCACGGGAACTCGCGAAAGGTCTGAAGCCGATCGAGGCCGCGCACAAGGCGCTGAAGCGGCTGGAAGGCGCCTTTGCGCTGGCCATCATGTTCAAGGGCGACGAGGACCTGATTGTCGGCGCGCGCAACGGCCCGCCACTGGCGGTTGGCCATGGCGATGGCGAGATGTTTTTGGGCTCCGACGCCATCGCGCTCGCTCCGTTCACCAATTCGATCACCTATCTCGAGGACGGCGACTGGGCGGTGGTGCGCCGCGAGAGCGTCGCCATCTTCGACATCGACGGCAAGAAAGTCGACCGCAAGCGCCAGCAGTCGCTGTCGACCAGCTTCATGGTCGACAAGGGCAACCGCCGCCATTTCATGGAAAAGGAAATCCATGAGCAGCCCGAAGTGATCTCGCACACACTGGCGCACTACGTCGATTTCGTCTCCGGCGTCTCCAAGCCGCTCGACCTGCCATTCGATTTCGCCAAGATCGGCCGCCTGGCTATCTCCGCCTGCGGCACTGCGTATCTTGCCGGCCTGATCGGCAAATACTGGTTCGAGCGCTATGCTCGGCTGCCGGTCGATATCGATGTCGCGTCGGAATTCCGCTATCGCGAAATGCCGCTGTCGGCCAGCGATGCCGCCTTCTTCATCTCGCAGTCGGGCGAGACCGCCGATACGCTGGCTTCGCTGCGCTATTGCCGCAAGGCCGGCATGAAGATCGGCGCGGTCGTCAATGTGCGGGAATCGACCATGGCGCGCGAATCCGACGTCGTGCTGCCGACGCTGGCGGGGCCTGAGATCGGCGTCGCTTCGACCAAGGCTTTTACTTGCCAGCTCTCGGTACTGGCCTCGCTCGCAGTGCGGGCGGGCGTGGCGCGCGGGGCGATCTCGAAGGAGCAAGAGAAGACCCTGGTGCGAGCGCTTTCGGAAGCACCGCGCTACGCCAACCAGGTGCTGAAGCTCGAAGAACAGATCGAACGGATCGCGCGGGAGCTGTCTCGCTACAAGGACGTGCTCTATCTCGGACGCGACACCAATTTCCCGCTGGCCATGGAAGGCGCGCTGAAGCTCAAGGAAATCTCCTACATCCATGCCGAAGGCTATGCCGCGGGCGAGCTGAAGCACGGGCCGATCGCGCTGATCGACGAGAACATGCCGGTGATCGTGATTGCGCCGCACGATCGCATCTTCGAAAAGACCGTGTCCAACATGCAGGAAGTGGCGGCGCGTGGCGGCAAGATCATCCTGATCACCGACGCCAAGGGCGCGGCACAGGTGAGCGTGAAGACGATGGAGACCATCGTGCTTCCGGATGTGCCGGAAATCATCTCGCCCATCATCTACGCGCTGCCGATCCAGATGCTTGCGTATTTCGCCGCCGTGTTCATGGGCACCGACGTCGATCAGCCGCGCAATCTGGCGAAATCGGTGACAGTGGAATAGGCGCTTGTAAACAAGCGCCTTTAAAAACTTCGCAGTTCCAAAGCGCCTTCCGGTTCACTAATGTCGGGTCGCAATAGCGCCCCCGGGTGAACCATGTCAGACGCTTCGAAGACTTCCGGCATGACCCGGCTGAGGAACTATTTCCTCACGGGCTTCATCGTCTGCGCGCCGCTGGCGATCACCGCCTATATCGCCTGGTCGTTCATCGGCTGGGTCGATTCCTGGGTAAAACCCTATATTCCGGCGCGTTACAGCCCCGACAGCTATTTGCCGTTCCCGGTTCCGGGGTTTGGGCTGATCGTCGCGCTCATCCTGATCACGCTGATCGGCTTCCTGACGGCCAACATTGTCGGCCGCGCCATCGTCGGGTTTGGCGAGCGCCTGCTTGGCCGCATGCCGCTGGTGCGCGGCATCTATGGGTCGCTGAAGCAGATTTTCGAGACCGTGCTGTCGAACAAGGGCGACATGTTCCGTCAGGTTGGGCTGGTCGAATATCCACGCAAGGGCGTGTGGTCGCTGGTGTTTGTCGCCAGCGAGAAGGAAACCGAGATCAACCAGAAGCTCGACCAGGAAGGCGATCCACTGATTGCGGTGTTCATGCCGTGCACGCCGAACCCGACGACCGGTTTCCTGATGTATGTTCTGAAGTCGGATATCGTGCCGCTCGACATGACGATCGAGGACGGCGCCAAGCTGATCGTATCGGCCGGGTTGGTGGCCCCCGAGGTGAAGACGAAACTGGTGACGCTGAACGGTGAGCCGATCAACGGAACCCTGGCCAATCCGCCGCTAGGGCCTCATCCGGCGCGCAGGAGCCGCACGGCCTCGTCGCGGCCGAACAAGTAGAGCAGGAGCCGCAGCGCCTCGCCGCGATCCGATTGCAGTTCGGGATCGCGCGACAGGATCAGCCTGGCGTCGTCTCGGGCGGCCTCCAGTAGGTCGGCATGCGCCTCGATGCGCGCCACCTGGAAACCAGGCGTGCCGGACTGGCGGGTACCGAGCAATTCGCCTTCGCCGCGCAGTTTCAGATCCTCTTCGGCGATCAGGAAGCCGTCCTCGGTCTCGCGCATCACCGACAGCCGGCGTTTGGCGGTCTCGCCAAGCGGGTCCTTGTAGAGCAACACGCAGGATGACTTGATGTCGCCGCGTCCGACCCGGCCGCGCAGCTGGTGCAACTGGGCGAGCCCGAAGCGTTCGGCATGCTCGATGACCATGATCGTGGCGTCAGGAACGTCGACGCCGACTTCGATGACCGTGGTGGCGATCAGGATGCGCGTCTCGCCTTGCTTGAAGGCACGCATCGCCTCGTCCTTCTCGGCACCCTTCATGCGGCCATGGACAAGGCCGATGCGATCGCCGAACAGCGGCTTCAGCGAAGCGAAACGATCCTCGGCCGACATTAGCTTGATTTCTTCGGATTCCTCGACCAGCGGGCAAATCCAGTAGATCTTCTGGCCATCCGCGACGGCATCGAGCATGCGGCCGACCAGCTCGTCGAGCCGTTCGAGCGGCAGCGTGACGGTGCGGATCGGCTGACGGCCGGCCGGTTTTTCCGTGAGCTTCGAGACATCCATGTCGCCGAAGGCGGTCAGCACCAGCGTGCGCGGGATCGGGGTCGCGGTCATCACCAGCATGTCGGGCGCGTCGCCCTTGGCGGTGATGGCAAGCCGCTGATGGACGCCGAAGCGATGCTGCTCATCGATGACGGCCAGGACCAGATCGTGGAAGCTGACCGTTTCCTGAAACAGCGCGTGGGTGCCGACGATGATATCGATTTCGCCGCTGGCAAGACCAGCCAGTGTTTCGGCTCGCTCGCGGCCCTTTTCACGGCCGGTCAGGATGGCGATGCGCAAGCCGACCTTGGCTGCAAGCGGGGTGATCGTCGCCAGATGCTGGCGCGCCAGGATTTCGGTCGGCGCCATCAGCGCCGCCTGGCCGCCGGCCTCGACGGCGCGTGCCATGGCCAACAAAGCCACGACCGTCTTGCCCGAACCGACATCGCCTTGCAGCAGCCGCAGCATGCGCTCTGGATCGGCGAGATCGGCGTTGATTTCGGCGAGCGCGAATTCCTGCGAGGGAGTGAGCGAATAGGGCAGGGCCGCACGCAGCTTCTCGACGATGCGGCCATCGCCGACGAGAGGGCGGCCTGACAGGCGTCGCACCTTTGCCCGCACCAGGGCCAGCGAGACCTGGCCGGCGAGCAATTCATCATAGGCGAGGCGGCGCCATGCAGCCCCTTCGACCGTGACATCGATCGGATCGCCGGGATAATGGATACGGGTCAGCGCGTCGCCAAAGGACGGAAAGCTCTGGCGGCGCATGAAGGCATCATCCTGCCATTCCGGCAGGTCCGGCAGGCGGCCGAGCGCCTGGCCGATCGCACGGCGCAGCACCTTGCCGGACAGCCCCGCGGTCAGCGGATAGACCGGCTCGACCAGCGGCAGGTTCTCGGCTTCGCTGGCGAGTGCGATATGGTCGGGATGGACCATGGTCGGGCGTCCGTTGAACCATTCCATACGGCCTGACACCACGACATGCTCGCCGACAGGCATTGCCTTTTCGAGATAGGCGGCATGGGCATGGAAGAAGGTCAGACCGATTTCGCCGGTATCGTCATGGGCGTAGACCCGGTAGGGCACAGACCTGTTGCCGCGCGGCGGCGGCTGGTGGCGGTCGATGCGCAACTCAAGCGTCACGATGGCGCCTTCCGCCGCGAGGGCGATGCCAGGTCGATTGCGGCGGTCGATGACGGTGTGGGGCAGCACGAACAGGAGATCGCCGGCGCGCGCGGCGCGATCGCCGAGGTCGGCCGCCACGACCTTCTCGATCAGGGCACCGACCTTCGGCCCGACGCCGGCAAGCGAGGTGATCGGGACAAACAGGGGATCGAGTATGGAAGGACGCATGATGTCAGCTTATGTCGCGACGGCCGCAGCGCAAAGGCTGACACCGCCCACTATCCACGCTATATGCGCCGCTTGAAGCGAGGATGCGGCACAATGACCGGAACGAAACGATCAAGCGAGGGGCTGGACGCCCACCGCCGCAAGCTGTTGTTCCGCTCCTGGCATCGCGGCTTACGCGAGATGGACCTCATCCTCGGCACCTTCGCCGATGCCGAGATCGGCACCTTGACCGCCGAGGAAATCGACCAATATGAGAGGCTCCTCGATATTGCCGACACAGAATTCCTGCCGCTGGTCACGGGCGAACGCCCGGTGCCGGCGGAGATCGACTGTGCCGTCCTGCAAAAAATCCTGGCGTCCCGCCGGACCATGACATTCTGAACAAAAGCAATTCCAGGAAAAGTGCGAAGCGGTTTTCCGTTCGGAATTGCGATAAACAAGACCGTGATTTGATGGCTCTCATCCCCACCATTGGCTTGCCGAAGGGCCGCGCCGGCCAGTTCATCGTCGACGGTGTCGCCGACGGCTACGAGGCCTTCGCGCTGGTACAGACGGCGCTCGAAATCGCACCCGACAAGCCGGTGCTGTTCGTGGCCCGCGACGGCCAGCGCTTGCCTTCCATCATCGAGGCGCTGTCCTTCGTCGCGCCCGGCCTGCCTGTGCTGGAACTGCCTGCCTGGGACTGCCTGCCATACGACCGTGTGTCGCCCGGTTCCGATGCCGCCGCCAAGCGCCTCGATGCACTGACCGCCATGATCGCGCTGGCGAAGAAACCGCACCGTGCCGTCATTCTCACCACCGCCAACGCGCTGCTGCAGCGCATTCCGCCCGCTGAGCTTGTCGAGGCGCAGACCTTCCACGCCAGGCCCGGCAACCAGATCGACATGAATGCGCTGATCGCAAGGCTGGAGACGTCGGGATTCGAGCGGGTGCCGACCGTGCGCGGCATCGGCGAATTCGCGGTGCGCGGCGGCATTCTCGACCTTTTCGCACCCGGTTGGACCGAGGCGCTGCGGCTTGATTTCTTCGGCGACACGCTGGAATCGATCCGCGTCTTCGACGCCGCCACGCAGCGCACCACCGGTCAGCGCAAGTCGATGGCGCTGCAGGCGATGAGCGAAGTGGCGCTGACGCCGGAAACCATCAGCCGCTTCCGCCGCTCCTATATCGAAGCCTTTGGCGCGCCATCGCGTGACGACGGGCTCTACGCGGCGGTCAGCGAAGCGCGGCGCTTCGCCGGCATGGAGCATTGGCTGCCGTTCTTTTACGAGCGGCTGGAGACCGTGTTCGACTACCTGCCCGACGCACCCGTGGTTTTCGACCATCTGGCGCATGAGGCGCTTGCCGAGCGCCATACGCTGATCCTCGACCACTACGAGGCGCGCAAAAAACAGGCTGACGGGGCGCTTAGGGATGCGGTGCCCTACAAGCCGGTCGCACCGGACCTGCTCTATCTCTCGCCGGAGAATCTCAAGGCTTCGCTTGGCGAGCGCGAAGACATTGACTTTACCGTGTTCGATGCGCCCGATTTGGGGGGTAAGAAAGTCTTCCACGCCGGCTCGCGCCATGGTCGCAGCTTCGTCGAGGAGCGAGCCGATCCGAACGTCAATGTCTTCGATGTCGTCGTCCGGCACATAGCCGACGAGCGCGCCGCACGCCGCCGCGTCGTCATCGCCGGCTGGACCGAAGGATCGCTCGACCGGCTTGGCCAGATCCTGGCCGAGCACCATCTCGGCAATCTCAAGCAGGTCGAGACGCTGGCGGAAGCGGAACAGCTCGAGCCGGGACAGGCCGCATTGGCGGTTTTGCCGCTGGAATCCGGCTTTGAAACTGAAAAGCTGGTCGTTGTCGCCGAACAGGACATTCTGGGCGACCGGCTGATCCGCCGATCGAAGCGCAAGAAGCGCGCTTCCGATTTCATTGCCGAGGCCTCGGCCTTGTCGGCCGGTGACATTGTCGTCCATACCGACCATGGCATTGGCCGCTTCATCGGCCTGCGCACCATCGAAGTGGTCGGCGCGCCGCATGACTGCCTGGAAATCCACTATGCCGGCGACGACCGGCTGTTCCTGCCGGTGGAAAACATCGAGCTGCTGTCGCGCTACGGCTCCGACACAGCCGAGGCGACGCTGGACAAGCTCGGCGGCGGCGCCTGGCAGTCGCGCAAGGCCAAGCTGAAGCGGCGCCTCCTCGATATGGCCGGGCAACTGATCCGCATCGCCGCCGAGCGTCAGATGCGCGCCGCGCCGGCGCTGGTGCCGGCCGAAGGCCTCTATGACGAGTTTGCCGCCCGCTTCCCTTACGAGGAAACCGACGACCAGCAGACGGCCATCGACTCGGTGCGCGGCGACCTTGGCGCCGGCAAGCCGATGGACCGGCTGATCTGCGGCGACGTCGGCTTTGGCAAGACCGAAGTGGCGCTGCGCGGCGCCTTCATCGCGGCGATGGAAGGGTTTCAGGTCGCGGTGGTGGTGCCGACGACGCTGTTGTCGCGCCAGCATTTCAAGACGTTCTCGCAGCGTTTCTCAGGGCTTCCCATTCGTGTCGCCCAGGCCTCGCGGCTGGTCGGAGCCAAGGATCTGGCCGAGACCAAGAAGGGCATTGCCGAAGGGCAGGTCGACATCGTCATCGGCACCCATGCGCTGCTCGGTTCCGCCATCTCGTTCAAGAATCTCGGCCTGCTGATTATCGACGAGGAGCAGCATTTTGGCGTCAAGCACAAGGAGCGGCTGAAAGACCTGAAGACCGACGTCCATGTGCTGACGCTGTCGGCGACGCCGATCCCGCGCACGCTGCAGCTGGCGCTGACGGGCGTGCGCGAACTGTCGCTCATCGCCACGCCGCCGGTCGACCGCATGGCGGTGCGCACCTTCATCTCGCCGTTCGATCCCTTGGTGATTCGCGAGACGCTGCTGCGTGAGCGTTACCGTGGCGGGCATTCCTTCTATGTCGTACCTCGTATCAGCGATCTGGCGGAAATCCATGATTTTCTGAAGGAATCCGTTCCCGAACTGAAGGTGGCTGTGGCCCACGGCCAGATGCCGCCGGGCGAACTCGACGACATCATGAACGCCTTCTACGACGGCCAGTACGACGTGCTTCTGTCGACCACAATCGTCGAATCCGGCCTCGATATCCCGACAGCCAACACGCTGATCATCCATCGCGCCGACATGTTCGGCCTGTCGCAGCTCTACCAGCTGCGCGGCCGCGTCGGGCGCTCGAAGGTGCGCGCCTATGCGCTGTTCACCCTGCCGGCCAACCGCAAGCTGACCGACACCGCCGAGCGCCGTCTGAAGGTGCTGCAATCGCTCGACACGCTGGGTGCCGGCTTCCAGCTCGCCAGCCATGACCTCGACATCAGGGGCGCCGGCAATCTTCTCGGCGAGGAACAGTCCGGGCACATCAAGGAGGTCGGCTTCGAGCTCTACCAGCAGATGCTGGAGGAGGCGGTGGCCGAGGTGAAGGATTCCGGCGAAGTCCAGGATGGCGGCTGGTCGCCGCAGATCGCCGTCGGCACCGCGGTGATGATCCCGGAAGGCTACGTGCCGGACCTGCAGCTCAGGCTGGCGCTCTACCGCCGTCTCGGCGATCTCGAAAATACCGAGGAAATCGACGCCTTCGGCGCCGAGCTGATCGACCGTTTCGGCGCGCTGCCGGAGGAAGTAAAACATCTCCTCAAGATCGTCTTCATCAAGGCGCTCTGCCGCAAGGCCAATGTCGAGAAGCTCGATGCCGGGCCGAAGGGCGTCGTCATCCATTTCCGCAAGCGCGAATTTTCGAACCCCGTCGGGCTGGTCAAGTATATTGGCGAGCAGGGTTCGCTGGCCAAGATCCGGGCCGACCATAGCGTGGTCTTCACCCGCGACTGGCCGACGGCGGAGAAGCGTCTGGCGGGCTCGGCTGTCGTCATGACGCAACTGGCGAAGTTGGCTCAGAAGACGGCCTGATCTCACCTTTCGGGGCGTCCTGAGGGCGTCAAGCCATTCGCCAGCACCGAAATTCCGGTCTAGAATAGGAAATCGGCTTCGTGTATGGAGCCGCCACCCCATTTAGGGGCTGGAAATGGCGGGCAAGATGTTCGCCGGAAAGAGCGTTGGGTGCAGCGATGACGAAATGGTCGCCGAATTCGTGGAGAGCAAAGCCGATCAAGCAGGTTCCCGCTTATCCGGACCTTGCCGCGCTGAAGAACACGGAAGCCCAACTCGCCACCTTTCCGCCGCTGGTCTTCGCCGGCGAGGCGCGCAAGCTGAAGAAGCAGCTGGCGACTGTTGCCGCAGGTGAAGCCTTCCTGCTCCAGGGCGGCGACTGCGCCGAGAGTTTTGCCGAACATGGCGCGGACAACATCCGCGACTTCTTCCGCGTCTTCCTGCAGATGTCGGTCGTGCTGACCTTCGCCGGTGCGCAGCCAGTGGTGAAGGTTGGCCGCGTCGCCGGCCAGTTCGCCAAGCCGCGCTCGTCCGACAACGAGACCAAGGGCGAGGTGACGCTGCCGAGCTATCGCGGCGACATCATCAATGGCATCGAATTCGACGCGAAATCACGCATTCCCGATCCCGCCCGCCAGGAAATGGCTTATCGTCAGTCGGCGGCGACGCTCAATCTTCTGCGTGCCTTCGCGCAGGGCGGCTATGCCAACCTGGAGAATGTGCATCGCTGGATGCTCGGCTTCGTCTCCGACAGCCCGCAGGGCGAGAAATACGAATCGCTTGCCAACCGCATCACCGAGACCATGGATTTCATGCGCGCCGTCGGCATTACGTCGGAAACCAATTTCGCGCTGCGCGAAACCGACTTCTACACCAGCCACGAGGCGCTGCTGCTCGGCTACGAGGAGGCGCTGACCCGTGTGGATTCGACCTCCGGCGACTGGTACGCCACGTCGGGCCATATGATCTGGATCGGCGACCGCACGCGCCAACCCGATCACGCGCACGTCGAATATTGCCGGGGCATCAAGAACCCGCTCGGCCTGAAATGCGGTCCGTCGCTGACGCCGGACGGCCTGCTGGAACTGATCGATCTGTTGAACCCCGAGAATGAGCCGGGGCGATTGACGCTGATCGCCCGCTTCGGTTCCGACAAGGTTGCCGACCATCTGCCGAAGCTGGTGCGCGCGGTGCAGAAGGAAGGCCGCAGCGTGGTCTGGTCGTCGGACCCGATGCATGGCAACACGATCGAAGCGGCCGGCTACAAGACGCGGCCCTTCGACCGCATCCTGAAGGAGGTGCAGACCTTCTTCGAGGTGCATCGCGCCGAAGGCACGCATCCAGGCGGCATCCATGTCGAGATGACCGGCAAGAACGTCACTGAATGCACCGGTGGCGCACGCGCCATCACGGCCGAGGAGTTGCAGGACCGCTACCACACCCATTGCGATCCGCGCCTCAATGCCGACCAGGCGATCGAACTGGCGTTCCTGGTCTCGGACCTGTTGAAGAAGAGCCATCCGGTGCAGCACAAGCAGGTCGCGAACGGCTGAGCCTGGCCAATTGGATCGATAATGCAAAGGCGCCTGGGAAACCCGGCGCCTTTTCCATTTTCATCTTTTGCGTCCGACCGTGCCGATGCAACCGCAAAAGCTTCAGTCTTGCTTGTAGAGCAGCCAGCTCTTGCCTGCGCGCCCTGCCATGGCCGAATGCCTGGTAACGCGGTTGCGGCCACTGACTTTCGAGCGATAGAGCGCCCGATCCGCCTTGGTGTAGAGGTCCTCGGGGCCTTCGGCCTCGGACGCCATGCAGATACCCATCGATACCGTCACCGTGCCGTAATTCATGCCGGTCTGGCTGCTGGTGAACGGCGTCTGCTCGATCAGGGCGCGAATGCGTTCCGCGATCTCGTAGGTTGCCTCTTCGCTGGCGCCCTCGATGATCAGCGCGAACTCCTCGCCGCCGGTGCGGGCGACGAACATGTCGCCGCGAATGCTGGTCTGGAAAATCTCGGCGATGATCTGGATGATCTTGTCGCCGACAGGATGGCCGTAGCGGTCGTTGATGTCCTTGAACCGATCGATGTCGACGAGGATCAGGGCATTGAACAGGATACCCTTGTTGCTGTTGTAGATCCTGGTGATTTCCTTGTCGAAAGCGCGGCGGTTCCAGATCTTGGTCAACGGATCCGTGTCGGCCAGCCGCTTGTATTCCTCGAGCTTCGACTTGACGCTCTCGAGTTCTGCCGTCTTGTCGCTGAGCGTCGAGGCGATCTGCCGGCCGTGATCGATCGTCGAATTGGTCGCGATGGTCATTGCGTTGGCGATCTTTTGCAGAAGGTCCTGGGAGAGAAGGCTGCGGTTGCTCAGGCCGCTTGATGTCTCATCGAGGATCCTGCCGTATTTTTCGATGTGGCTGCGCTCGCTGCGCAGGAGCGACGCGACCTCCTCGAGTTCTCGGGCGATGACGTCTCTGGCATGCTCGACGATCCCGGGACCATGGTTATGGGCGAAGAAGGTGCGCCCGATCTGGTCGAGTTCGTCCTGCGTCGGCCGGTTGCTCAACGACACGACGGCGAGGCTGAGCTCGCGATTGGTGCCGCTCAAGGCCTCATAGAAAATCTCGTAGTTGCGTGGCAGGCCGAGTACGCCAAGCTGGCGCATGGTCGCGACAACGGTGGTTGCGATATCGGTGCTTCGTTCGGTCGAGGCTGCTGCCGGCTGCATGTCTGATTCACTCTTCCCCTCGGATCCCGACGCAGAATTCGCGGGTCCATTGATCGCCGACCTGGGGAGCGCTACCCAATGCTCCAGAACATCTTGCGAAGAGGCGCGGCCCCATCCGCACCCTTCGCTTGTGAGATCATAGTTGCATCGGCGCTAAAGTTTCCTTAATTCGCACGACTTCCACAGGTTTTCTCTACCTGTGGCTGTACGCGCGTAAAGTTTTGTATTGCCATCGCGGGACAGCACTCAGTTTGGTGGTCTTGAATTCGAAGTTCTGCGGTGTGCTGCCGCAAATGAAACTGAATTTCGAATTCGTCACGCCAATCGATGTCGTACTTGCTTGCGCGTAACCACCGCGAAGCTGGAATCCTGACGGTGATGCTGGACGAAGTTTCTTCGAGGAGTGCCGAAATGAGCGACAACCACCAGGGATCATGTCTGTGCGGAGCGGTCCGCTTCCGGACAAGTGGGACGCTGCGTGGCGTTGTCTACTGCCATTGTTCGCAATGTCGTAAACAGAGCGGGCATTTCTATGCCGCGACCAATGTCGCCGATACAGACATCGTGATCGAAGGCCCCGAAAGCATCACCTGGTATGAAGCGTCCGCTTTCGCCAGGCGCGGCTTCTGCAAGACATGCGGGTCGCTGTTGTTCTGGAAGGCAATGGATAAGGGCCATATTTCGGTCATGGCGGGATCGTTCGACAAGCCGACAGCGCTCAAGGGCGAATGTCATATCTTCGTCGGCGACAAGGGCGACTATTATTCGATAGACGACGGGCTGCCTCAGTTTGAAAAGTCGACACCATCCGTACCGGTCGCTGAATGAAATTTGGACGATCCGCCTTATTCCATTGATCGGGGCATTGCTTTATCCCGGGCCGGTGATTTCGAGAGGGGCCTGGGTATGCAGCGGCTGATCGATGCTTTTATCAATTCGGTGCGGGCATTTCGCAAGCTTGCGGTCAGCGAGAAGGCTTTCCAGCAGGAATTGATGCTGCTGGTGCTGGCCTTGCCGGCCGGATGGTTCATTTCAGTGTCGTGGCGCGGCTACGCGCTGCTGATCGGCGCGGTGCTCCTCTTGATCATGGTCGAAGTGCTGAACACCGGCATCGAGGCGGCGTGCGACGCAATTTCTCGTGAATTCCACATCGACATCCAGCTCGCCAAGGATTGCGGCTCGCTGGCGGTGCTGATTTCGGTAGTGATTGCTGGCGGCGTCTGGGGCATCGCTCTCATCGAACGCATAACGGGGGTGCCGATCTGAGACTTTGATCCCTATATGACAGTCACCAAAGGAGACCGTCATGGCAGAGCTCACGAATTCCTCGCTTCTCGAACGCTTGGGCCTGCCGGAAGACCTGCGCTGGCTGGCCGAAAAGTATCCGCGCGAGAACTGGCAGGCTCACGCCAATATTCACGGCATGGCCAATATGTGGCTGCAGCGGCACGACATGTTCCGCGAGCTCGGCGGCATGCTCACCGGCGGCATTGACGACTATCGCGAAGGCGCACTGGCGGCTCCCGATTTCGCGCGCTGGTTCGCACCGCGCCTCAACCATTTTCTCGGGCATCTCGACGGCCATCACAATGTCGAGGATTACCAGTATTTCCCGGCATTCACCAAGGCGGAGCCCCGTCTGAAACGTGGCTTCGACATTCTCGATGCCGATCACCACACGATCCACGAAGGACTGGAGCGCAACGCCGAGGCAGCGAATGCCTTCATCCGTACACTTCAGGAGAGTGAGGACAAGCAGCGCTTCGCCGCCGATGCTTATGCCGACGAAAACAGCCGACTGATCGCGATGCTGACCCGGCATCTCGCCGATGAGGAGGATCTGATCATCCCGCTCATTCTCGATCGGGGTGATCAGGGGCTCGGCATCGACTAGCCCGGTCAAAACTCCTTGGCGCGCTCCCGCTTGGCGATGTGGCGGGCGACAAGCCAGGCAAGCACGGCCACGGCAAGGCCGATGCCAAGCCCGACGAACAGCCGCTCGTGGCGCATCAGCGCCTGGCCAACCAATTCTTCGGCCCCCAACCCGAAGACATAACCGATCGTGCTGAACAGCACCGCCCAGATCACCGATGAGATGGCGTTGAGGATAACGAAGCGCGGCGCCGTTATGGTCGAAAGGCCGGCCGCCACGCCGCCGACCAGGCGCATGCCGTAGACGTAGCGGTTCGACAGCACGAAGATGTTGGGATGAGTGTCGAGCAGGCGGTAGGCGCGGCGAAAGCCGGGCCGCCGGCGCAGCCTGACGACATGGCGATTGTCGGCGAAACTCCTGCCGAGGGTGAAGAAGAAGGTGTCGCCGGCGAAGGCACCCAGCGCTGCCGCGACAAAGGCATGCCACAGTACGAAAACATGCTGGTGAGCGAAGAAGCCACCCAGGATCGCGGCACTTTCGCCTTCGGCCACGCAGCCGAGAAAAACCGCCAGCAACCCGTATTGTTCGATGAAATGGTGGATCGCGTCGGTCATGAAGCCGACTGCTGTGACAGTCTTTCGTCGATCCGCTTGACTACTTCCGCCAGCCGCACGATCTCGTCGCGCATGCCGATGATCTCGCTGTGGCGCAGTTCGTCCAGTTTCTCATGCAGCGCCATGATCTCGATCTCGGCCTTCAGATTGACCTCATAGTCATGGGCGGCATCGATGCGGTCGCGCTCGGTCTGGCGGTTCTGCGCCATCATGATCACCGGCGCCTGCAGGGCGGCGACCATCGACAGCACCAGGTTGAGGAAGATGAAGGGGTAGGGGTCGAACGCATCGCGCGACAACAGCCAGACATTGCCTGATGTCCACACGATCAGGAAGGCGACGAAGGTCAGGATGAACGACCAGGAGCCCCCGATGCGGGCTATCGTATCGGCAAGGCGGTCGCCAAAGGTCTGGTGGAAGGCCACGGCCTTGTTGGTGTCCCTGGTGATGGTGGTACGCTCGATGGTGCTTTGCAGCACCCGGCTCTCCAACTGGCTCAGCCCATCCGGCTTTCGCCTCAGCCAGCGGTTCGCCAGATCGTCGATCGTCTTGTTCATGGTCGTCTCCAAGCGCTTTGCTGCGCTAGAGGTAGAGGCTGCCGGCCCGGGCGGGAAGTGCTAGATTGAGGCGAAACGAGGGGGACCGATGGCCGACTTCAAGAAAATTCGTGCTCGCGCGGCAAATCGCAAGGGCGGTGAGGCGGAACTGACCTCCCTGTTGGGACCGATGCCCGACAATGCGGTGGTGGCCGACATCACCGATGACCGTATCCTCTCGACGATGGCCGAGCGCGTCTTCGCCGCCGGGTTCGTCTGGCGTGTCATCGAGCAAAAATGGCCTGGATTCGAAGAGGCGTTCCTGCGCTTCGAGCCCAAGCGGCTGTTGTTCCAGCCTGACGATTTCTGGCACGACCTGGCTTCGGATCAACGCATCGTGCGCAATCCGCAGAAGATCAAATCCGTTCGCGACAACGCCGCTTTCGTTGAACGCGTGTCCAGGGAACATGGCGGCTTCGGCAATTTTCTCGCCGAATGGCCCGCCGACGACCAGGTCGGGTTGATGGCTTATCTGGGCAAGCATGGCAGCCGGCTCGGCGGCAACACCGGCCAGTATTTCCTGCGCTGGCTGGGCTGGGATGCTTTCGTTATTTCGGCCGACATGGCGGCCGCACTTCGCGACGCGGGCCTCGACATCGCCGAAAATCCGACATCGAAGAAGGACCTCGACAAGGTCCAGATACAGATCAACCGATGGGCTGACGAGACAGGCCTGCCGCGCCGGCACATCTCGCGCATCCTGGCGATGTCGATCGGCGAAAACCACTCTCCGCAATCGTTGCGCGACTATATGGGCGACGATTGACGGTCTGAATTGGTCCAAACGAACGCCATTGCGAGGTGAATTCCGCCGCGCTAAGTCAGCAGCATGACCAAGAAGCTCGACATACTGCGTATCGCCATCGCCCAGCTCAATCCGACCGTCGGTGACGTCGCCGGCAACCTCGCCAAGGCACGCGAGGCGAGGGCGGATGCCGCCCGCCAGGGCGCCGATCTCGTGCTCTATACCGAGCTTTTCCTTGCTGGCTATCCGCCGGAGGATCTGGTGCTGAAGCCGGCCTTCCTCAGGGCATGCGAGCGCGCCGCCGAGGACTTTGCCGCCGATACCGCCGACGGCGGTCCGGGCGTCATCATCGGCACGCCGCTGAAGCGCAAGAGCGGCACGCATAATTCCATCGTCTTCGCCGATGGCGGCAAGATCATCGCCGAACGCTACAAGATCGACCTGCCGAATTACGGCGAGTTCGACGAGAAGCGCGTCTTCCAGGCAGGGCCTGAGATCCAGGGACCGGTCAACTTCCGCGGCGTGCGCATAGGCATACCGATCTGCGAGGACATCTGGGGCGAGGTCGGCATCTGCGAGACGCTGGCCGAAAGCGGCGCGGAAATCCTGCTGGTGCCTAACGGTTCGCCCTACTATCGCGCCAAGATCGACGTTCGCCACCAGGTCGTTATCAAGCAGGTCATCGAATGCGGATTGCCGATGATCTATGCCAACCAGCTCGGCGGCCAGGACGAGCTGATCTTCGACGGCGCCTCCTTCGCCATCGGGGCCGACAAGACGCTCGCCTTCCAGATGAGCCAGTTCGAGGACGCGGTCGACGTCACCATCTGGAAACGTACGGACAACGGCTGGGTCTGTTCGCAAGGACCGATGTCGAAAATCCCGGACAAGGAGGAGGCCGACTACCGCGCCTGCATGCTCGGCTTGCGCGACTACGTCAACAAGAACGGCTTCAAGAATGTCGTGCTTGGCCTGTCCGGCGGCATCGATTCGGCGATCTGTGCCGCCCTTGCGGTCGATGCGCTCGGCGAGGAGCGGCTGCGTGCCGTCATGATGCCTTATCGCTACACCTCGAAGGACTCACTCAAGGATGCAGAGGACTGCGCCCGTGCGCTCGGCTGCCGCTATGACATCGTGCCGATCTTCGAGCCGGTCGAAGGATTTTTGCACACGCTGACGCAGATGTTCGAAGGCACCAAGGAAGGCATCACCGAGGAGAATTTGCAGAGCCGTGCGCGCGGCACCATCCTGATGGCGATCTCCAACAAATTCGGCTCCATGGTGGTGACCACGGGCAACAAGAGCGAGATGTCGGTCGGCTACGCCACGCTCTATGGCGACATGAACGGCGGCTTCAATCCGATCAAGGACCTTTACAAGATGCAGGTCTATGCGCTGTCGCGCTGGCGCAACAGTCATGTGCCGCCGGGCGCGCTCGGACCTTCGGGCGAGGTGATCCCGAAGAACATCATCGACAAGGCGCCGTCGGCCGAATTGCGCTTGAACCAGACAGACCAGGATTCGCTGCCGCCCTATCCGGTGCTGGACGATATTCTGGAATGCCTGGTCGAGAACGAAATGGGTGTCGACGACATCGTCGCGCGTGGCCACGACCGGGCGACGGTGACGCGCATCGAACATCTGCTCTACATCGCCGAATACAAGCGCCGGCAGGCGGCACCGGGTGTGAAGATCACCAGGAAGAATTTTGGCCGCGACCGCCGCTATCCCATCACCAACCGTTTCAGGGATCGTGGATAGGCGTCTTTTCGCTTGCTGAGCGAGAGTGCGCGATGCTGCGAGTGCAAGCATGGCGACTGTCGCGGATCGATTTCCGAGCGACCTCCGACCTGTTGATGGCCTGCCGGGTGAAAACCATGCGGCCACGATAGGCACAGGTCCGACTGTTGCAAAATCGCCTCATCGGCTGGACCAGAAGTGCTTTTGGCCATGGCTTGCCTTGGCGAACGATTGAAGCGTCCGTATAACGGCGTCTCCGCGATTCCCTTCAGGGAGGACCGAATGCCCGGATTTGACATCGTTATGCGAGGCCGCGAGGCCTAGGTCTGCGCCGGTGTTCCGAAGTATCGGAACCAAACCGGACGCAGAAAAAGGCATTTGCCGCTGCCGGTCGCCGCCCAAGGGCAGGCGACCAACCTTAGCCGAACCTCCGCATTCAAGGGCCATTCGCCCGGCGCGGTTTTTCAATTTTCGACCTTACTGGGATCGGGCTCGTTTGCGCCCGAATGACATCATGGCTCGTTTCAAGATCGATTTGCGCGCCAGCGCCTTTCGCAGCGTTCTTGGGTTTACGCTCATCCATTGGCGGCGTCAGCCCTGGCGGCTCTCGCTGATCATGGGCGGTTTCCTGCTGTCGACGCTGGCCGACGTGCTGACACCGCTCTATTCCGGCCGGCTGGTCGACGCCGTCGCCAGCAGTGCCGGCGCGGACGCCATTGCCTGGAATGCAGCGATGACGGCATTCTTCATCCTGATGGCGCTGGCGCTCACTGGCGTCGTGCTGCGCAATCTTGCCTTCATGGGCATCGTCGAGTTGACACTCAAGATGATGGCCGACATCGCGGCCGACGCCTTCCATCGCGTCCAGCGCTTTTCGACCGATTGGCATGCCAACAGTTTTGCCGGCTCGACCGTGCGCAAGGTGACGCGCGGCATGTGGGCACTCGATCTGCTCAACGACACCATCCTGATCGCGCTGCTGCCGTCCGTTGTCATGCTCGCCGGCTCGACGCTGCTGCTTGGCTGGTTCTGGCCGCTGATGGGCGTAGTCGTCGCAGCCGGCTCGGTGCTGTTCATCATGGTGACGGCGATGCTGTCGCTCGGCTATGTCGCGCCGGCGGCAAGGCTCGCCAACACCTGGGACACGCGTCTCGGTGGTTCGCTGGCCGACGCGGTGAGCTGCAACGCCGTGGTCAAGGGCTTCGGCGCCGAGGAGCGCGAGGAGCGCCGCCTCGCCAGGGTGGTTGCCAAATGGCGCGCCCGCACACGGCGCACCTGGGTGCGCGGCACCATCAACGGCACCACGCAAGGGGCGCTGCTGCTGGTCATGCGCGCCGCGGTGATCGGCCTGGCGCTGATGCTGTGGTCGTGGGGGCAGGCGAGCGCCGGCGATGTCGCCTTTGTGCTGACCTCGTTCTTCGTGCTGCAAGGCTATTTGCGCGATATCGGCACGCATATCCGCAATTTGCAGCGTTCGATCAACGACATGGAGGAACTGGTCGATTTCCAGTCGGAGCCGCTCGGTATCGAAGATCGGCCCGGCGCCGGACCGATTGCCATCACGCAGGGTCACATTGCCTTCGACAACGTCACCTTCCACTATGGCAATCACCGGTCGCCGCTCTACCGCGACTTTTCGGTCGATATCGCGCCAGGCGAACGTGTCGGACTCGTCGGTCACTCGGGTTCGGGCAAGACGACATTCGTCAAGCTCATCCAGCGGCTCTATGACGTTAGCGCGGGAAAGATCGTGATCGATGGCCAGGATATCTCACAGGTCGCCCAGGCGTCGCTGCGCGGCCAAATCGCCATCGTCCAGCAGGAACCGATCCTGTTCCACCGTTCGCTGGCCGAAAACATCGCCTATAGCAGGCCAAGCGCCAGCCAGGAGGAGATCGAGCATGCCGCCAGGCTGGCGAGCGCGCACGACTTCATCGCCAACCTGCCGAAGGGCTATGGCACGCTGGTCGGCGAGCGCGGCGTGAAACTGTCGGGCGGCGAGCGCCAGCGCGTGGCGATCGCCCGCGCTTTCCTGGCCGATGCGCGCATCCTGATCCTGGACGAGGCGACGTCGAGCCTCGATTCGGAATCCGAGGTGCTGATCCAGCAGGCGATGGAACGGCTGATGGTCGGCCGCACGACGCTGGTCATCGCGCATCGGCTTTCGACGGTGAGGGCACTCGACAGGCTGCTGGTCTTCGATCGCGGCAAGATCGTCGAGGAAGGCTCGCATGACGAGTTGATCCGCCTGAAGGGCGGCATCTACCGCCGCCTGTTCGAGCGCCAGGCGCTGGAGCTGACCAAGGGCCTCGTCGATTGACCTGAGATGGCCTCCGGCTTTGGCCGGAGGCCATCCGGAGTGCCTATCACTTGGCGTATGCTGGCTGAGCGAACCCGCCAGTGAAGCCCTTTTCCAGACATCGATTTGCGACGTCTGTTTACGTTACCGACCGAAATTCGTTTCTCTACTTTTGGTTGTTGTATACCAAAGAAGCAATCTAAGCGGTCTCACAATGCGTCTTGATTCCGAAACTACCGGTGTGGAAAAGGTGGCTGCGCCATCGGTGCTGGAATCCCAGCACGGCTCGGTTCGGCCGCTTGCCGCCGAAGATCTCGAACGCGTCGCCGCACTCTTCCTGACGAAGTTTCGCGGGCGTCGGCGTCACCGCCTCGATCGCGCGATCGCGGAAACGGCGGAGTATATGGGGAAGATCTATCTTGACCCTGCCGGCCAGTCCGGTGAGAGCAACGCTCTTGTCCAGATCAACCCGCAGGGCGATCTAGGTGGGTTCCTTGGCGTCCTGAAAGCCCGTTACGAGCTCAACGGAGCGGCATTGAATGCGGCGATCATCGGTCCGTTCATGGCCGACCCCGGCGCCGATCACGGATCGGCCGGACCGCAATTGCTGCGTGCCTTGCATCAAGGCGAATTCGATCTGCAGCTGACCGATTCGGCCAACCGGGTGTCTCTGGCCTTCGCGCGTCCGATGAAATACCAGCTCCTGCCGGTCCATTGTCTGGGATGGACCTATGTTTTCCGGCCGGCCGCGATGGCCGCCGCCGCATTGCACCGCAAATGGCCCCGCCTGCCTCGCCTGGCACTCGATCCCTGCGCGAGAGCATTCGACGTTCTCGCGAAACGAAGGTTCGAACCGCCCGTCCAGCATTCATCGTCGCAACGGGTCCATGCCGAGCCGATCAATGCCGCGCAATTTGCCGAGCGGCTGCCGACCCTCTTGTCCGATTACGCCCTTCGCCCGAGTTGGAGGGATGGCGAACTGCCCCGGCTGCTCTCACTGGCGACTGAGAAGCGGGCCAACGGCCCCCTTCATTTCGGCGGGACTTACGACGCGACAGGCAAAATGCTCGGTTGTTACGCCTTCTACGGTCGACCCGGCGACATGGCGATCCTGTTGCAAATCCAGGCTTCCGGACACCACTGGGGCGCGACGCTGGATGGCCTTGTCGCGGCTGCGCGGGATATGGGCTGCGTGGGCATCACCGGGCAGACCCAGAGCAGGTTCATGCCTCACCTCTTCGGCTACAGGAATCTCTTCTTCCGTTATGCCGGGGGGACGATGGTCCGCTCGCGAATCCCCGATATCACGGAAGCGGTCCGCTCCGGCGACATCGCTATCGGCGGGTTGATGGGCGACCGCTGGACCCGCCTCAGTTCCGATGACTTCGGCCGCTGATCGTCTTCCACGACCTCTTCGTCGACTCCGCCGGTTGGCTGCACCTCTTATGGCGGTGCCGCCAGGCTGGTGGCCGCCATCCGCCGCTTGAGGCGTGCCCGGCCCGGTCTTTTCATTCCAGCCGCCATGTTCTATGTCTGCGGCACGGCGCGGGGGCGCATCTTGTCAATCACAAAGGCATCCGGTACGCCCCGCTCATGACAGTTACCGTTCGTTTCGCCCCGTCACCGACCGGCCGCATCCATATCGGCAATGCGCGCACCGCTCTGTTCAACTGGCTGTTTGCCCTCAACAACAAGGGCCGCTTCATCCAGCGCTTCGACGACACCGACATCGCCCGCTCGAAGCAGGAATTCGCCGACGCCATCCTTTACGACCTGCATTGGCTTGGCATCTTTCCGGATGTCACCGATTATCAGTCGCGGCGCTTCGAAGTCTATGACGCCGCGGTCGAGCGGCTGAAGGCGGCGGGTGTTCTCTACGCCTGCTACGAAACGCCGGAAGAACTCGACCTCAGGCGCAAGGTGCGCCGCACGCGAGGCCTGCCGCCGGTCTATGGCCGCGAGGCATTGGCGCTGACGACAGAGCAGGTGGCCGAATATCAGGCCGACGGGCGCCGGCCCCATTGGCGTTTCCTGCTGCCCAATTTCTCCAGCGATCCGCGGCAGCCGGAGCGCACCGAGATCCACTGGGACGATCTGGTGCGTGGCGAGGAGACGGTGGATCTGGCTTCGCTGTCCGATCCGGTGCTGGTGCGTGAGGACGGCACCTATCTCTACACGCTGCCCTCCGTTGTCGACGACATCGAGATGGGCGTCAGCCACGTCATCCGCGGCGACGATCATGTCACGAACACCGGCGTGCAGATCGCCCTGTTCAAGGCGCTGGGTGCCGAGCCGCCGGTCTTCGGCCACCACAATCTCCTGACCACCGTCTCGGGCGAGGGGCTGTCGAAGCGCACCGGCGCACTTTCCATCGAGAGCCTGCGCGAAGACGGCATCGAGCCGATGGCCGTCGCTTCGCTGGCCGTGCTGGTCGGCACGTCGGAGAATGTCGCGGCCGCACACGACCTTACCCAACTTGCCGGCCATTTCGACCCGGCCGCGACCTCGAAATCGTCGTCCAAGTTCGATCCGGCCGAACTGTTCGTGCTCAACCGGGTGCTGCTGCAGCGTATGCCGTTCGACGAGGCGCGGGACCGGCTGATGGTGCTGGGTATTTCAGGCGAACACGCCGAACCGTTCTGGCTGGCGGTGCGCGGCAATATCGACCGGTTGGCCGATGCGGTTGCCTGGTGGCGTGTCCTGCGCGAAGGGCCGCAGGAGAAGCCCGAGTTTTCCGATGACGACCGCGATTTTCTGCATCAGGCACTCGATCTCCTGCCTGAGGAACCGTGGAACGGGACGGTCTGGAAGGATTGGACCGGCAAGATCAGGGAAGCGACCGGCCGCAAGGGCAAGGCGCTGTTCATGCCGCTCAGGCTTGCCCTTACTGGACTGCCTTCGGGGCCGGAGCTTGCAGATCTATTGCCGCTGATGGGTCGGGAAGGAACGATGGCCCGACGACCCTGACCTTGCGCTGTTCCGGAGGCAGGGCCGAAACCGGCGATGCCACCGGCTTGGCCGAAAGGCGCTTGATGGCTTCACGGTCGAGTCCGCCGTCTCTATTGGCCAGGGTCTCGGGGTCGGCACCCGGATCAGGCTTCGAGGCCGGAATAGTCGGCGCCGCATCCGGTTCGGGCTGTGATTGTTGCTGACTTGGCGGGTTGCCGCCAATGATCTGGAAATTCTGCGCGGCATTGCAGCCGCAAGCGGGCGGCCGCGACATGTTGGGCTGTTTGTAGAGATAGGCGGTTGGCAATTCGCCATAGGGCCTGCCGGTGACCGATGACGTCATCGATGCCGAATCGTCGTCCATGCCGCGCGAATAGAAAACCTGCATCTCGGTGCCGGGGCAGGCCGATTCGCAATTCTTCTGGTCGCGCTCGAAATCACCGGCCGAGGCGGCGTTCGACATGGGGAAGAAATAGCCATCGCAGGTGCGCACGCAGCTGGTGTGGAATTCGCCGCCGCTGCTCGCAACGTCCGGAATGCCGGGCTGGTTGAGGACGCGGCTGACGTCGCGTTCCTCGCCGGAATCGTCAGGTTGGTCCAACGTATCGATCTGCCGGTTGCCGCCGCCGAAAAGCTGATCGAAGAGGTTGGCATTGGCCCCATCTTCACGATTGGCTTCCTGCGGAGGCGCGCGGCGGGGTGCCACCGCATCGTCACGGCAGTCATTGGCATCGAGCGCCGCCAGGATACGGCCCCGGTCGCGGCGTGAACCGCCGCCGCCGGCGAGTTGGGCACGCTTGGCCTGCAGACTATCGAGATTGGCGTTCATGCGCTCGATGGTGGCGTTCAGCCCGGCACACTGGTTGATGTTGCGCGAAAACAGCGAGAACCCACAGCCGGCACTGCTCGCCTGGCCGCGAGCCTTCGAGATCTGTTCGCGCTGCCTTTCGATCGCGGCGTCGTATTTCCGGACCAGTGCCGGGCCGCCGCCACCGCCGCGTGAGGCCGCGGCGAGGTCGGCCTCCAGTTGACGGCAGATCCGTGAAGCGGCCTGCGGCTCGCCGACCGCTGCGCCGGACAGCAGAAGGCCAAGCAGCACGGCAGCATGCGCCTGCTTCAAACCTCCGCTTGCCATCCGCCTCGATCCCGCTTGCCTCTGGTCGCCAAGGCTAACCCGTTCGCGGTTAATCGTCCATTTCGGAAGTCAGTCCAGATTGGCGATCGCCTGCGCCTTGTGCGCGGCTTCGACCACCGCCAGCGCCGTCATGTTGACGACGCCGCGCGAGGTCACCGAGGGCGTCAATATGTGCGCCGGCTTGTCGGTGCCGAGAAGGATGGGGCCGACATGCAGGGCATCCATCATGGCCCGCAGCGCCGTCAGCGTGATGTTGGCCGAATCGAGGTTCGGGAACACCAGGAGATTGGCTTCGCCCTTCAGACGCGAATGCGGATAGACGCGCTGGCGCAGATGCTCCGACAAAGCGGAATCGGCATGCATTTCGCCGTCGCACTGCAGCTCCGGCGCGATGCGCGCCAGAATGGCCGCGGCCTGACGCATCTTCAGCGCGCTCGGCGAATCACGCGAGCCGAAATCCGAATGCGACAGCAGTGCCGCCTTCGGCTCGATGCCGAAACGCTGGATTTCTTCCGCCGCCAGCACGGTCATCTCGGCGATTTCGTCGGCCGTGGGGTCGACGGAGACGTGAGTGTCGGTGAGGAAGATGATGCCGCGCTGCGAGATCAGCATGGAAAGGGTCGACAGGTCCCGGTCCTTGATGCCGGTGCGCGGCCCAATGATCAGCGTCACGTTTCGCAGATGCCGCTCGAAACGGCCTTCGAGGCCACAGACCATGGCGTCGGCGTCGCCGCGCTTCAGCGCCAACGCCGCGATCACCGTGTTGTCGGTGCGCACCATGGTACGCGCGGCCTCTGTCGTCACGCCGCGGCGGCCGGCGAGTTCGATCAGGAGGTCGACATAGTGGCGGTAGCGCGGATCGTCCTCCGGGTTGATCAGGCCGAAATCGACACCGGGCTTGATGCGCAGGCCATAACGCTTCAGCCTGACCTCGATGACGTGCGGGCGGCCGATCAGGATCGGCTCGGCGATACCTTCCTCAAGCACAACCTGGGCGGCACGCAGGACACGCTCGTCCTCGCCGTCGGCGTAGATGACGCGTTTGGCGCTCGAGGACTTGGCGGAGGAGAACACCGGCTTCATCACCAGACCGGAGCGGAAGACGAAGCGATTGAGCTTGTCGATATAGGCGGCGAAGTCCGTGATCGGCCGTGTCGCCACACCGGTGTCGCAGGCTGCCTTGGCGACGGCCGGCGCGATGCGCAGGATGAGGCGCGGGTCGAAGGGCGAGGGGATCAGGAATTCGGGTCCGAAGATCGGCGTTTCGCCCGAATAGGCGCGCGCGGCGACATCGGAAGGTTCTTCCCGGGCAAGGGCGGCGATCGCCCGCACCGCCGCCATCTTCATCTCCTCATTGATGGCACTGGCGCCGCAGTCGAGCGCTCCCCTAAAGATATAGGGGAAGCAAAGCACGTTGTTGACCTGATTGGGAAAATCGGACCGGCCCGTGCAGATCATGGCGTCCGGACGCGCCGCGCGCGCCACTTCCGGCATGATCTCCGGATTGGGATTGGCAAGCGCCAGGATCAACGGCTTCGGCGCCATGTGTTGCAGCAGCTCCGGCTTCAGCACACCGGCGGCCGAGAGGCCGAGAAAGACATCGGCGCCCGCTATGACGTCGGCGAGCGTGCGCGCCTCTGTGTCTTTTACATAAGGGTCTTTCCAGCGGTCCATCTCGTCGACACGACCCTTGTAGGCGACGCCGAAACGGTCGGTGACCCAGATGTTCTCGACGCGCACGCCGAGCGAAACGAGCAGATTGAGGCAGGCAAGGGCGGCAGCACCTGCGCCGGAAGTGACGACCTTGATGTCCGAAATGGTCTTGCCGGCGAATTCCAGCCCATTGAGCACGGCGGCGGCGACGATGATGGCGGTGCCGTGCTGGTCGTCATGGAACACCGGTATGCCCATGCGAGCTTTCAGGCGTTCTTCGACTTCAAAACACTCCGGCGCCTTGATGTCCTCGAGGTTGATGCCACCAAAAGTCGGTTCCAGCGCGGCGACGGTTTCGACCATGCGCTCGATTTCCGGCGCATCGATCTCGATGTCGAAGACGTCGATGCCGGCGAACTTCTTGAACAGGACCGCCTTGCCCTCCATCACCGGCTTGGAGGCCAGCGGCCCGATATTGCCGAGGCCGAGCACGGCCGAGCCGTTCGACACGACGCCGACCAGGTTGGCGCGCGCCGTGTAGTCGGCGGCAGTCGCCGGATCGTCGCGAATCTCCAGGCAAGGGGCGGCGACGCCGGGCGAATAAGCGAGCGCCAGGTCGCGCTGGTTGCCGAGTGGCTTGGTGGCCTGGATCTCGAGCTTTCCCGGCGTCGGGTGCTTATGGAAGTAGAGGGCGGCTTCGTCGAGGTCCGAACGTGCCGTTTTCTTGTTCTCGCCTTCCATGCGGCCGCTCCTCCAAACCTGCTTCGAAAGTCCTTTTAGCATGAGGCCAAGATTTTTCGCGACGCTAATTGACGCGCCGGCAGCTTTAAATGCCGGCGCGTCAAAATCCAATATTTCTCAGTTGGTTACGGTGGTTTCATGCGAAATCAGGTTGCCCTGCTTCGCGGGTCAAAAGGCGCTGACGTAGAGACCGCCGTCGACGGGTATGTTCTGCCCGGTCAGATAGCCGGCGTGGACGGAGCACAGGAAGGCGCAGATCTGGCCGAATTCCTCCGGAGTGCCGAGCCGCTTGGCCGGTACGTCGGCACTGATGCGGGTCTTGCGCGCCGCGGCTGCCTTGGGATCCTCTGGCGTGCCGGCCTCATGCGGGCCGCGCAGCCGGTCGGTATCGAGCTTGCCCGGCAGCAGGCTGTTGATAGTCACGTTGCGCTCGATCACCGTGCGCGCCACGCCGGCGAGGAACGACGTCAGGCCGGCGCGCGCACCAGATGACAGGTCAAGGCCGGGGATGGGGACATAGACCGACAGCGAGGTGATGTTGACGATGCGCCCGAAGCCGCGCGCCGCCATGCCGTCGATGACCGCCTGCACCAGTTCGATCGGTGTCACCATGTTCTGGGTAACGCCTTCGAGGATCTTTCCACGATCGAGTTCGCGGAAATCGCGCAACGGCGGCCCGCCATTGTTGTTGACGAGGATGTCGGGTTCCGGACAGGCGGCGAGCAACGCTTTCTGTACCTCCGGCTTCGAAACGTCGCCGACGACCTCCGTCACCGTCACGCCATGGCGCTGGCGCAGCTCCGCGGCGGTTTTGGCGACCAGCTCCGCATTGCGCCCGTTGACGACGATGTCGCAGCCTGCCTCGGCCAGCGCCATGGCGCAGCCACGACCAAGCCCCTTGCTCGAAGCGCAGACGATGGCCTTCTTTCCGCGGATACCGAGATCCATGATGATTTTCTCCTTGATTTGCCCGGCAGGCTAGCGCCAGCGCTGGACCAATCGCAACCGTCATACGGTTGTTGCATGAATCGGGGCATAGGCTGCTCGAAAGCAAGGGTGATCCGCGATGCCAGGCCAAGAGCCCCGCACTTTCCGCAGCATGTTCATTTCCGACGTCCATCTCGGATCGAAGGCGGCGAAGGCCGATTTCCTGATCGATTTCCTTCGCTACCACGATGCCGACATCATCTATCTGGTCGGCGATATCGTCGACGGCTGGCGCCTGAGGCGCAGCTGGCACTGGCCGCAAAGCCACAATGACGTCGTGCAGAAACTGCTGCGCAAGGCGCGCAAGGGCGCCTCGATCACCTATATCGCCGGCAATCACGACGAATTCGCCCGCCAGTTCCAGGGCGTGCATTTCGGCGGCATCGTCGTTGCCGACCGCGCCATCCACGAAACCGCCGATGGCCGGCGACTGCTGGTCATCCATGGCGACCAGTTCGATACCGTCGTCCACAACCAGCGTTGGCTCGCCTATCTCGGCGACCATGCCTATGACGCCGCCATGCAGGTCAACCGGGTGATCACGCGGCTGCGCCAACTGCTCGGCCTGCCTTACTGGTCGTTTTCGTCCTGGGCCAAGGTCAAGGTCAAGAAGGCGGTGAACTTCATCGGCTCGTTCCAGACGGTGCTCAGCGAGGAAGCGCGACGCTCGCATGTCGACGGCGTCATCTGCGGGCACATCCACCATGCCGCCATCGAAAGCTATGGCGACGTGCAGTATATCAACACCGGTGACTGGGTGGAGAGTTGCACCGCCGTGGTCGAGCATTTCGACGGCCGCATGGAAATCCTGACCTGGGCGCATATCCTGCCTGAAGCGCCTGACGAACCCTTCATCCCGATGCTCATCGAGGACAGGGTGGTGCAGGCCGCCTGAGGCGGAAGCCGGCCCTGCGCTTTCTGGTGTTAATCGGCTGGTCCAGCCGGTTTCGCCCGGTTTTTCCTCATGTTAAGGATCGGTTCTCGCTGCTCGCCGGTCGTTGGCCGCAGCGTCATTGGATCGATTCATGCTGCTGCCGCCGCTTTCGCCCGAACAACTCGTGAAGCCGAGCCGTTTTGAGCTGCGCATGAGCCTGATCTTCGGCACGCTGTTCATATCGCTTGGCACCCATTTGCCCTATTTCCCGCTTTGGTTGCAGGCCAAGGGATTTCACGCCGAACAGATCGCCGTCATCCTGGCAGCGCCGATGTTCCTGCGCGTGCTGACGACGCCGCTGCTGACGACACTTGCCGATCGAGCCAGGGACCGCGCCGACGTCTATGTCGTACTGGTCGCGGCCTCGCTGCTGCTCTCCGCGGGGTACTTCCTGACACCGACCTACGCGACGGTGCTGGCGGTGTCGTTGTTGCTGACCATTGTCTGGACGCCGCATTCGCCGATCGCCGATTCGCTCGCGCTTTCGGGCGTGCGCCGCTTCGGTTCCAACTATGCGAGCATGCGTAAATGGGGGTCGGTCTGCTATCTCCTGGCCAATATCGCGGGCGGCTTCATTCTGGCGGCCAGCGGCCCTCAAGCCGTTCCGGTGATCATATTCCTTGCCCTTGGCGCGGCACTCGCCGCAGGCCTGCTGGCGCCGCGCATGGGGCGGCCGCGCAAAGCCTCGCCACTGTCGGCGGCGGAAATCCAGCACGCGGCGCCGGGGCTTTTTAATGCTTATTTCCTCTATTTCACGCTTGGCGTCGGCATCATCACCGCCAGCCATGCCTTCCTTTACGGCTTCGTCTCGATCTACTGGAAATCGATCGGCATCAGCGATTCCGTCGTCGGCCTGCTGTGGGCTTGGGGCGTCGTCTCCGAAGTCTGCATGTTTTTGTTGTTCAATCGCATTTTCGCCTCCGTATCCGTCGTCCGGGTAATGCTCATTGCCGGCATCGGTTCGATCGTGCGTTGGTTCGCCTTTCCGTTGGTGTGGCCGCTCGGCCTTGGCGTCGGCGGGTTTTTCGCCGTGCAGTCGCTGCATTCGGTGTCTGTCGCGATGGTGCTGATCGGCCTGCAGAAGATGATCGCCGAGACCGTGTCCGAAGAGCGCACGGGTGCCGCGCAAGGCATCGCCTATTTCTTCAACGGTTTCTTCATGGCCGCCGTCACGCTTGCGTCCGGTCCGCTCTATGACCGTCTGGGCGTCGACGGGTTCCTTGCGATGATCCCGATCGCGATCATTGGCCTCGTGCTGATCGGGCTTGCCGCGCGCTCAGCCCCACAGCGCCCGGTCCGGCGGTGAGACGAGCGATCCCTGGTAAACGAGGCCCGGCACACGGTCCCGGGCAAGCAGCAGCGGCCCGTCGAGGTCGACGAAATCGGCTCCTTGCGCGAGCAGCACAGCCGGCGCCATTGCCAGCGACGTGCCGACCATGCAGCCGACCATGACGCCAAAGCCCAGTTCACGGGCGCGGTCGCGCAAGGTGAGCGCCGCCGTCAGGCCGCCGGACTTGTCGAGCTTGATATTGACGGCGTCGTAGAGACCGACAAGCGCTTCGAGGTTCCCCGCTTCATGAACGCTTTCGTCGGCGCAGACCGGCACCGGATGCGCGATGTGGCGCAGGATGCCGTCCCGGCCCGCCGGCAGCGGCTGTTCGATCAGGGCAATGTCCTGTTCGGCGGCAAAGGCGAAGTTCGCGACAATGTTGTCGTCGGTCCAACCTTCATTGGCATCAAGGATCAGTCGGCTCTCGGGTGCTGCCTGTCTCACCGCCCGGATGCGGGCGATGTCGTTGGCGCCGCCGATCTTGACCTTGAGCAGCGGCCTGCCGGCATTGGCGCGAGCCTGCGCCGCCATCGCTTCCGGTTCGCCGAGCGACAGCGTGTAGGCGGTTTCGAGCTGATGCAACGGGGCCGGCCAGATTGCGTTCGCCACCGGATTGCCGCTGATCTTGGCTTCAAGGTCCCAAAGGGCACAGTCTATGGCGTTACGCCCCGCCCCCGCCGGCATTGCGTCGAGCAGGGCGGTGCGGTCCATCCCGCTGGCGATCCGGTCGCGCATCGCCTCGATCGCATCGTGAACACCCTCCATCGTCTCGCCATAGCGCTTATAAGGAACACATTCGCCGCGCCCGACATGGCCACCCTGGCTGATCGTGCAGGTGATGACCTCGGCCTCGGTTTTGGAGCCGCGCGAAATGGTGAAGGTTCCGGCGATCGGAAACCGCTCGGCCTCGACCGAAATGACACGCGCCATATTTTTCTGCTCCGGCTATGCGAGAAGGGTTGTCGGCAAATCGACAAGGTCGGACCCATCAGGCTAAACAGGACGCCATGTTGACCATAGGCAAGCGCGACGCAAGCGGCACGACCGCCTCGGGGGGTGACCACGACCCGCGCGTGGCGGTCGGCGAGGAAGATGGCGTTCTCGGCTGCGCATTCTCCGGAATCTGGACGACACGCACCGTGGCGCTGATCGACGCCGACATGCGCAAAATCGAGAAACGAAGCGGTTTCAAGACCCTGGCGCTTGATCTTTCAAAAATCGAGAAGATCGATACCGCCGGCGCCTGGCTGATTGACCGGCTGGTCAGCGCCTTCGAGAAGAAGAACGTCGAGGTCCGGCTGCAAGGCCAAAGCGAGATCGCCTCCATCCTGCTCGACGCGGTCGGCGAAGCTGTCCGGCGCGAACCCGAATCCGGACCGGCGCGGCCGCCCAACATTGTCATTCGGGCACTGGAGGCGGTTGGCCGGCGCGTCTACGAGATGCGCGACGATTTCCTCGCTTCGATGAATATATTGGGCGCCACCATCCGCGGCGCGCAGATGAAGCTCGGCCGCGGCCATGCCGTCAACCCGGCGGCGATCTTCAACCAGATCGATCGCATGGGCGTCGGCGCAATCCCCGTGGTGGTGCTGATGTCTGCGATCGTCGGCGCCATCGTTGCCCAGCAGGGCGCTTATCAGCTCAGCTATTTCGGCGCCGATATCTTCGTCGTCGATCTCGTCGGCGTGCTGATCCTGCGCGAACTCGGCGTGCTGATGACGGCAATCATGATCGCCGGCCGCTCCGGCAGCGCGATCACCGCCGAAATCGGCTCGATGAAGATGCGCGAGGAGGTCGACGCGTTGAAGGTCATCGGCCTCAATCCGATCGGCGTCCTGGTCTTTCCGCGCCTTGTGGCGCTGGTGATCGCCTTGCCCTGCCTGACGATCATCGCCAATTTCGCCGCACTCGGCGGCGGCATTGTTGCTGCCTGGCTTTACTCCGATATCCCACCCGCTGCCTTCATCGACCGGTTGCGTGTCGCAATCGATCTCAGCACGATTTTCGCCGGGCTGATCAAGGCGCCGTTCATGGCCATGATCATCGGCACGATCGCCTCCGTCGAGGGCATGAAGGTCGGCGGCAGTGCCGAATCGCTCGGCCAGCACGTGACCGCTTCGGTGGTGAAGTCGATCTTCGTCGTCATCATCCTCGACGGGCTTTTCGCCATGTTCTACGCAGCGATCGAGTTCTGACAAGATGGCGAAGGGCAACGGGATAGAGGTGAAGGGCGAGGACGACAGTGAAATCGTCCTCTCGGTGCACGACGTCACCGTTGCCATTGACGACAAGCTGATCCTCGACAAGCTGTCGCTCGACATCACGCGCGGCGAGATACTGGGGTTCGTCGGAGCGTCGGGCGCCGGCAAGTCCGTGCTGTTGCGCACCATTCTCGGGCTGATGCCCAAGCAGTCGGGAACAATCAAACTGTTCGGCGTCGACGTCGACAAGGCAAGCGATATCGAGCGGCTGCGCATCGACATGCGTCTTGGCGTGCTGTTCCAGCATGGTGCGCTGTTTTCGGCGCTGACCGTGATGGAGAACGTGCAGGTGCCGATGCGCGAATATCTCGACCTGCCCAGGAAGCTGATGGACGAGCTGGCGCTGCTGAAGATCGAGCTGGTCGGCCTGCCGCCGGACGCGGCGCAGAAATTTCCCTCCGAGCTCTCCGGCGGCATGATCAAGCGTGCCGCGCTTGCCAGGGCGCTGGCGCTTGATCCGGACATCGTCTTTCTCGACGAGCCGACGTCGGGCCTCGATCCGATCAGCGCTGCCGAGTTCGACGAGCTCGTCGTCAAGCTGCGCGACACCATGGATCTGACCGTTTACATGGTGACCCACGATCTCGACACGCTGTTTACCGCATGCGACCACGTGGCGGTGCTCGGCAAGAAAAAGGTGCTGGTCGAAGGCAGTATCGACGACATGCTGAAGAGCGAGGAACCGTGGGTGAAATCCTATTTCCGCGGAAAACGCGCCCGGCAACTTGATCTTGCCGCACGTGCATAGCCATAAGTGAAGCAATGGAAACCAGAGCCAACTACGTCATTGTCGGCATTTTCACGCTGGTTGCGATCCTGGCGGCTTTCGGCTTCGTCTATTGGACGGCCGCGATCGGCGACAGGGGCGAGACGACGCTGCTGCGGGTGCGCATTCCGGGCTCGGCTTCCGGTCTCGGCCGCGGCAGCTTCGTGCTGTTCAATGGCGTCAAGGTTGGCGACGTCAAGCGCGTCTATATCGACGTCGACAATCCAACTGTCGCCATCGCCGACACCGAGATCGACCGGATGACGCCGATCACCAAGTCGACGCAGGCCGATATCGGCCTCGCCGGCCTCACCGGGCAGGCCAATATCGAGCTCAAGGGCGCCGATCCCAAGGAAGTGAAGCTGCTCGACCAGGCCGAAAAGGAAGGCAAGGTCGCCGAGATCGTCGCCAACCCTTCGGCCGTGACCAATCTGCTGCAGACGGCGCAGAACATCTTCACCCGCGCCGACAAGGTGCTGACGGAGCTGGAAGGCTTCACCAAGGATGTCCGCGGGCCGCTGACGCAGACCGTGCACAACGTGCAGACATTTTCCGATGCACTGGCCAGGAATTCCGAGGGCATCGACAAATTCCTGTCCGCCGTCAGCGCGCTGTCCGACGAGCTGAAAGGCGTTTCAGGAAAGCTCGACGGCACGCTGAAGGCGGCGGAAGGCCTGCTCAATGCCGTCGACAAGGACAAGATCAAGAGCATCGTTTCCAACGTCGATACGGTGACAGGCAACCTCAAGGAAACCTCGCGGCAGCTCGACGGCGTGATCAAGAACGTCGATACGGCGGTGGGATCGGTCAACGACTTCGCCAAGCAGACGCAAGGCACGCTGGCCAAGGTCGATGGCGTGCTCGACGGCATCGACCCGGCACAGGTGCGCGAAGCGCTGGCCAACATCCAGAAGGCCAGCGACAGCGCCAACAAGGCGGCGGCCGACATCGCGGAGGTGACCGGCAAGATCGCCAATCGGGCCGACGACATCGACCAGACAATCAAGGACGCCAGGCACCTGGCGCAACGGCTTAACGACGCCTCGGTGCGGGTCGACGGTATCCTCGCCAAGGTCGACAAGCTGCTCGGCTCGGGCCAGGCCGACGGTGTGATGGCCGACGCAAGGGATACGCTGAAATCCTTCAAGCAGGTCGCCGATACGCTGAACGCCCGCCTTGGGGTCATTACCGACAATCTGGCGCGCTTCTCCGGCCAGGGGCTGCAGAATGTCGAGGCGCTGGTGCAGGACAGCCGTCGCTCGATCAACCGCATCGAGGAGGCGGTGACGGATCTCAGCCGCAATCCGCAGCGCATCCTTTCGGGTGGCGAAGGCGAGGTTCGGCAGTTCGACGGCAGGGCGCGGCGTTGACTTCGGCGCCGGCCCGCAGCAAGAACATAGCTCGTGAATGCGGGTTGATCTTACGATCCGGGGACAACGGGGATCACGCGTGACGTTGAGTAGGCTTGGAACGGGCGGGTTGAAATCAGCCGCGGCGCTGCTTGTCCTGACGGTTGCCGGTTGTGCGGTGCTGGGCGGCAAGCCGGCACCGCTCGACACGTTCGAACTGTTGGCGCCAATGGTCGACGCGCATGGCCATAGCCGCCGGCAGATTCTGATCGCCCAGCCCTCGGCGCTGAAGGCGCTGGACAGCCAGAACATCGTCATCAAACCCTCCGACCGCTCGATCCAGTATCTGAAGGGTGCGCAGTGGGCTGACCGCCTGCCGCTGGTCGTGCAGGCGCGGTTGGCCGAGACGTTCCAGCGCTCGGGCAGCTTTGCCGGCGTGGGGAAACCGGGCGAGGGGCTAGCGATCGACTATCAGGTGATCGTCGAGGTTCGGTCCTTCGAGGTGCGCGTCGATGGCGGCGAACATGCCGAGGTCGACCTGTTCGTGCGCTTGCTCAACGATCGCAACGGCGAAGTGAAGGCTTCCAAGAGCTTCACCGCATCCGCGCCCGTATCGGGCAGCGGCAACCCCGCCTATGTCCGCGCTCTCGACGCAGCCTTCGGCGATGCGGCCAAGCAGATCGTCCGCTGGACGGGTTCGGTGATCTGAGCGCCAGGCGCGCAGGGATTCAACCAAACTCTTTGGGGCTACAGACGTTCGAAGGCGTCCGGCCGCAGCTTTCCAGTCTTCATCAGGTGCTGCAGGGTGTAGGTCACGGACAGCGCGTCGTCTAGCGCGTCGTGCCCCTGCAATGGCGGGTGTTCGACGCCGTAGTAATCCGCAAGCTTGTTGCTCGGCGTCCTTGCCAAATCCTCGATCGGCATGCCGGCCGCGATCAGCAGCTTGACGGCGTTATCGAACCGGTTGGCCGGGATGGAAGGCTTGATGCCCGCGACATAGCAACTGATGGCGATCATGTTCAGTTCGTCCTTGCCCCAGGACCAGAGCCGAGCCCCATCTGAGAAACGATCGATGCCTGCAAGGGCATCTTCCAGCTCGACGCCCTCGGCCTCGATGATTTCTTCTGTGATGCCGGTCAGTCGGGTGAAGAACGGATCGAGCCCGTATCTCTCGCCAAATCGGTCGATCGGCCTGATATAGGCGTTGTGCGTGCCCAGCACGGGGAAGTCGCCTTCGAGGCCGAGCCTTGCCGCGCCGATCTGGGCGATGACCGGATCGGGGTCATCGGCCGCGCACCAGAATCTGCGTTGCGAGCCCTCAAGGCAGAGAAACTCGCAGTCGAAGATGATTGCCGTCTTCACAACTCAGGATCCGGTTCCGGAAAACGAAATAAAACCCGGATGCGTCTTCCGGATGGCGACGTCAGTCCCTTCAAGAAAAAAGGCGGGAGTCCCCCGCCTTTTTCGTTTTGGCTTGTCGACCGCTTACTGCAGGCGGCCGCTGGCATGGGCCAGCATGGTGTAGACCTTGCCGGTGTCCGACGTGAGATAGGTCTGCGCCATGATGTTGTCGCGGTCGTTGCGCGAGACATCCTTGAGCAGCTTCTCGAAATCGTCGCAATAGCGGTCGACGGCGGCGCGGAATTCGGCCTCCGCCTGGTATTTGCGGCGGATTTCGTCGAACGTCTGCTGGCCTTTCAGCGTGTAGAGCCTGCGCGTGAACACGTCACGCTCGCCACGCCGATAGCGGTTCCACAGCTCGATCGAGGCATCGTGGTCGATGGCCCGGGCGATATCGACGGACAGCGAGTTCAGCGATTCCACGACATGCAGCGGCGAACGCTGGGCAGGGGCCGGGCGCGGTGCTTCCGCGGGCGCCTGGGGGGCCGCCGGCCTGAGCTCGGCATCGTTCGACGCGGCGGTCAGCAGATCGCGCACCCAGCCGCCTTGCGGCGCGCGGGCAGTGGCATCGGCTGCACGCTGGCGCGGTGCCGCCTCCGCCGGACGCTCCAGATCGAGCGTGCCACGCAGTCCCGCGCCGCCCAGCGGTGCCTGTGGCGGGCGCAGATCCGCCTGCGGCTGTGCCGGGGCACGACGGGGCGGCTCGGCGGCGCGTGGGGCCGGTGCCTGCGGCGCCGGGCGCAAGGGGCGCGGTTCCGAGGAGTCGCCACCACGACCGGATTTCGCAACGATATCCGAAAGCTCCTTCAAGGCGTTGATCTGCTCGGAAACGGCGCGGCGGATAGCCGAGGTCGATTCCTTGGCCTCTTCCGGCATCTCGATGACGCCTTTCTTGAGCTCGGCGCGGGTGAGGTCGAGTTCGCTCTTGATCGAGCCCGCCGTGCGCCGCATTTCCTCGGTCGCATCGGCGAAGCGCTTGGTTGCCGACTCGACGACATCGGTGATGGCGTTGCGGATCTTGTCGGCCGATTCCAGCGTCTTGCCTTCGGCGTTCTGCAGCGTCTGGCCCACGAGGTTTTCGAAAGAACGCATGACCCTTTCGAGATCTTCCGACTTCTTGACCAGGCCGACGGCGAGGTCCTCGAGCGACGACTGTCTTTCCAGCGTGTGTTCGAGGTTGCTCTGGGCCGAGCTCAGGAGGTCGGAAGCGCCGGCGAGCAGACGGCTGTGTTCGTCGAACTTGGTGGCGATCGAGGCGACTTCGCGCAAGGTCGACGACGACAGTTCCGTCAGCCTTGTCGTGTTCGAATCGACCAGACGCGCCGAGCTGGCAAAGGTCTGTGCCGCCTTTTCGGTGGTCGCAGCGAAGCTTTGCGTACTGCCGGTCAGACGTTGGTCGACCTCGCCGAGGTTGACCGCGGCCTGCTCGATCAACTGACCGAGCTGCGAGCTGGATTTGGTCATGCGGCCGATGAGATCGGCGACGCTGTCGGACAGCGAAGAACGGGCGCCTTCGACCGCCGACAAGGTTTCGGCGGTACGGTTGGCGAGCGCGTTGACCAGGGTCGCATTCTCGCTACGCAGCTTCTCGGTCGCGCGTTCGGTGACTTCTTCCATGCTCTTTTGCAGTTCCGAGCCGCCCTGGGCGAAGCGCTCGACCAAAGGCCGCGCGGTTTCGTCGAGGATCTTCGACATCTCGGCGGACCGCGCCGCGAGCATGGTGTTGAGCTCGCGGGTGTTGGCACCGATCGTCTTGGCGGCGTCGTTGGTGCTCTGGCCGATATGCTGGCCGACCGCGGTGAAGGTCTCCGCGATCACGTTGGCACGCGATACGAGTTGCGCCTCGGCGGTCGATACCTGCTCGTTGAGCCTTTGGCCCATCGTCTCGGCAGTGTTGGCGAGCCGGTTTTCGACGCCGGCGATCTGCTCTTCGACTCGGGCGGCGGCGGCCGCCGCGCTCGACGCGAGACGCTCGTCGGCACCGGCGAGCGCCTGCTCGATTTCGCGGGCATGCACGGCAAGATCCTGGCCGGTCTGGCGCGCGCGATCGGCAACCCTCTGTTCGGTGCTTGCGAAGGCGCCGACGATGGTCTGCGCATGCTCGCCGATCGTCGAGGTGCTGTCGGCGATGCGCGAAACCAGGCGCTGGTCGGCGTCGTCGAAGATGCGGGCGATTTCGGACGCCCGGCTGGACAGCGCGCCCGAACCCTCGGCGATGCGCGAGACCAAATGCTGGTCGGCGGCGTCGAAGATGCGGCCAAGGTCCGACGCGCGGGCGGCGAGCGCCTCGGCGGATTCGCCGATGCGCATGCCGAGCCGCTGGTCGGCGCTTTCGAAGTTGCGCAGGATGTCGCCGGCGCGGGCGGCCAGCGACTGCGCCGTCTCCACGGCACGGGCGACGAGCTTCTGGTCGGCCGCGTCGAACGTGCCGGCAATCTCGCTTGCGCGGGCGGCCAGCTGATCGGCGGTCTCCTGGGCACGGGCGGCGAGCTTCTGGTCCGCCATGTCGAAGGTCCCGGCGATCTCGCCAGCGCGAGCGGCGAGCTGGTCGGCGGTTTCATGGGCGCGGGCCAGCAGCGAGCTGGAAGTGTCGTCGGCGCGGGCGAGCAAGGCGTTCGACGTATCTTCCGCACGGGCGTGCAGGCGCCGATCGGCCTCCTCGAAGGTGCGGGCGATGTCTTCGGCCCGTGCCAGCAGGGCGGCGGACGTCTGTTCGGCGCGCTCGGCGATCTTGCGATCGGCGTCACTGAAGGCCGCACCCGCCTGCTCGTGCAGCGTGCTGGTGACTTCCAGGACCTTTTCGCGCAAGGCGCCGGCGACGAAGACCGCGCTCTTCTCGAGCACGCTGCGGACGTTATCGACACCAGTCGACAGCGCGCGCTCCATGGTGCCGGCGCGTTCCTCGATGATGCCGGTCTGGCGGCTGAACGCCTGCTCGATCTTGTCGACATCGGCAGCAATCGCGGCGGAAATGTCCGTGCTCCTGGCCGCGATCTGGTCGATGTGGCCGGACAGCGAGCGATCGACGTCCCTGCGGGTCTCGGCGAGCTTGCCGAGATCGTCTTCCAGCGCGCGGCTGAGCATATTGCGGCCTTCGGACAACTTGCCGACATGTCCAGCGATGATCTCATCGATATCGCCGCGGCTTTCGGCCAGCCTCTGCAGGTCGGCTTCGAGAGCGCGCTTGAGAATGTCGCGGCCCTCGGCGAGCTTCTCGACCTGGCCGGCAACCAGACCGTCGATGCTGGATCGGCTCTCGGCCAGCTTGGCGAGATCGTCCTCCAGCGCCTTCGACAGTGTCGAACGCTCCTCGACAAGCCGCTCCGCATGATTGTTAACATGCCCGCTAACGGTCAGCAGGTCGGCCTCAAGCGCCTTCGACAGTGTCGAACGCTCCTGGGCAAGCCGGTCCGAATGGCTGTTGACAAGGCTGTTGACGGTTTCGAGATCGGCCTCCAGTGCACGGGCGAACTGGGAGCGATCGTCGACCAGTTTCTGGGACTGGTCGGCAACGGTGTTTCTGACCGTGTTGAGGTCGGCCTCCAATGCGCGGCGCAGGATGTCGCGACCTTCGGCCAGCTTCTCGACCTGGCCGGCGACCAGCCCGTCGATGCTGGAGCGGCTTTCGGCCAGCTTGGCGAGATCGTCCTCCAGCGCTTTCGACAAGGTCGAGCGATCCTGAACCAGCCTGTTCATGTGATCGGCGATAACGCTGTTCACATTCTGCAGATCGGCTTCCAGAACGCGCGAGAGCTGTCCGCGATCCTCGGCCAGTTTGTCCGACTGGCTCGATATGACGCTCTTGATCGTGTTGAGGTCGGATTCCAGCGCACGCTTGAGGATGTCGCGGCCCTCGGCCAGCTTCTCGACCTGGCCGGCGACCAGCCCGTCGATGCTGGAGCGGCTTTCGGCCAGCTTGGCGAGGTCGGCTTCAAGCGTCTGCGACAGCAGGCCGCGGTCTTCTGCCAGGCGCCCGGAATGGCTGTCGATCAGGCCGCGTATGCCCGACAGGTCGCTTTCGAGCGAACGGCCGAGCTGCGAGCGGTCTTCGGCCAGTTTTGCCGAATGCGCCTCGATGAGGTTCTTGATACCGGCAATGTCGTTTTCCAGCGCCTTGGCGAGCACCGCTCGGCCCTCGGCGATCTTCTCGACCTGGCCGGCGACAAGGCCGTCTATGTCGGCGCGGCTGTCGGACAGTTTGCCGAGATCAGCTTCCAGGGCGCGCGACAGGATGTTGCGGCCTTCAGCCAGCTTTCCGACATGTCCGGCGACCATTTCATCAATGATCGTGCGAGCTTGCACCAATTTACCAGAGTCTTCGTTGAGAGCCAGAGAGAGCCTGTTGCGGCCTTCTTCCAATCGTTCGAGATGACTACCGAGCGACGCATCGATGGCGGCGCGCGATTCGTTGACCTTGCGCAGGTCTTCTTCGAGCGCACGCGCTATCAGGCCGCGGCCTTCGGCCAGCTTCTGCACCTGGTTGGTCACGGCGGCATCGATGCCGGCGCGGCCATCGGCGAATTTCTCCAGGTCCGCCTGCATGGCGGCCGCCATGCGCTCACGGCTCTCGGAGAGCTTGCGGCTGTGGTTTTCGACGGCTTCCTCGATACCGACGCGCGCATCGGCAAGTCTCTGGATGTCGGCGTCGAAGGAGCGCGACACGACGTGGCGGGCTGCCTCCATGCGGCCGGCGAAATCGCTGGCGCGCGCTTCGAGCATGGATGAGGTCGAGGTGACGATGTCGGCCATGTCGGCGCCGATCTGGGTCTTGCCCTGATCGATCATGGCCGACAGCGTGTCCTTGCTCTCGGCGAAGGTGTGGGCGATTTCACGCGCACGCTCGACCAGAGTTTCGTTGATCTGGCGGGCACGGGCCTCAAGCGCGGCATTGAGCTTCTGGGTGCCGGTATCCAGCGCTTCTGCGCGGGTCTGGAACTCGCTGATCAGCGCCTGGCCGCGTTCGGCCAAGGTGCGCTCGATGCCGTTGAGGCTGGCTTCGAACTCGGAATTGAGGGTGCGCGCGGCGCCGCCGAGCAGCGAGACCATGCCGGTGGTGCGGTCGTCGAGCAGGTCGGTCAACGAACGGGTCAAGCCGTCCGTGGTGTCCGTCAGCTTGGCGATACGGGTGTCGAGCAGGCTGGCGAAAGCCTCACCAGAGGTTGAAAGCCGGTCGGTGATGTTGTCGAGGCGGCCCTCCACGGAGTCGAAGATCGACATCGAGCTTTCGTTGATGCGGTCGATCAGCGTGTCGCCGGAATTGGTGATCGTCATCGACAGTTTGGTCGACGCATTGAGGATGCTGTCGCGGATGATGTCGCTTGCCGCGCCGATTTCATCGCGCAACGTCTCGTGCGCGCCGGAGATCGAGGCGCGGACGCGTTCGGCATGGGTGACCACCGCTTCGCGTTCGCTGCCCAGTCCGTCGACCAGCGACCTGATCCGGGTTTCGTTTTCCGAATAGGAGCGCTCGATCTGGTTGACCTCGCTGTGGACCAGCGTTTCCAGTTCGACGGCACGGGCAAGGGTGCGTTCGATGCCTTCGCCCATTGCGGCCACCTCGCGGCGGACGGCCTGGCCGATCATCATGACGCGATCCTGAGCCATGTTTTCCGGCTCCGTCAGGCGGAAAGCCACTTCCGTCATCGATTGCGCGGCGATGCGCATGTCCTGGGCGCGGCGAATCATCGCCGCGAAGGCCCAGAACAGAATGACGGGCACGATTGCCGCGACGGCGAGGCCGATCAGTTCGGGGCGGGCAAAGAACTGGTCCAGCGTGCGTATCCGCCAGATGCTCGGTCCAAAAAGCAGGTTGGCCAATCCGCCGGCGCCGGCGATCCAGGCGAGCGAGACAAAGGCGATGACCCAGTAGATGGTATTGGAGGCGCGCCTGTTCAGGCTGTGCAGAAGGGTCTTGTAATCTTTCTGGCGATCATCGTTGGCTGGCGCGAAGCCGGCGGGCTGGCCACCGTTGCGCGTCTCCACCGGGCGAAGCTCGGCCGGCTTGGCCATTGGCGCGGGTTTGGCGGCCTGAGCTTGATTGACGACGGGCGCCGTCGGCGGCTGATTGCGTCCCTCGCGTGCCAGCTCGTCTGCGGCCTGGGATATCTGCGCTTCCAGATCTTCCATCGAAGCCGCGATATCGAGGTCGCCGCTGTCGGCATCGCCGCTCAAGTCGAGATCGAGTGCTTTTTCGAGTTCCCTGGCTACGTCGCTGTCGAGATTTCTGGTCGTCGTTGGTTTCTTCGCCATGCCTTCGCTACCCTGTACTAGCTGCCGCGGGGGCTTATAATTCTGTTTGTCTTACCCCCGCGCAGGAGGCTGAAAATGGACCCTCGTATCGTAATGACACAGGGGGGTAAAGAAAACATGCATTCCGCGGGATACGTAAAACTTTAAATATAAGGTTAACGCAACCGTGATTTGGGCGCCGCTTTCGCAACATTTTTCCCGGCCATTCATTAACCCGTTGTCCACTGGAATCGCCTAGTTTTCTGGCGGCCGAAGAAAATGGAGTTCGAGTTCATGCGTGGCGAAAGCGGCATTGCCTTCTCAATGCCGGGGGGCGACGTATCGGGAACGAGGCAGTCCCGGCCGGTCGATTTGGCACACCTTGCCCGGCAAACGATGGGCGACCGCGCCCTCGAGCAAGAGGTGCTGGCGCTATTTGTACAGCAGGCATTATCGGTGCGCGACAAAATAGTCGATGCCGACATCAAGGACCGGCTTCTGCTGGCTCACGGCTTGAAAGGGTCGGCCCGCGGCGTGGGCGCCTTTGCCATCGCCGACTGCGCCACCGATATCGAGCACCGGCCGGAGGACGTCCAGACCCTCAAGCGGCTCGGCGGGCTGATCGATGAAGTGCGCGACTTCATAGCCGCCATCAGTCGCTGATTCCGGTTTGTGACAAAAACGTCACGGAGCGCCGCTTTCGCGCGGCAGTTGACTTGTTTGCCGGAGTGATTATCTCGGGCGAAATTCCCTTTCGTCCCGGGCGAACCTCCCTTCGTCCCGGGCGAAACTCCCTTCAGGTGACAAATGACCAAGCTGACCTTCATCGCCCATGACGGCACACATTTCGACGTGGATGCCGAAAACGGTTCGACGGTCATGGAAAACGCCATCCGCAACGCCGTGCCGGGCATCGAGGCGGAGTGCGGCGGCGCCTGCGCCTGTGCGACCTGCCATGTCTATGTCGACGAGGCATGGACGGCCGAAGTCGGCGAGCCCGAGACGATGGAAGAAGACATGCTGGACTTCGCCTATGAGGTCCAGCCGAACTCGCGCCTGTCGTGCCAGATCAAGGTGCGCGACGCTCTCGACGGCCTGATCGTGCGGGTTCCCGAACGTCAGGGCTGAAATCCAGCATCGGCGATTTTTCCCGCTGACGCTTGGCAGCGGGCCAACGGTCATGCAGTCTCGCCTAGACTTTCGCAGCGAGGCGCATCATGACCGGCATCATCAGCACAGACGTCCTCATTGTCGGGGCCGGGCCGGTCGGCCTGTTCGCCGTGTTCGAGCTCGGCCTGTTGGACCTGAAGTGCCATCTGATCGACATTCTCGACAAGCCCGGCGGCCAATGCGCGGAACTCTATCCGGAAAAGCCGATCTACGACATTCCCGGCTGGCCCTCGATCTCGGCGCAAGGGCTCGTTGACAAGCTGCTCGAGCAGGTTGCGCCGTTCAAGCCTGACTTCACCTACAACCGCATGGTCTCCAGTCTCGAAAAGTTGGACGACGGCGGCTTTCGCGTGACCACGGACGAGAACGAGGTGTTCGAGGCCAAGGTGGTGGTGATTGCCGCCGGCGGCGGCTCATTCCAGCCGAAGCGCCCGCCAATTCCCGGCATCGAAGCCTTTGAAGGCGCGAGCGTCTTCTATTCGGTCCGCCGGATGGAGGATTTTCGTGGCCATGACCTGGTCATCGTGGGCGGCGGCGACTCGGCGCTTGACTGGACGCTGAACCTGCAGCCGGTGGCAAAGAGCGTGACGCTCGTTCATCGGCGGCCAGAGTTTCGCGCGGCGCCCGACAGCGTCAACAAGATGTACGCCATGCAGGAGATGAAGCAGCTGGAATTCAGGGTCGGCCAGGTGGCCGGACTTACCGGGGCCGATGGCCAGCTGGCATCGGCCACGATCAAGGGCGGTCCGGATGGCGACATCGAGGTGTCTTGTACGCGCATGCTGCCGTTCTTCGGGCTGACCATGAAGCTCGGCCCGATCGCGGAATGGGGGCTCAATCTCCACGAGAACCTGATCCCGGTCGACACCGAGAAGTTCCAGACATCGGTGCCCGGCATTTTCGCGGTGGGCGATATCAACTCGTATCCGGGCAAGCTGAAGCTGATCCTGTCGGGTTTCCACGAGGTGGCGCTGATGGCGCAGGCCGCCAAGCGCGTCATCAACCCCGGCGAACGCATCGTGTTCCAGTATACGACTTCGTCGACCAGCCTGCAGAAGAAGCTCGGCGTCTCGGGCTAATTATTCCGCCAGGATCGGCGCCGGATCGTCGACGTGGCCTCGAAGTTCTTTCTCGGGCATCAGGGTCAGCGCGATGAGGCCCAGTCCCAGAGTGCCGGCCGCGACGAGGAAGATCATCGCGAAGGGTTCGGCCGATACGACATGTCCCGCCACCTCAACGCCTTCACCGGCCAGCGGCAATCCGAAGCCCAGAGCGACGGCGCCGAGCATCGCGACCCCCAATGCACTGCCCAGCGAACGCAGAAAGGTAAGCACCCCAGTCGCTACGCCAAGATGCACGCGGTCGACGGCGTTCTGCACGGAGACGGTGGTTACCGGAAATGTCGTCCCGGTTCCCAGCCCGATACAGATGGTCAGGACCTCGACGACAAGCAGCGATGTATGGCCGGCGACAAAGGCCAGCAGGCCCATGCACAGGATTGCGAAGATGACGCCGACCATGGCGATGCGCTTGTAGTGGGTGAAGCGCGGTATCAGGCGGCCGCTGGAAGCGGCGCCGCCCACGGTTCCAAGCAGTAGGCCAAGCATTGCAATGCCCGACTCGCTCGCCGTCAGGCCAAGTATCGATTGCAGATAGACGGGCAGATAGACGGCAAGGCCGACGCTGGAGGCCTGGAGCAGGAACATCGACAGAGTGCCGGCCAGGACGATCGGGTTGCCCAGCACCTCGAGCGAAATGAGCGGTTCGGCCGCCCGCATCAGCCGCAGGGCAAAGGCGCCCCAGAAAAGCGCGGAGCACGCCAGGACGCCGATGACTTCCGGCGATAACCAGGGGTAGGCGCTGCCGCCCCAGTTCAGCGCCAGCAGCAACAGCGCTGTGGCCACGATGAGCAGCAATGCGCCGAGACCATCGATGCTGTGATTCTTGGCCGCGATCGGCAGCTTCTTGAGCGGCTTGTTGATGATCGCCATCGCAACAATGCCCAGCGGAATGTTGATCCAGAAGATGAGGGACCAGTGCAGATGTTCAGCAAAAGTGCCGCCCAGCAGCGGCCCGGCGACGCTGGCAACGGCCCAGGTGCCGGAGAACCACGCCGCATAGCGCGCCCGCTCGCGCGGCGGGACAAGATCTCCGACCACGGTCTGTGTCAGCGCGAAAAGGCCGCCGCCACCGGCCCCCTGGATCGCGCGCCCCAGGATAAGGACGAACATGTTGGGGGCCAGCGCGCTGACCAGCGATCCGGCGAGAAAGATGAGGATTGCCGCATAGACGGTCGGCCGCCGTCCATGGACGTCGGAAATCTTGCCGTAGAGCGGTGCCACGGCGGTTGCGGTCAAGAGATAGCCGGTGACGATCCATGGCAGGTATTCGGCGTGGCCGAGCGAGCGCCCGATGGTCGGCATGGCGGGCGCGACGATGGTCTGGTCGAGGGCTGCCAGCAGCATCGACAGGAGGACGCCGCCGATGATGGCGTTCTTTTCGCTTTCGGTCAGCGGCGCGTTCGCCGCCGCGATGACCTGCTTGTCGACAGCCTGGTCCATACTTCTCGTCCATGCGCTTTGCGCTGCCGCATCGGGTCTGTCTGTTGCATCCGCGGTGCGATCGATCGTGATGCTCGTGCTTCCAGCTTGTGGCTGTAGCAACCCTGGATATGTCGTTCCGTATAGGCCTATTTCGACTAGTGCTCGAAAAAAATCGAAACTGGCACTACGCTTCCGCCCGGTTGGCTTGCATCCAGGCCAACGGAAGCGGTGAGGAAATTCAGGTCGGCGGCGGCAATCGGCCACTTCCGATGCGCTCCATCCTGTAGCGCATCAGCCGCAGGATGCGGCTTTCGAAATTGGCGCCTTCGACAAGGTCAAACCGCACCTGATCCTGATCGTGTCTGGCTAGCTGAACCGCCGTGATCTCGGCGGCCTTGGCCTTTGCCGCATCGCAATCCTTCTGCGGATAGGTTGCCTTCAACGCGTCTTCGAGTGCACGGCCGTGGTTCTTGGCGATCTCGACATGGCGGTCTTCATGGCGCTTGATGTCGGCCGACAATGTATCCCAGAACAGCCGCACGTCGGCATCGGCTTTGCGCGGGCGGCGCCATTCGGGGAGGATCACCTTGACCTTGACGGTCACGACCGCGTCGGCGATCCGGCAGGAGCCGGACTGGCGGGCGTAGCTGATGCGTGTCGTGAAGGCCATCTGGGTGGCGCCAGGGTGGCGCGATCCCGTGCTTTTGACCTGCGGCCCGTGTTTGGCGAGTTGCTGCTCGATATCCTCCAGCGTTCTGCCGCCGATGGCGAAATAGCTGTATGTCTTCACCAGATTGGCCGCATCCGCCGGAACGGCGGCGGTAAGCAGCAGTGCGCAGAGCAGGGATCGTGTCATCATGTTGCCTCTTCGGTCACCTTGCTTTACGGCCTTTGCCGGCGCAACGGAACTGATCCGATGCGGATCACACATCGTTGATGACCTCTTGGTTGATGAGCCCATGGTTGATGCGCAATGACGGCGAGGCGATGGCAGCTGGCGCATGAGCGCCATCTCGAGCTTGGCGGCAAGGCCGTGGTGGTCGGCATCCTCAATGTCACGCCCGACAGCTTCTCCGATGGCGGCCTGTTTGATGCTCCCGAAACCGCGTTGGTCCAGGCGCGCCGCATGATCGGGGAAGGCGCCGCAATCATCGATGTCGGCGGAGAATCCACCCGGCCGGGCGCCGCCGCGATCTCGGCCACCGAGGAGCAGGCCCGTATCCTGCCGGTGATCGAGGCGCTGGCGCGTGCGGGCGACGTGCTGATCTCGGTGGATACCTATCGTGCGGAGACAGCGCGGCTCGCCGTGGCCGCCGGCGCGCACATCGTCAATGATGTCTGGGGTCTGCAGCGCGAGCCCGACATTGCGCGGGTGGCGGCCGAAACCGGCGCCGGGCTCGTCATCATGCATACCGGCCGGGATCGCGAGAAGCTTCCCGACGTGATCGCGGACCAGCTCGCGTTCCTGGGGAAATCGCTGGAGATCGGGCGCGGGCAAGGTGTCGCAGACGACCAGATCGTGCTCGACCCCGGCTTTGGTTTCGCCAAGGAGACAGCGGAGGAAAACCTCGACCTGATGGCACGGTTTTCCGAGCTCGGCGCGCTCGGCTTCCCACTGATGGCCGGGACGTCGCGAAAACGCTTCATCGGCACCGTCACCGGCCGCGACGCGGCCGACCGGGCTGCCGGGACGGCGGCGACCAGCGTCATTCTCCGGCTCAAGGGCGCGCATCTGTTTCGCGTCCATGATGTCGCAATCAACGTGGACGCGCTGGCCGTGGCGGATGCTATGCTGGCGCGGGAAACCGGATCGGAACGCTGAGCCATGTATGTCATCCGCATGAAGAATTGCGCCTTCTTTGCCCGGCACGGCGTGCTGGACGAGGAAGAAGCGCTCGGTCAGCGCTTCTATGTCGATGCCTCGCTCACCGTCGAGCCCGGACGCGCGCTCGTCGATGACGCCATCGGGGAAACGGTCAATTACGGCGTCGCCTTCACCGTCATTGAGGAAATCATCACTGGACACAGGCGTTTCCTGATCGAGGCCTTGGCCCTGGAAGTCGCAAAGGCTCTCACCGGGCGCTTTCCCCAGATCCGCAAAGCCGAGGTTACCGTTCGCAAGCCGAATGCCCCGGTGCCTGGCGTGCTCGATTACGTCGAGGTGACCGTTGTCTGGCCCGAGTAATACCGTCTATCTGAGCCTCGGCGGCAATCTCGGCGATCCGGCCAAGTCGATGGGGGCCGCGTTACGCCTGCTCGACGCCGATTCCGATACTGACGTGGCTGCCGTTTCTTCGCTCTACCGGACGCCGCCCTGGGGCAAGCTCGACCAGCCGGATTTCCTCAACGCGGCCGCCGAATTGTCGACACGGCTGTCGCCGCGGACACTGCTCGACCTCTGCCTCGATGCCGAGCGAAAGCTCAAACGCGTGCGTGAAGAGAGGTGGGGGCCGCGCCTGATCGACATCGACATCCTGGTGTTCGGCGACCGCATCATCCATGAAACGGGCCTCGAAGTGCCGCACCCGCGCATGCTGGAGCGCGCCTTCGTGCTGGCGCCGCTGGCCGAGATCGCGCCGGACCTTACCGTAGACGGAAAACGCGTTGTCGATCGCCTGGACGCGGTCGACGCGGCCGGCATCGAGCGGCTGCCATCCGGCCGCGACTGGTGGCTGCGCTAGACCGCAGAAATCAGCCGGAGAAACCACCGTCATCCAGGAACGCTTTTTCCTCAGCCGTCGTCTCGCGGCCGAGCATTCTGTTGCGGTGCGGGAAACGGCCGAAGCGCTGGATGATGTCACGATGTTCCAGCGCGTATTTCAGATTGAACTCGGCCCTGGCGGTGTGAAGTTCGACGGACAGTTCCTGGTCGGCAAGGTTTTCCGAATGTTCGAACGGCAAATAAAGGAACACTCGGACTTCCGGCTCCAGCACGACGTCATGGCCGGCAGCAACCGCCTTTTGCGCGAAGTGCTTTGCCAACGGGTCGGTCGCGAACATGTGGCCGGTGCCGCGAAAGCAATTGCGCGGAAACTGATCGAGCAGGATCATCAGCGCCAGCGAGCCTTCGGCACATCCTGACCAGTCGTCGTATTCACGGCGCGCGGCGGCGTAATGGAGGTCGAGGAAGCCGTCGCGGAAATCGGCATCGAAAGCGTTGTTCTTCTCGAACCACGCATCCTCGCCGGCGTCGCGCCAGAATTTGGTGACCGACAGGGCTCTGCTGTCCAGTTCCATTGCCTGATTCCCCAATTCAATTCGCCGGTTCGGATTTATGCAGGACGCCGGCCGTTTCCTCGTTGAGCGCCTGGCCGGGACGGCGGGGCGTGGAAAGCGGGGCCGGGATCGGCGTGCCGATATTGCCTTTCAGGAAACGCTGTCCCGAGCGGATGCCTTCGGCGAGCTGGGTCTCGAACCGGGCCGTGTCGCGGCGCCTGACGTCCTCGATCGTTTCGGCGACGTCTTCGGGATCGACGCCCAGCGCCTCGAGGGTCGAGCCACCAAAGACGAGCGCCGATTCGAAGGTTTCGCGCAGCTGATAGTCGACGCCGGCGCGAATGAGCTGCAGTGCCGTGCCGCGGTCGAACGCACGTGCCAGCACCGTAAGCAAGGGGAACTCCGCCTTGACGAGTTCGGCGATCCGGATGGCGGCGTCGGGCTTGTCGACACAGATGAGCACGGCCCGCGCGCGGCCGGCCCCGGCCGCGTGCAGGATGTCCAGCCGCGTGCCGTCGCCATAATAGACTTTGAAGCCGAAATCGGCGGCCGCCTGGATCATCTCGACATCGTTGTCGATGATCGAGACGTCGATGCCGCGCAAGAGCAAGGGTTGGCTCGCGATCTGGCCGAAGCGGCCGAAGCCGATGACCAGCACGCTGCCGGTCAGGCCGTCGGCGACTTCGACGCCGTCCAGCGACTGCTCGTCGCGCGGCGTGAAATAGCGCAAGGCAATGATCGCCAGCGGCGTCAGCACCATGGAGATGATGACGATCGCCGTCAGCGTCGCGTTTGCCTGGCCATCGATGATGCCAACGGCGGCGGCCGCGGAATAGAGCACGAAAGCGAATTCACCGCCTTGCGCCATGAAGACCGCGCGTTCCAGCGCCTCGCGGTGGCCTGATTTCAGGATGCGGGCGACGACGTAGATGCCGAAAGCCTTCATCACCATGTAGGCGACGACATAGATGGCGATCAGCTTCCAGTTCGCGGCCACCACATGCAGATCGAGCGACATGCCGACCGCAAGGAAGAACAGGCCGAGCAGGATGCCACGGAACGGCTCGATGTCGGCTTCGAGTTGATGGCGGAAGGTCGATTCCGAGAGCAGCACGCCGGCCAGGAACGCGCCCATCGCCATCGACAGGCCGCTGAGCTGCATGGCGAGCGCCGACCCGAGTACGACCAGAAGAGCCGCGGCCGTCATCACTTCGCGCGCACGGGCATCCGCCAGGATGCGGAAGAAGGGGTTGAGCAGGTAGCGTCCCGCCACCACCAGTCCGACGATCGCGGCGAGGCCGATGCCGACCTCGGTCAGCCGCTCCGACAGGCTGTTATCGGCACCGCCGGGCGCCAGGAAAGCGATCAGGGCGAGCAGAGGCACGATCGCCAGATCCTCCAGCAGCAGGATGGAAACGATGCGTTGGCCCTTGGGCGAGGCGATTTCGCCGCGTTCCTCAAGAAGCTGCATGACGATGGCCGTCGAGGTCAGCACGAAACCGGCGCCGGCGACGAAGGATTGCGCGATCGGAAACCCTCCGGCCATGCCGACACCGGTCAGCAGCACGGCGCATACCCCGACTTGAAGCGCGCCAAGCCCAAAGATCTCGCGGCGCAGGCCCCAGAGCCGCGACGGCTGCATTTCCAGGCCGATGATGAACAGGAACATGACGACGCCGAGTTCGGCGACGTGGAGGATGGCTCCCGATTCAGAAAAGACACCGATGCCGAATGGGCCGATCACCACGCCGGCGGCCAGGTAACCGAGAATCGAACCGAGACCCATGCGCTTGAAGATCGGGACGGCCACCACACCCGCCGCCAGCAAAGCCACCACCTGAATGAGATCGCTGCCTGATGCTTCCGCTGCCATGCCTCTTGTCCCTGTGTCCGACATCACTCCTTGCATGCAGTTGGAGCGGGAGGCAAGGGCGGGGAGCCTGCCAGGACGGGTAGGGTGCCGTTGGAGCGATTCCCCTGGTGGAACAACGGTCTCCGCTTGCCTGTCGGACGATTGGTGTCTATATCAGCCCGATGCTTGACTATTCGTCCCGGCCGGGTTCTCCGCCTCACATCCCGACGGATGCGCTCAGCGAAGTCCTACAGGACTTTCGCTTGAGTGGAGTCAATTATGGCCGCTGCGAGCTCCGACATCCTTGGAGCATAGAATTTCCGCAACAATCGCTGCTGCGTTTTCACTTTGTTGGTCAGGGTCCATGCTGGATTCATACCGAAGCTCAAGGCTGGCAGGAGTTGCGCGATGGCGATCTGGTGCTGCTGCCGCAAGGTATCGCCCATCGGCTGGCGAGTGCGCCGGACGTCGTGGGCGACTCGCTCGAGGGTTGCCAGGTGACCAAGTTGGGGGGCAACGTCTGCGAAGTGGTGCGGGAAGGCACGGGCGCGGCAAGCACCCTTTTCTGCGGCTCCATGGCCTTGGTTGCCTGTGCGCTAAACCCGCTGATTACGTTGATGCCGCCTATCATCAAGGGTTGCGACGTGGCCGGCAATGACCCGGTCGTTGGTCCTTTGCTGGCGGCTATGACTGCCGAAGCCGCGCAACCGCAGATGGGCAGCGCCACCATCTTGTCTCGGATGGCGGACTTGCTGACAGCCCGGCTCATTCGCTGCTGGGTCAATTGCACGGGGGCTTCGACCACCGGTTGGCTCGCGGCCATCCGCGACCCCCATATTGGCCGCGCTCTGGCAGCCATGCACAGAGACCCCGGCCATAACTGGACGCTCGAAAGCCTCGCCGGCCTGGCAGGCCAATCGCGCTCGATTTTCGCGAAGCGCTTCAGTGCGGTATTGGGAGAAGGCGCGGCACGCTATCTCGCCCGTCTGCGCATGCAGCTTGCCCGCGAGTTGTTGGGGCAAAACGGCTTGTCGGTGGCCGAGGTTGCTACCCGCTTGGGCTATGATTCCGAGGCATCCTTCGCGCGCGCCTTCAAGCGCATCACCAATGTCTCGCCGGGCGTTGTGCGCCGCACAATTCCAGGACGAATAGACATGAATTTCGGATTTTGAGATACATATCATCCGAAAAGACTCGTTTATGAAGATCTCCAAACTTTGGAGATCCTTCCGTGACTGACACAACATTACAGCTTGAAGACGCGGCGATAGACCTTGATGCCGCCGCGCCGGCCACGTGGAGTGCAACCACATGGTTCGCGGTCCTTTCGTTGGCGGCCACCAGCTTTGCGCTGGTGTCCGCCGAATTCCTGCCGGCAGGTCTGTTGACGCCGATGGCGCGCGATCTCGGCATCAGCGAGGGGATGGCCGGGCAGGTGGTCACCGCCACCGCTTCCGTCGGCGCCGTGACGGCCATGTTGAGCAATGTCCTCATCGGCCGATTGAACCGCAAGACGGTGCTTGTCGGCCTCATGGCCTTGGCGGTCGGTTCCAACATTCTTGCGGCGCTGGCGCCCAATTTCTGGCTGTTATTGTTGGGTCGGGCCGGGCTGGGGATCGCTCTCAGCGCTTTCTGGGCACTTTCGGTAGCCGTCGTGGCGAGGCTGGTTGGCGCCAATGCGACGGGGCGGGGCATGGCTATCGTCACCCTCGGCGTCTCGCTCGCAACAATTGCCGCACCGTCGATGGGTGCGTTGATCAGCGACTGGCTGGGTTGGCGCAGCGCCATGGCCATGACGGCGGGGCTGGCCTTGCTTGCCATGCTGCTGCAGTTACTCAGCCTGCCGACCTTGCCTGCAACGGCAAGCAATAGTCTTGCAGACGTCCTTCGGCTGACACGCCGGCGTGGCATTCAACTCGGTATGCTTGCTATCCTTTTGCTGATGACGGGGCATTTTGCCGGCTCGGTCTATGTACGTCCGTTTCTCGAACACGTGACGCTCCTTGCGACCGGGCCGATTGCCCTGGCGTTGCTCGGATTTGGCATCGCGGCTGTGATCGGCAATATTGCCGGTGGCCGCATGGCCGACGCCAATATCCACGTGGCTCTTGTGGTTACGGCCGCATTGATGGCGTTCGCGGCGCTGGCATTGGTGCTTTGGGGCGTGCACATCGGCGTTGCCTTTGGCTTCGCCACGCTATGGGGCTTCGCCTTCGGCATGGCGCCGGTGGTGCTGCCGACAAATCTGTCTCGCGCGGCGCCGGACGCGCTGGAAGCAGCGGGCAGCCTGATGGTCGCGTCCTTTCAGGTCGCCATCACCATCGGCGCGGTTGTCGGCGGTTATGTTGTGGACACTTATGGCCCGACAGCGCCTTTGACTGCGACTGCCATCCTTGCCGCATCGACGGCCGTCTTGGCGCTGCTACAACCGCGCAGCTGAACTTCGCCGCCACCGACACGGTAGCCTGAATCCGGCCGTTGGCAATGTTGCAGGCGCGTTACACAAGTTGACGTCGGTAACGCGTTGCTTGTTGCCACAATCGAAGGCTAAGCACGCTCGGCTTCGGCCATTGGGGGTGAGCGGCGATCATGTCCCACCCTTTTGAGGAGATGACTGACATGAAGAAGTTTTTGCTCGTTGCCGTCGGGCTGGCGGCGCTTGCCGGTTCCGCCTGTTCGAAGGCGCCGGAATGCACGACCGAGATGGCGACCAAGAAGGCGCAGGACATGGCCGCCGCGCTGCAGGAGGCGATCACCAAGGATCCCTCCAAGGCGGCTGACCTGACCGCCAAGGTCCAGGCGGTGACGACCAAATATCAGGGCTCCACGACCCTGGCCGACGCCTGCAAGGCGTATGACGAGGTGACCGCCGCGATCAAGGGCTGACGCCCGACTGTTTCAAAGGAGGCGGTGGCGATGGGCTGCCGCCTCTTTGGTTTTTTGGGGTGTATTCGAGCAATTCCAGGAAAGTCTGAAGCGATTTTCGTCGCTCAGTTCGGCGCGATGGAGCCGACTTCGACGGCATCGACCCGCTTAAGACTCATGCCGATGACCGGCACCAACTGGTCCTGAACGCGCACGGCGATCGTCACCGTCATCGAATTGTCGTCGGGAATGCGTGCCTGCATGACGCCACGCAGTTGGTTGCGGTTGATGGTGAAGACGACCTTGCGGGCGTCGACGACATTGCCGCCGATGATATCGAGCCCGGCACCGGCCGAGCCACCCATGAAGGAACCCTTGTAGTCGCGGCCCTTGCGCTCGATCTTGGCCGACATCGGCTGGGTGAACATGCCGACCCGGCAACCGCCGTCAAGCGTCATGCCCATCTTGCCGTCGGGGGTGGCGCCGGTGAAGCTGCAGTTGAATTTCGTGCCCTTGTACTTGCCGGCGACGATTTCGCCGGGGCCGATCCACTTGCCTTCGGCCGACTGGAAAAACTGCTTGTCCGGCTCTCCGGCGCAGGCCCCGGAGGCAATACCGGCGACCGCTGTGATCGCCGCCGCCAGGGGCAGGATGCTGGACAGAATTACGCTTTTCATCGACGACACCCGGCAACAACGAGACTGTTTGAAACCGGTTTGACCATGAAGAAGATTGGTTAATGCTTCGTCACCGGGAGCCTTCGAAACCGCAATCCGAGCACCGTCCCAAAGAGCTGGACGCTATTTGGCGGAGCCGGCTGTTTCGGCGTCTTTCTTGGTCGCGAACGATGTCAGGGCGGCGAGAAAATCGCCCAGTCCCGGGCGCTTGGCGGCGCTGAAGGGCAGGGGGCGCGCCGTCTCCATCGCCGCGATGCCGATGCGCGCCGTCATCATGCCGTTGACGACGCCCTCGCCGAGCTTTGCCGAGAGGCGCGCCGCCAGGCCGTGGCCGACGATCTGTTGGACAAAGCTGTCGCCGATGGCAATCGAGCCGGTGACCGCCAGATGCGCCAGCACGCTGCGCGCCAGGTGGAAGAAACCCAGCGTTCCGGGCCGTCCGCCATAGAGTTCCGACAGCCGGCGGATGAGGCGCCCGGCCTCGAAGACGACATAGGCGACGTCGACGAGCGCGCGCGGGCTCACCGCCGTCACCAATGAGACCCGCTTGGCGGCCTCGAGAATCATCACCTTGGCCCTGACATCGAGGGGACCGAGGATTTCCGCTTCCGCCAGGCGCACCAGATTGGCGCCGTCGATGATCTCGCCGCGCAATTCGGCCAGCGCGCGCCGGCCGGCCGCGGTCTCGGGTTTGGCCGCGACAAAGGCCGACAGTTCATCGACCACCGCGCGTGCCGCCTTCGGATCGTCACGCGCGATGGCATCGAGCGCGCGCTTCTGCAGCTTTTCGACCTCGGCGAGGCGGGCGACCGCCAGGAATTCCCGAATCAGGATCATCAGAAGCGCCAGCAGCGCAATCGCCGCCATGCCGGCGGCCAGCCAGCCCAGCCATTCGGCGCGGGCAAAGAGATCGTATATCAACTGGTCGGTCCACAGGCCGACAGCCAGCGAAACCAGCACGCCGAAGGCGCCGAAAAAGATGCTGCCGAGAACCGAGCGCTTTCTGGGAGCCACCGCCGGCGGTGGCTCGGCGGCAATAATGTCCGGTTCGTCGAAAACGTCGACCTCCGCCGGGATGACCAGCGCCACATCGGCCTTCATCGGGCGCGGTTTGCGCGGCGGTTCGGCCTGGCGCGCTTGTGGCGCGTCTTGTTTTGGCGCTTCCGGTTCGATGCGGAATGCCGCCGGTTTGCGGGGCGCGGTCATGCCAGATGGTCTCCGATCAGGAACTGCAAGGCGCGGTCGAGCCTGATATGCGGCAGCGACAGCGTGACACCTTCGGCTGTGCGTTCGAGTTTCGGCGGACGGAACCGGACGAAGCGGATTGCCGGGTCCGTGGAGTCCTGCCTGTGGTCCGACCCCGAAAGGTCGAAAACAGCATCAATGTTTTCCGGTAAATCACCAGGAAATATAGCTGTTTCCGTCTTTCCGTCGAATGTTTCGCCATTGATCTTCTCGCCGGCGATCGGCGTGCCGATAATAACAGGCAATGTCTCGCGGCTCTGTTTTACGGTGCCCTCGCGGGTTGCGCGCACCGCCGCCAGGGCGACCACGTCGACATCGGCGCCGGTGAAATTCGCCCGCGCCACGGCGCGGTCGGCCAAGCGCCGCACGATGGCTTGCAACCGCTCATGACTTTCGTGGTGCAGATGATCGGCCTTGGTCGCTGCGACCAGGATGCGGTCGATACGCCGGGAAAAAAGGTCGGTGAAGAAGCTGCCCCGGCCAGGACGGAAACAGCTCAGGATCTCGGTGACGGCGCGCTCCAGGTCGGCCATGGCACCAGGCCCGGCGTTCAGCGCCTGCATGGCGTCGATGAGCACGATCTGGCGGTCCAGACGCGTGATATGCTCGCGGAAGAACGGTTTGACGACATGCGTCTTGTAGGCCTCGTAGCGGCGTTCCATCATGGCGTGCAACGAGCCGTTGCGCGCGCGCCTGTCGCCGAGGCCTGCCAGCGGCGCGAAGGTCAGCGCGGGTGAGCCTTCGAGGTCGCCGGGCATCAGGAAACGGCCGGGCGGCAAGGTCGAAAGCGCTCGCTCGTCGAGCTTGCATGCCTTGAGATAGGCGGCGAAGCTTTCAGCCAGCCGGCGTGCCGTCATTTCGTCGGCGTCGGCATTCGGGTCGATTTCCGCCGAGATCGCTCGCCAGGCCCGCGAAAGGTCCTCGCGCACCGGCAGCGTGGCCATTTCGAGGGCTTCGCGCGAAAAATCGGCGAAGGATTTGCCGAGCAGCGGCAGGTCGAGCAGCCATTCGCCGGGGTAATCGACAATGTCGACCGACAGTTTGCCTGACGAAAACATGCGGTTCCAGCCGGAGGCCGATTCATATTCGATCGTCAGCCGCAGTTCCGAAATGGCGCGGGTCGAGTCCGGCCAGACGCGATCGTTGACCAGAGCGGCGATGTGGTCCTCGTACTGAAAACGCGGCACGGCATCGTCGGGCTGCTGTTCGAGGAAGGCGCGCGCGATCCGCCCCGATTTCTGCGCCTCGAAGAGCGGCAGGCGTCCGCCGTGGATCAGATTGTGGACGAAGGCCGAGATGAAGACGGTCTTGCCGGCGCGGGAGAGACCCGTGACACCCAGACGCAGCGATGGAGAAAAAAGTCCGGTGGCACGTCCCGACAAAGTGTCGAGGGCAATTCTTGCCTCGTCGGTGAAGGTGGTCAGCGATGATGCCAAAATATGCTCTCTCGGACTTGCGTCCGTCCGATATAGGCGCTGGAACCAGGCTTTGAAATGGTGCTGGAAATTGGCATCAGAGATCGGCAGGTGTCAGGAACGCTTCGAGATAACCCGCTCCCTGGGCCGCTTTCGCCAGATTGCCGGGGAAACGGACGACGGCGAGACCCGAGGTCGGAAAGCCATGATTGAGCATTGCCCGCTCCGTCTCGCCACCATCGCCCGAAACCGCCATGGCGAGATCCTCAGTCATCGGGTTGTGGCCTATGACCAGCAATGACCCGGGTCCGCCATGATCCCGGACGAGCCGGAGATAGCCGGCCGCGTCTTCGCTGTAGAGTGTGTCGAAAAACAGCACCTTGCCTGTGTCGGTCTGGCCAGCCAGTCCCTCGAGCGTTTCCCTGGCGCGTTTGGCGTTGGAGCACAGCGTCAGGTCCGGAACATAGGAGCGGGATCGCATCGCGGTCCCCATCTTTTCGGCATCGGCGCGGCCGGATGCGTCGAGTGGACGATCGAAATCACGCATGCCTGGCAAGGCCCAGCCGGCCTTGGCGTGTCGCAACAGATAAAGCCTGCTCACACAACCTCCAATGACGCCCGAAAAGCCGAAGTCCTGCCGCGATTAGCCACGAGAAAAGCTTCGCGCACAATGGTGCGCGTTCTTCAGCGCGGCGAATCACCTGCGGGGCGATCGGCGAGGATCGTCGTACTTTCGCCATCAAAACAGATTTATCCCGCTCCGGCGAAGGCCGGAGACACACTTAAACATTTGCGTGAGTCGGTGGCTGATTGCGCTTGTGCAGGCGTCTGGCGGCGAATATATAGGCGCCAAATTTGGGGCTGTTTGGGTGAGTCGAATGAACGACATCGTTACTGCCGATTACGTACCCTCCGAAGACGAGCCGTTCATGAACGAACGGCAGAAATCCTACTTCCGCCTAAAGCTCGTCACCTGGAAAAATGATATCTTGCGCGAAGCGCGCGAAACACTCGAAATCCTGCAGCAGGAAAACGCCAACCATCCCGACCTCGCCGACCGCGCCTCTTCGGAAACCGACCGCGCCATCGAGCTCAGGGCCCGCGACCGTCAGCGGAAGCTCATCTCAAAGATCGATTCGGCGCTGCAGCGCATCGACGAAGGCACTTATGGCTATTGCGAGGAGACCGGTGAGCCGATCGCGTTGAAGCGGCTCGACGCGCGCCCGATCGCTACCTTGTCGATCGAAGCGCAGGAGCGGCATGAGCGCCGTGAAAAAGTCTATCGCGACGACTGATAGATCGCCTCTGCATTGATTGCCAAAATGGCCGGTTCTCCGGCCATTTTTGTTCGATGTCGGCGCGCACTTCAACGGGCCAAGCGCGCTTGAACGTCGACTGGTTCAATTCACTGGCAGGCGGCCCGGGCGCAAATCATCTCTTCTGGCTCGAGAGTTCGCCCAAAAGCCTGGTCATTTCATCGTCGAGCGACGGCGGTGCCTTGGCTGCCGGTTTGTCGGCCGGCCCGCCGGACTGGGGCTGGTCCAGCGAAACTTCGAGTTCCTTCATCAGCGTGTCGTCGATGCTGTCCTGCCTCGGCGGCGGCGGTGGCGCGTGCCTGACGGCATTGGCGTTGGCGGAGCCATAGGCGGGCAGCGGCGTGACATTGGTCGACTGATAGGGTTGCGCCGCTGGTTTCGGTGCAGGAGCCGGGGCCGGTGGCGGCGCTGCGGGGCGCTGGCGGGCGGGTCCTGCCACAGGCTGCGGAGCAGGGGCTTGTCTGGGAGGCGCGGGAGCGGGCTGCGGCGGCCGCGGCTTCGCGGCCGCCGGGACAGGCTGCAGGCCGCCATCTCCGGTCAACGCAGGACGACGCGGCGCGGCGAGGCGGATGTCGCGTTCGACAACAACGTCGGTCGGGCCGCCGATCAGGAGCAGATGTTCGATGTCGTCGCGTCGCACCAGCACCAGTCGGCGATGGCTGTCGACGGCGGTGGCGTCCATGACAGCGAGCCGCGTCTTGCGGTTTCGGCCCCCAGCGACAAACGTGCCGAAGGTCAGGTTGCGCACGAGCCTGACGATGATGAGAACGATGACCAGCAGGATCAGCGCCGCGAAGGTCCACAGGAGTGCCGCCGCATAACCGGGACCCGCCACGCTATCCAGCCACTGCATTGGTTTCCCCTGATCGGTTTTGGAAAGTGACGCGACACTAGACCGTTGCGACTGGCCACCGCAAGTTGCCTTTCACGCATCGTGAACAGCTTGAAACACAGGGAAGGCCGGCCGACATCATTTTTATCTGACATTTGCCGCCCGGGCCTTTTCCGGACTAGGAGAATGTGATTCAACCGGCTAATGCGCGTCGCGCTGAAGCGGATTCATGCGACGCGCTTTAGGCCCTTGTTTTTCATGCATGTCGTTTTCCCGAAACCGAAGTCACTTTTGGGCGACATGCATTAGGGGCGGGTGTCGGAACATCGGACTTCACGAGCAGGGGGCATATGGCCAAGGAAGCGCGCGGCGATTTCTATCCGGTACCGATCGTCGACCAGAATACGCGACCGGGCGCGGTCACCCGGCTTATCATCTTCATCGTCGTTCTGACGGGAGCGGCAATCGTCTTCGGCCTTTTCCGGGAGCGCCTCGGCGATCCCTTTCTGCTCGGCATGCTCGGCGTGCTGGCGATGATCGGCGTCGGCTTTCTGTTCGCGACCGCGATCGGCTTCGTACAGATCACACCGCGCTCGACGGGCGACGAACTGTCCAAAGCTTTCGTCGACTCGATGTCACAGGGCCTGCTGGTCACGGACACCAAGGGCCGCGTCGTCTACGCCAACCGGGCCTATGCCGATATGACCGGGGCCTCCTCGGCCGCGGACCTGAAGACGGTCGAAGGATTGCTCTCCGATATCCCCGAAGCCTCGGTGACCATCTACCGGCTGGCGTCCGGCCTGCGTGACGGGCAGCCGGGCGACGGCGAGTTCCGGCTCGCGCAATCGATCCGGCCCGGCGCTGAACCGGGCGCCCGCTGGTACCGGGCACGCGCCCGCACGTTCAGCGTTCCGGGCCAGCGGCTGCCGATGCTGGCCTGGCAGCTTGCCGATATTTCGCAGGAGCGGGCCGAGCAGGAGCGTTTCTTCCTCGATCTGCAGAAGGCCATCGATCACCTCGACCACGCACCGGCCGGTTTCTTTTCGGCCGACCAGGACGGCCGCGTCACCTACATCAACGCCACGCTCGCCGGATGGCTGGGCATCGACCTTGCCAGCTTCACGCCCGGCGCCGTCACCTTGCCAGATATCGTTGCCGGCGACGGCATGGCGCTGGTGCGCTCCGTCAAGGCGGATCCCGGCACGACGCGCAATGCGGTCATCGATCTCGACTTGACGACGATGACCGGCGAGGCGCTGCCGGTACGCTTCATGCATCGCGTTTCGGCCAGCCGGGAGGGCGTCGGCGGCCCAACACGCACCATCGTGCTCAACCGCACGCAAGGCGAGGATGCCTCGGCCGATCTGCGCGCTTCGGAAGTGCGCTTCACCCGCTTCTTCAATTCGACACCGATGGCGATCGCCGGTGTCGATGCCAGCGGGCGCATCCTGCGCACCAACGCACCATTCCTGTCGTTGTTTTCCTCGGTCGTCGACCGCGATGCCGTGGATCGCCGCGTGCGGCTCGACACGGTGATCCATGACCGCGACCGGCCGGCCTTCGCTGCCGCGTTCGAGAAAGCCCGGCAGCGACAGGCCGACATCGAACCGATCGACACCGTGCTGCCCGGCAATGAAGAGCGGCACATCCGTTTCTACGTCAACGCCGTCGCCGACGGCACCGGCGGCGAAGGAGCCGAGGAATCGGCCATCGTCTACGCCGTCGAGACGACCGAGCAGAAGGCGCTCGAAGGGCAGATGGCGCAAAGCCAGAAGATGCAGGCCGTCGGCCAGCTCGCCGGTGGCATCGCACACGACTTCAACAATGTGCTGACCGCCATCATCATGGCGTCGGACCTGCTGTTGACCAATCACCGGCCGTCGGATCCGTCCTTCCCGGACATCATGAACATCAAGCAGAACGCCAATCGCGCGGCCTCCCTGGTGAGACAGTTGCTGGCCTTCTCGCGCAAGCAGACGCTGCGGCCGGAAGTGCTGAACCTCACCGACGTACTCGCCGATCTTAGGATGCTGCTTGCCCGGCTGGTCGGCAACGACATCAAGCTCAAGGTCGACCACGGCCGCGACCTGTGGCCGGTCAAGGTCGATATCGGCCAGTTCGAGCAAGTGGTGGTTAACCTGGCGGTCAACGCGCGCGACGCGATGCCGGCCGGCGGCGATCTCACGGTGCGCACCCGCAACGTGACCGCCGAGGAGTGCAAGACCTTTGCCTATCGCGAACTCACCGCGGCCGACTATGTGGTGGTCGAAGTCCAGGATACCGGCAGCGGCATCGCGCCCGACGTGCTGAAGAAGATCTTCGAGCCGTTCTTCACCACCAAGGAGGTCGGCAAGGGCACGGGCCTTGGCCTGTCCATGGTCTACGGCATCATCAAGCAGACCGGCGGCTTCATTTTCTGTGATTCCGAACTCGGCAAGGGGTCGACTTTCCGCATCTTCCTGCCACGTCACATCGCTGAAGCGAAAAACGCAGCCGAACCCGGCGAAGCGCCGGCCACGGCACCGGCCAAACCGGTCGACAATGCCAAGGACCTGTCCGGGTCGGCCACGGTGCTGCTGGTCGAGGACGAGGACGCGGTGCGCATGGGTGGCATGCGGGCACTGACCTCGCGCGGCTACACCGTTCACGAGGCGTCCTCGGGCGTCGAGGCGCTGGAAGTGTTCGAAGCGCTCGGCGGCAAGGTCGACATCGTCGTTTCCGACGTGGTGATGCCGGAAATGGACGGGCCGACGCTGCTCGGTGAATTGCGCAAACGCCAGCCGGACATCAAGTTCGTCTTCGTCTCCGGCTATGCCGAGGACGCATTCGCCAGGAACCTGCCGGCGGAGGCGCATTTCGGCTTCCTGCCAAAGCCGTTCTCGCTCAAGCAACTGGCCACGATCGTGAAGGATATGCTTGAATCCTAGGTATTTCTGATGCCGCGCCCTTGCGCAACGCCGTAACAACGCCATGATTATTGACAATATGGCAGGCGGGCTTGGGGGAGCAGCTGTTGACGCCACACATCGAGGCAGGCAAGGGCGACTACGCCGACACGGTTTTGTTGCCGGGCGACCCGCAGCGCGCGGAGTGGATGGCGCAGACTTTCCTGGACGCGCCGCGCTGCGTCAATCATCGACGCGGCGCGCTTGGTTTTACCGGCCTGTTTCGCGGCAAGCCCGTCAGCATTCAGGCGACGGGTATCGGTGTTTCGTCGTTCCTGATCTATGCGCATGAATTGCTTGACTATTATGGTGCCCGAACACTGATCCGTACCGGTACCTGCGGTACCCTGAGCGCCGAGGCAAAGCTGCGCAGCCTTGTGATCTCGCAATCGGCACGGCCTGAAGACGCCGAGAGCGGTAGGGTCTTTGGTCTTTACGAAGCTGATGTCGGCCCGGACCCAGCGCTGCTCGCCTGCGCATTGGCCAAGGCAACCGAACTCGGCATCGACCACCACGCCGGCCTGACAGCCTGCACCGACATTTTCTACCATCCTGAAGCGCCCGCCCGCTATGCCGATGCAAAGGCGCTCGGAGCGCTTGCCGTAGACATGGAAACCAGCGCTCTCTATCGCATCTCGGCGCATTTCGGCGCGAGGGCATTGTCGCTGCTGACCGTCGTCGACAATCTTGTCACAGGCGAACAGGCCGACTATTCCGAACGCCAGGAGCTTTTCACCGACATGAGCCGCCTGGCGCTCGAAATTGCCACGCAAGGGCGCTAGGCGGCCTCGCGCTTCAGCACCTCCGCCATGGATGGCCGGTGGCCGCGAAGACGTGCAGACCGCTGGGGCCCCAATGGCGGCGAGGGCCTACTGGTTGCCTCCCCGGGTGCAGGTCGAGGCTGTGAAGGCGCCATCGGGCTGCTTCATGATGATGTCGAAGGAGGGCGGGCTCTGGCCGTCGAGCGTTGCCTGGGTCATCGAGAGCGCGTTGCCGCCAGTGGTGTAGCCGCCCAGCGGGCCCAGCCACGTGATCACACCGTTTGCGTCCATCTGGTAATTGTAAGCCTGTTTGGCGGCACCGAAGGTGACAGGACCCGTGTAGACATTTCCCTTGATGGTGATGTCGCCGAGATTGAGGAACAGGCCGAGCAGGTAGACTTCGCAGTGATAGGTGCCATCGGGCATCTTGCCATCGCTGAAGTCGGCCCGCGCCGCTCCGGTTGCCGCCGCCAGAGACAATATGCCGATGAATATGCGTGAGATGCCTGATGTCATGATGCCGTCCGCTTGAACGACAAGCTTGCCCTATTTTTGCGCCGCGCCGCAACATTTGTTGCCCACGACGCGTGTGCTACGGCCAAAATATAGGCATTTGGAGAAAATGGGCTAAAATTAGGCAAACGCGCTCTACACTGCGCAATTTTCCCTCAATCAATTTTTAACCGGTTCTCTTCTATCTGTTCATTCTAATATAACAACCATCTGATAATGTTGTGATATTTTCCTATTTTCGGCATACCGTCAGCGGTTGGCATGGGGGTTGCATTGCATTGTCGCGGTGCAATCAACCAGCTTGGGAGTCTTCCGTAATGTGGGGTAATTTCTCGACAATAATAAAAATGTTCTCGGCGAGCGTGGTTGCCGCCGGTCTGATGGCCGCTCCGGCCAGGGCTGCCGACGACACGATCAAGGTCGGCATTCTCCATTCGCTGTCGGGCACGATGGCAATCTCGGAAACGACGCTGAAGGACGCCATGCTGATGCTCATCGACGAGCAGAACGCCAAGGGCGGCCTGCTCGGCAAGAAGCTCGAAGCTGTCGTGGTCGATCCGGCATCCAACTGGCCCCTCTTCGCCGAAAAGGCGCGCGAGCTCATCTCGAAGGACAAGGTCGCGGCGGTGTTTGGCTGCTGGACCTCGGTGTCGCGCAAATCGGTGCTGCCAGTGTTCTCGGAACTGGACAATATCCTGTTCTATCCCGTCCAGTATGAGGGCGAGGAGAGCGAACGCAACGTGTTCTACACGGGTGCCGCGCCGAACCAGCAGGCGATTCCAGCTGTCGACTACTTGATGAGCGAGGATGGAGGCTCGGTGAAGCGCTGGGTGCTCGAAGGAACCGACTACGTCTATCCACGCACCACCAACAAGATCCTTGAAGCCTACCTGAAGTCGAAGGGCGTCGCTGCCGAAGACATCATGGTCAACTATACGCCGTTCGGCTTCGCCGACTGGCAGACCGAGGTTTCGGCGATCAAGAAGTTCGGCTCGGCCGGCAAGAAGACGGCCGTTGTGTCGACCGTCAATGGCGACGCCAACGTGCCATTCTACAAGGAACTCGGTAACCAGGGCATCAAGGCCGAGGACATCCCGGTCATGGCCTTCTCGGTCGGCGAGGAAGAGCTGGCCGGTCTCGACACCGCACCCCTGGTCGGCCATCTCGCCGCCTGGAACTACTTCGAGAGCATCGATACGCCCGAGAACAAGAAGTTCATCGCCGACTGGCACAAGTTCATCAAGAACGACAAGCGCACCACCAACGACCCGATGGAAGCCCATTATATCGGCTTCAACATGTGGGTGAAGGCGGTCGAGAAGGCCGGCACCACCGATCCGGACAAGGTGATCGATGCCATGGTCGGCGTTTCGGTGCCCAACCTGACCGGCGGCTATGCGACGATGATGCCGAACCACCACATCACCAAGCCGGTGCTGATCGGCGAAATCCAGGCCGACGGCCAGTTCGAAACGGTTTCGCGCACACCGGGCCTGGTGATGGGCGACGAGTGGTCGGACTACCTGCCGGACTCCAAGGACCTGATCTCCGATTGGCGCAAGCCTCTGTCCTGCGGCAACTTCAACGTTGCCACGGGCAAGTGCGGCGGCAAGGGCACAAACTGATCCTCCCAGGTCTACCGGGCTGGGCCTTCAGGTCCATCCCAAGACCGCGCGTCCGGGCAGTTTCCTCCACAGTCCGGACGCCTAATTTCACGCCTCCAAGGGTCCACAGAAGCCGATGACCTTGATCCGCACGATTGGCCTGACGCTGTTGTTCCTGCTGGCGACGCTCTCGTCGTCGGGGGCAGGCGAAGCCGATCTGCGCGCCACCATCGCCAAGTTCGCTACCGCCAAGGGTTTTTCGGACATCGGAGCAGTGGTGCATGAACTAACCGCCACAGGCGATCCAACGGTCGAAAGGCCGCTCTCGGCACTCGCCGACGGCAACCTCTATATCCGCAAGGCCGATTCGCTGGTTTTCGTCGGCAAGGAAGCCGGCGAAAGCGTCCAGCTTTTCGACCCGCTCGGCAGCGAAGCATCAGGCGAGGCTGCCAAGGACGACGTCACCAAGATCAAGGTCAACAACACGCTGCGCCGCGTCATCCGCGACGCGCTGGGCACGTTGACGCTTGGCGCCAAGGATCCGGCCGCACGACTGGCCGCGGCCGACACCATGTTCAAAACACCCGATGCCTCGAACATAGAGCCACTCGACACGGCGATGGCCAAAGAGACCGTGGCCGGCGTCAAGGCCCTGCTCGAACAGGCTCGTGCGGCCTCGGTGCTTGTCTCCGATAGGCCTGAGGCCGACAAACTCGCCGCGGTCGCCTTGATCGGAACGCGTGGTGACCGCGATGCGGTTTCGCTGCTCACCTCGGTCGAAGCCAGTGCGTCGGGCGCGGTCAAGGACGCGGCGACGGCGGCGATCGCCAGCATCAATTCGACGCTGGCCTTGTGGGATGCCGGCCAGAACATCTGGTACGGGATTTCGCTGGGTTCGGTCCTGCTGCTGGCGGCGATCGGGCTTGCCATCACCTTCGGTGTCATGGGTGTCATCAACATGGCGCATGGCGAGATGGTGATGCTTGGCGCCTACACGACCTTCGTCGTCCAGCAGGTGATCCGGACATCCTTTCCCGGATTGTTCGACTGGTCGCTGGTGATCGCGCTGCCGCTTGCCTTCCTGGTCGCGGCGTTCGTCGGTCTCATCATCGAGCGCGGGGTGATCCGCTTCCTCTACGGCCGGCCGCTGGAGACGCTGCTGGCGACCTGGGGCGTCTCGCTTATCCTGCAGCAGGCGGTGCGCTCGATCTTCGGGCCGACCAACCAGGAGGTCGGCAATCCGTCCTGGATGTCCGGCTCCTTCGACATCGGGCAACTGGCCATCACCTGGAACCGTCTGTGGATTCTGGTGTTCGCGCTCACGGTGTTCGGCATGTTGCTCTACGTGATGAAGCGCACGCCCTGGGGCCTGCAGATGCGCGCCGTCACCGCCAACCGGCGCATGGCCGCCTCGATGGGAATCAGGACGCCCTGGGTCGACGCGCTGACTTTCGCGCTAGGATCGGGAATTGCCGGCATTGCCGGCGTCGCGCTCAGCCAGATCGACAACGTCTCGCCCAATCTCGGCCGCGGCTACATCATCGACAGCTTCATGGTCGTCGTCTTCGGCGGTGTCGGCAATCTTTGGGGCACGCTGGTCGGCGCCTTTTCGCTCGGCATCGTCAACAAGGTTCTCGAGCCTTATGCCGGCGCCGTGCTCGGCAAGATTGTCGTGCTGGTGCTGATCATCCTGTTCATCCAGAAGCGCCCGCGCGGCCTGTTCGCGCTCAAGGGCAGGGCGGTGGAAGCATGATGTCAGGACGCTTCTTCGCCGCGGGTGCCGACCGCCGTATCGCCATCACTATTTTCGTCCTGCTGGCGGTGGCCGTTATCGTGCCGCTGCTCAATCTGGCTGTTTCGCCGACCAGCGCCTTCTACGTGCCGCCCTACATCGTAGCACTGACCGGCAAATATCTCTGCTACGCGCTGCTGGCGCTCTCGCTCGACCTGGTCTGGGGCTATTGCGGCATCCTTTCGCTCGGCCACGGCGCCTTCTTCGCGCTCGGCGGCTATGCGATGGGGATGTATCTGATGCGTCAGATCGGCTCGCGCGGCGTCTACGGCAATCCGATCCTGCCCGATTTCATGGTGTTCCTGAACTACAAGGAACTGCCCTGGTTCTGGACCGGCTTCGACCATTTCTGGTTCGCCGGCCTCATGGTCCTGGCAGTGCCCGGTCTGCTTGCCTTCATCTTCGGTTGGTTCGCTTTCCGAAGCCGTGTCACCGGCGTCTACCTCTCGATCATCACTCAGGCGATGACCTATGCGCTGCTGCTCGCCTTCTTCCGCAATGATATGGGTTTCGGCGGCAACAACGGCCTGACCGATTTCAAGGATATTCTCGGCTTCAACGTGCAAGCCGATGCGACCCGTTCGGCACTGTTCGCGGCCAGCGCCATCATGCTCGCACTCGCCGTCTTCATCACCTGGGCGATCGTCGGCTCCAAATACGGCAAGCTCCTGATTGCCGTGCGCGACGCTGAAAGCCGCACGCGCTTCCTCGGCTGGCGGGCGGAGAACGTAAAACTGTTTGCCTTCACCGTCTCGGCCGTCATGGCCGGCATTGCCGGCGCGCTCTATGTGCCGCAGGTAGGCATCATCAATCCCGGCGAGTTCGAGCCGTCCAATTCGATCGAGGTCGTAATCTGGGCAGCCGTCGGCGGGCGCGGCACAATTGTCGGGCCGATCATCGGCGCGCTGCTGGTCAATGCCGGGAAATCCTGGTTCACCGGCGTGCTGCCGGAATTCTGGCTGTTCGCGCTCGGCGGCCTGTTCGTCGCCGTCACCTTGCTCTTGCCCAAGGGCATAATCGGCATGTGGGACAGTTGGCGCGGCAATGCCAGGGCGTTGCGCGCGGCTTCCCTCGCTGAAGAAGCCGGCACCGAGGTTGGGATCGCGTCCGCGACGTCGAAGCCCGCTCGCTCGCCGGCGCGAAATCCGGGCGAATGGTCCTGGTCCGACCCCGAACCGCAGGCGGCGGAGTAAGCGACCATGAGCAAATCCAACACCATCCTCTATCTCGACGGCGTCTCGGTGTCCTTCGACGGCTTTCGCGCCATCAACAATCTGTCACTGGTGCTCGACAAGGGCGAGATGCGCGCCATCATCGGCCCCAACGGCGCCGGAAAGACGACGATGATGGACATCGTCACCGGCAAGACGAGGCCGGATGAAGGCGAAGTGTTCTTCGACGGTCAGGTGGACCTCACCAGGCATGACGAAGCCGAGATCGCCATGATGGGCATCGGCCGCAAATTCCAGAAGCCGACCGTCTTCGAAAGCCACACGATCGAAGAAAACCTGATGCTGGCGCTGAAGGGGCCGCGTTCGATCTTCCCGGCGCTGTTCCACCGCCAATCGGCCGCCGAGGCGCGGCAGATCGATGACATCCTTGGCATCATTCGGTTAGGCGACAAGCGCCGCGAGCTCGCCGCCAATCTCAGCCACGGCCAGAAGCAGTGGCTCGAGATCGGAATGCTACTGGCGCAAGACCCGAAACTGCTTCTGGTCGACGAGCCGGTCGCCGGCATGACCGATGCCGAAACCGAGGAAACCGCACGGCTGCTCAGGGATATCGCCCGTGACCACTCGGTCATTGTCGTCGAGCACGACATGCATTTCGTCCGTGAACTCGGCGTGAAGGTCACCTGCCTGCATGAAGGCTCGGTGCTCTCGGAAGGGACGCTCGATTTCGTCTCGGCCGACGAGCGCGTCGTCGAAGTCTATCTGGGGAGATGAACATGGTCTGGCGGGTGCAATTCCATCACTTCGACATGTCGTTTCTTCGCTTCTGGAGAAGGCGCTGACATGCTCGAGGTTTCCAATGCCACGCTCCATTACGGCGCCGCCCAGGCGCTGCGCGGCGTGTCGCTGAAGGCGGGTGCGGGCAAGATCACCTGCGTGCTCGGCCGCAACGGCGTCGGTAAGACAAGTTTGATGAGATCGATCGTCGGCCATCACCGGCTGACGAGCGGAAGCGTTGCCTTCGAGGGGAAGGCGCTCGACCGGAGCGCGGCGTATGACCGCGCCCGGTCGGGCATCGCATTCGTGCCGCAGGGCAGGGAGATCTTTCCGCTGCTCAGCGTGCGGGAAAATCTCGAATCCGGTTTCGCGCCCTTGAGGCGCGCCGACCGCAACGTGCCGGCGCACGTCTTCGAGCTGTTTCCGGTGCTGAAGCAGATGCTTGGCCGTCGTGGCGGCGATCTTTCCGGCGGTCAACAGCAGCAGTTGGCCATCGGCAGGGCGCTGGTGATGCGGCCGAAGCTGCTAGTGCTCGACGAGCCGACCGAAGGCATCCAGCCCTCTGTTATCAAGGATATCGGCCGCGCCATACGCTACCTGCGCGACCAGGCCGGCATCGCGGTGCTTCTGGTCGAACAGTATCTGGACTTCTGCCGAGAACTCGCCGACGAGGTCAACATCATGGACCGCGGCCAGATCGTCCACACCGGCCCAGCGGAAGATTTGGACCGGGCTGATGTTCGCAAATTCCTTACGGTCTAGAATCGGTGCTGATCTTCATTTGAAGATTTGAAGTCCTTGGCAAGTCCAATATTTCTTCCGTCCATCATCTGCGTCTCTGGCACACGCAATATCGCATGCTAGTCTTTTCTAGGCTTTGTGAGTCGGCCGCTTCCGTATCAGTCTGGTATCGCAGATCGAGGCGCGGCGAAGGTTCTGCAAGTTCCACGCAAGCAAGGCTTCCTAGCTTCCCGATCTGATTGTCGTTCAAACGCGTTTGGGCACACAGGCTAAGGGACAGCCATGGAACGTTACGTCGAGGACTACCAGAAGCGGCGGCTTACCGAACGCGTCGACATCATCGCCGCCATCAACATCCTGAGGTCACAGGGCTGCGATTACGACGATCTGATCGAGGAGATCACCAAGGTCTTCTATGTCGACCTCGATGCCTTCAATGAAATCGTCATGGCGGCCTAAGGGCAGCCTTCGCTATCCAACAATCACAGCCTCGCCATGATACGCGTGATCAGCTCACGCGTCGGAAGGGAGAGGCGGTCACGCGGTTGCGGCCTCCGCGCTTGGCATCGTAGAGCGCCTTGTCGGCGGCGTTGAGCACCTTGTCGAAGCTGAGCCCTTCCTTGCTGCCAAAGGCAAACCCGGCGCTGACCGTGCAGCTGAGCAAACCGCTTTCGGTTTCTATCAGCCGCGTCGCGAATACGGCCCGGATTCGCTCTGCCGATTGCTCGACCGTTTCCGGCAGAGTGCGTTTCAGCACCAGTGCGAATTCTTCGCCGCCCATGCGCGCGGCAACGTCGGTCTGGCGAAGATTGCCTGCGAGTTCCCTGGCGAACACCCTCAGCACCTCATCGCCCGCCGCGTGACCGAATTCGTCGTTGATGGCCTTGAAGTTGTCGAGGTCGAAGACGACCACCGCGGTAAAGGCACCGACCGGGACGTCGCCGTGCATGTCGAACAGAGCGCGCCGGTTGAGCAGGCCGGTCAAGGGATCGGTCAGGGCGTTGCGGTGGTGGTACCTCGCCAGGCGCCCCTGGTTAAGGGCAAGCGAAAGCGCGCCGATACCTGTCATGCTGGCGATAACCACGATGAGGCTGAGCTCCTCGGCCCAGTTGCTTGGTGCGTGCCCCAGAACCAGTTTGCCATCCCAGGCAAGAACCATGGCGCAGAGCGCGAAGGATGTGGCCGTGGCCGAATAGAGCGCGGTGATGCCGATCGTCAGGGCGGGTGCCTCATCGCGGCCTCGCCAATATTCGAATGCCGTGGCGAACAGCAGCAAGGCGGCGAACATGTTCTCGAACATGAAGCCGAGGCCATCATAGCCCAAAGCCATGGGAGGCAACGCAATCGCCAACGAAACGCAACCCCACAGCGCCCGCGGCAACGGCGAGCCGCCGGTTCGGAACTGATAGGCAGCACCCAGCATGGCCGAAAAGCCGATCAGCAGGAACGCTGAAGTGGCAATGCCGAGCAGACGCCCGGGCATGTCGATATAGGCGTCATAGATGAAAATATCCCCGACCACGAACACCAGGCTGATCGCCCATGTCAGCAGGAATTTTTCCGAGCGGGCGGTCAGCCACATGCCGAACAATGTCAGGCTGAGGCAAGCGGCAGAGAACCCGACGGCCAGCAGGAGTGAAGTGTAGTCGAGCGACATGCCCCTCTTTCCCTGCCGGCGGCGGTTCCAGCTCTGCGGCCTGGCGTCGGCGCATTCATGCGGCAAGGAAGTGTCAATAAAGTTACGACGGGCCGAGAATGCCAGGATTTCTCCGTGTCAGAGAATTGCCACCGACAACAGCATGAGGATGCCGACCCCCATCATCAGCAAGCCCGGCCAATCTTGCGAGAGGCCTAGGAAACGAAGGCCACGCCGGGGTGGCTCAAGCGTCGGACCTGTCGAGCCCGCAGGCGCCGAGCCGCCGCTCAACTGGCCGCGCCTGATGGCTGCACCCGCCATGTACACAAGGCCGGCTATGGTCAGCAACGCTCCAATGAGGATGATCGCCATCTCTCCTCGCTTTTGCCCAACGCCCGGGCGCCATGCAAACCGGCTCTCGGCTAGATAGGCAAAACGGTCAAGATGCCCCGCGGGTTCCGAACACGCAGCAACACCCGACGTCGAAGCCTCGACAAAAGACATGGCCGCGGTGCAAGCTTGCTATTTTAGTCGGTCACACGCCTCATCAGCGCCATCGCCCCGAACGGCGCACGCACCTTGCCCTCGGTGATAAAGTAGGCGAACACGTCGCGCGGCTGAACCGGGGCGTCGGTGGCGGGGTCGGCGCGCCGCAGATCGGCCGGCTGCTTGCCTTCCGCCCAAATCTTTGCCCGCGCTGCCCATTCGTCGAGGCCCTCTGGCGTGTAGCAATCGGGATTATCGTCGCTGCCGGTCTGCAGCCGCGCATAGACGAAATCGCCGGTGATATCGGCGATGTCAGGATATTTGGCATGGTCGGCATAGACGATCGCTGCCTTGTATTTGCGCGCGAGCGCGGCGAATTCCGGCACAATGAAGCTATCGTTGCGGACTTCGAGCGCGTGGCGCAGCGTGACGCCGTCCTGCTTTTCCGGCAGCAGCTTCAGAAACGCTTCGAAATCGTCCGGATCGAACTTCTTGGTCGGCGCGAACTGCCACAGGATCGGCCCGAGCTTGTCGCCGAGCGCGGCAACGCCGGAAGCCAGGAAACGCATCATCGATTCACCGGCTTCGCCCAGCACGCGCCTGTTGGTGACGAAGCGGTTGCCTTTCAGCGAATAGACGAAACCGTCCGGCGCCTCGTTGGCCCATTTGACGAAGGTCGGCTCCTTGAAGCTCGAATAATAGGTGCCGTTGACCTCGATGCTCGGCACCTGCCGGGTGGCATATTGCAGTTGCTTCGCCTTCGACAGCTTTTCGGGATAGAAGGACGTGTCCCAGGGTTCGAAGGTCCAGCCGCCCATGCCGGCGCGGATTGTTCCCGATGTGCTCATTGTCGTCCTCCCGGATTTCTAAAAGCGATCAGACCGCGGTGGGCCTGTCGATGGGTTTGGCCATGTCGACCAGTATCCACCCTGGCCGATAGGGATTGGGCCGGCGACCCGTTTCACGGTAGCCATAGGCGGCGTAGAGCGCGATGTTCCGTTCCATCTTGGCGTTGGTGTAGAGCCGCACCTCCGGCAAACCCCACAGACGCGCCTGTTCATCCGCGTGATTGAGCAGTGCTATGCCGAGTTTTTGGCCCTGAAAAGCAGGGGAGACGGCGACGCTGAAGATCATGGCGTGGTCTTCGTGTCGTTCAAGGACAATAAGCCCGGCGGGATCATTGCCGCTCTCAAGTAGCCAGACCTCGCCGCGCTCGATACGCGGCGCATAATCCTCGGTAACGGGGATCGGTGGCGCGTCGAGTATGGCGTTGTAGGGAGCATAGGCAGCTTGCGTCAGCGCCACGATCGCGGCGAGATCTTCTGGGCCAGCGAGCCTCATGATTGATCCATTCCGGCAGCGGCCGCTATCACCTTTTCCATGCCAGCGGCAATTGCAGCGACGGCATCACGGCTGGCGTCACGCAGATCGTGGCGTTCGGCGATCCAATGGGCGTCATTGTAGGAAAGCCAGACCTTGCCGTGCTCGTCCTCCCAGGCCAGCGCCTTCACCGGCAGGTCGATGCCGGCAAGCTGCCGGTCCTGCATCAGCGGTGTGCCGCCCTTCGGGTTGCCGAAAATCAGAAGCTCCGTCGGCCGCAGCGCGGTGCCGACATCGCGCGCGCCGGCCTGGTGATCGATGCGCGCCAACACAAGCAGTCCCGCGCGCTTGACCACCTCAGCCAGGCGGTCGATGGTTTCGGTCACGCCAAAGCGGCTCTGTACCGTGATGAGACCATCCGCTGTCATCACTCCGCCGCTTCGCGCTTGCCTCCAGGGCGCCGCTCCAGAAGCTCCTTGAGGAACTGGCCGGTGTAGCTGCGCTTCTCGCGCACGATGGCTTCCGGAGTGCCGGAGGCGACCAGTTCGCCGCCGCCATCACCGCCTTCGGGCCCGAGGTCGAGCACCCAGTCGGCGGTTTTTATCACTTCGAGATTGTGCTCGATGACGACCACGGTGTTGCCTTGGTCGACCAGTTCGTGCAGCACTTCCAACAATTTGGCGACGTCGTGGAAGTGCAGGCCGGTGGTCGGCTCATCGAGGATGTAGAGCGTCTTGCCGGTTGCCTTGCGCGACAGTTCCTTGGCCAGCTTGATGCGCTGCGCCTCGCCGCCGGACAGCGTCGTCGCCTGCTGGCCGATGTGGATGTAACCCAGCCCAACCTGCTTCAGCGTCTCCAGCTTGTCGCGCACGCCAGGCACCGCGGCGAAGAAGTCGACGCCTTCCTCGACAGTCATGTCGAGCACGTCCGCGATCGACTTGCCCTTGAACAGGACGTCGAGCGTCTCTCTGTTGTAGCGTTTGCCGTGGCAGACGTCGCAGGTGACGTAGACGTCGGGCAAAAAGTGCATCTCGATCTTGATGACACCGTCGCCCTGGCAGGCCTCGCAGCGGCCGCCCTTGACGTTGAAGGAGAAACGTCCCGGCTGATAGCCGCGCGCCTTCGCTTCGGGGAGACCCGCGAACCAGTCGCGGATCGGCGTGAAGGCGCCGGTGTAGGTGGCGGGGTTCGAACGCGGGGTCCGCCCAATCGGCGACTGGTCTATGTCGATGACCTTGTCGAGGAATTCCAGCCCCTCGATGCGGTCATGCTCGGCCGGATGCTCGCGCGAGCCCATGATACGACGCGAGGCCGCCTTGAACAGCGTCTCGATCAGGAAGGTCGACTTGCCGCCGCCCGACACGCCGGTGACGGCGGTGAAGGTGCCGAGCGGGATCTCGGCGGTGACATTCTTCAGATTATTGCCGCGCGCGCCGACGATCTTCAGCCGCCGGTTCTTCTTGGCTTCGCGGCGCACGCCAGGCGTTGCCACTTCAAGTGCGCCCGACAGATATTTGCCGGTGATCGAATTGGGGTTGGCCATCACCTGCTGCGGCGTGCCCTGGGCGATGATCTCGCCGCCATGGATGCCAGCGGCGGGGCCCATATCGACGACATAGTCGGCATGCAGGATGGCGTCCTCGTCATGCTCGACGACGATCACCGTGTTGCCGATGTCGCGCAGATGCTTGAGCGTGTCGAGCAGGCGCGTGTTGTCGCGCTGGTGCAGGCCGATCGACGGCTCGTCCAGCACATAGAGCACGCCGGTCAGCCCAGAGCCGATCTGCGAGGCCAGCCGGATGCGTTGGCTTTCGCCGCCCGACAGCGTGCCGGAATTGCGCGACAAAGTGAGATAATCGAGCCCGACATCGTTGAGGAAGCGCAGGCGTTCGCGGATTTCCTTCAAGACACGGACAGCGATCTCGTTCTGCTTGTCGTTGAGCTGCGCCGGCAGGTCGGTGAACCACTTGTCGGCGTTGCGGATCGACTGTTCCGTCACCTCGCCAATGTGCTTGCCGGCGATCTTCACCGCCAACGCTTCCGGCTTCAGCCGGTAGCCCTTGCAGACCGGGCAGGGCGTCGCCGACATGAAGCGCTCGATTTCTTCGCGCATCCAGGCGGATTCGGTCTCTTTCCAACGCCGCTCGAGATTGGGGATGACGCCTTCGAAGGTCTTGGTGGTCTTGTAGGAGCGCAGGCCGTCATCATACTGGAAGGTGATCTCTCGCTCGCCGGTGCCGCGCAGGATCGCCTCCTGGGCTTGCGCGGAAAGATCCTTGAACTTGTCGCCGAGCTTGAAGTCGTACGCCTTGCCCAATGCCTCGAGCGTCTGCGAGTAGTAGGGCGAGGTCGATTTCGCCCACGGGCTGACGGCGCCGTCGCGCAGCGACACGTTCTCGTCGGGTACCACGAGGTTGGGGTCGATGGCGCGCTGGCTGCCGAGACCGTCACAGGTCGGGCAGGCGCCGAACGGGTTGTTGAAGGAGAACAGCCTGGGCTCGATTTCCGGAATGGTGAAGCCGGACACCGGGCAAGCGAACTTTTCCGAGAACAGGATGCGCTCATGCGTCTCGTTCTTCGACTTGTTGACCGAATCCTCGCCGGTCTGGCTGGCGTCGAGCGGCTTGTCGGCGAACTCGGCCACCGCCAGCCCTTCGGCCAGCTTCAGCGCCGTCTCGATGGAGTCGGCGAGACGCGTGGCAAGGTCGCCGCGCACGACGATGCGGTCGACGACAACGTCGATGTCGTGCTTGTATTTCTTGTCCAGCGCTGGAACGTCGGCGATTTCATAGAAGACGCCGTCGACCTTGACGCGCTGGAACCCTTTCTTCTGCAACTCCAGCAGTTCCTTGCGGTACTCGCCCTTGCGGCCGCGCACGATGGGCGCCAGCAGGAACAGGCGCGTGCCTTCCTCGACCGCCAGTACCCGGTCGATCATCTGGCTGACCGTCTGGCTCTCGATCGGGAGGCCGGTGGCCGGCGAATAGGGCACGCCGACACGGGCAAACAGAAGCCGCATATAGTCGTAGATTTCGGTGACGGTGCCGACCGTCGAGCGCGGGTTCTTCGACGTGGTCTTCTGCTCGATGGAGATGGCCGGCGACAGGCCGTCGATCTGGTCGACGTCGGGCTTTTGCATCATTTCGAGGAATTGCCGTGCATAGGCCGAGAGGCTCTCGACATAGCGGCGCTGGCCTTCGGCATAGATGGTGTCGAAGGCCAGCGACGATTTGCCGGAACCCGACAGGCCGGTCATGACGATCAGGCTGTCACGCGGCAGGTCGAGATCGACGTTCTTCAGATTGTGTTCGCGCGCCCCGCGAATGGAAAGGAATTTATGGTCGGCCATCGCCGGTCGCCGCCTCAGATCTGGAATTCGTGGGATTGGCGGGTTTTCCCAGCCATCCCCTATGTAGGTCTTTTTGCCGCCACGTCGAGAGACGCCACAATTCCCGACAGAAGTCGTTTAACCGTCTTTCGCGCGAAGGGGCAAGCGGAAAGAACAAAGGCCGAACATGCTCCTGACAAAACTGTGCGGAAATTGACCTGGACGTAACCTCCCGGTGATCACATTTTTCCGTAACCGGCTATTGATGGTTGACGCGGCCAACTCACGGGAGCAGTCTTCGCAAGTCAGCGAAGCCGGCCGTCTTTCGATGGCCTCGCCGCCCCAAGGCGGCCTGCGAGACGCCGCAGGCATTTGCGATTTGCGCTTCGCCACGACAATGTCGCAACGGACACAGGAGCGGAGCATGACGCCACCGGATAGTCCCCCAGGGCTTCAGTTATCACTGGAGCCGCGGCAGGCATAAGTGCCAGAGGCAGGCGTTTGCGCCACCCGACAAACCGTGACCTGCCGTATCTCTCAAAATCAGAGACTATTGGTCGGATCGTCGGCTGAATGCCGCGAAGCATCCGAAATCAAACGCCGGCAGTACACTCCCGGCAAGCATGGATTAAAAATCCAAAAAAGGCCCCGTCCGTTTGCCCAAGGCACGGCGGGGCTGTTTTTTTGGGCGAGGGCTTGAGTTCGCAGGCCCCGACCCCTGCCTACCTGGGCGGCTTGATCCCGCCAACTCCGACATCGACCGTGATGCTGCCGGAAATCCTGACATCCGTATTGCCGATCTTGAACTGCCCATTGCCGCTGCTGGGGAACGCGTCGTCGGGTTCGGGCACCGGGGCCGGCTTGGCGATGCGATAGTCGCCGGCTACGCCTGGCAGGACGCTTTTTTGCGCTGACGACGAAGCATCGTCGGCAAGTGCCGAACTGGACGCAAGGCCGACGATGGCGAGCACCGTGGCGGCTTTGACACGGTGCGATGTTCTGGATCGATGAGTGTCAATCATTCCCCTTTTATAGGGACCTACCGCCAGCGGAACCAGACCGGCATCGTCAAATCTTCGACAAGCAGCAGGATCTAATCTGACCCTGGTCCTACGCCGCTTTCTTGCGGGTGTCGAAAACATGGTCGACAATGCCCCATGCCTGGGCCTCGCGGGCCGTCATGAAATGGTCGCGGTCGAGCGTGCGTTCGACCTCTTCATAGCTGCGGCCGCAATGCTGGGCGTAGAGTTCGGTCATATGGCGCTTGGTCTGGCCGATGCGTTCGGCGTGCCGCTGGATGTCGGAAGCCTGGCCCTGGAAGCCGCCCAGCGGCTGATGCAGCAGGATGGTGGCGTTCGGCAGCGCGATGCGGCGCCCGGCCGTGCCTGCCATCAGCAGGAACGATCCCATCGATGCGGCAAAGCCCATGCACACGGTCGAGACCGGGCAGCTGATATATTGCATCGTGTCGTAGATGGCGAAGCCGCTGGTCACCATGCCGCCGGGCGAGTTGATGTAGAGCGAGATCTCCTTCTCGGGATTGTCCGATTCCAGCGACAAAAGCTGCGCGCAGACCAGCGCCGAGACGTCGTCGTTGATCTCGCCGTTGATGAAGACGATGCGCTCGCGCAGCAGCCGCGAAAAAATGTCGAAGGCACGTTCGCCGCGGCTCGATTGCTCAATCACCATCGGCACAAGGCTGGCAACACCACTCATTTCTCTTCTCCGATTTTCCGTGTTCAGGCCACGCGCGGCAGCAGAAGGCGTGGTGTGTTCGCGGCGATAGGCGTTCCGGCCCCGAGCAGCGAAAGCCGGCAGCCGGCCCCCGCCATCGCAACAGCGGGCATCGCCTTGCGGGCAAAGCCGTCATGGACGATGCGCAGATGCGTGCCGCCGGAAATGGTACGGGCGAGTGTGAAGGTGACGGTGCTGTCGAGCGGGTGCGCCGCATCGTCGGACTGCTCCCGCCAGGAATAGCGCAGCAGGCGCTCGGGCTCGGCGTCGAGGATCTCGCATTCGATCGGCGCCTCAGGCCCGGCGAAGGCAAAGCGGCTGCCGGTCCGCGGCCTGATGTCGTTCGGCATCATCCAGGCGGCGAGCAATTCCGGCACGGTCAGCGCCCGCCAAACCTTTTCCGGCGGCTCGGCAAGGTCGTATTCGAATTCGAGCGCAGCTGAAGCGACCTGGAGGTGATTTGCGTCTTTCATTGATCCACCGTCTTTCATTGATCCATGTCCTTCAAAACGGCCTTCAGTTTTTCGATGCGTTCCGGCCAGAACGTCCGATAGCGTTCAATCCAGGAGAGCAGCGGGGCAAGCCCCTGCGGATCGGCGCGATAATAGGCGTTGCGGCCGGCCCGCCGCTCGACCACCAGGCCAGCGCCGCGCAACACCGCCAGATGCTGGGACACGGCCGGCTGCGACACCGTGAGGCCGCTGCGCAGTTCCGACACGCTCATCTCGCTCGCCGCGAGACGCTCGAAGACGGCGCGGCGCGTCGGGTCGGCCAGGGCGCGGAAAATCTCTGCTTCGATCATGACAAAAGCATAAGTCGATACTTATCGATTTGGCAAGCGGTGTTTTGAGACCCATATGTTTCGTTCGGGCATTGCTGCCATTCCTTGACAATCAGCGGCGGTGCATATAGGAACGAAAAGGGAACAAAAACCTTGTGGGAAAAGCCAGCCTTTGCAGGCGGCCGACGTCGGTAGCCTGTAAGGTGCTGCGACAAAAATTTGTTTCGGATGAGCGCGGAGAAATAACATGGCGGGTAGCGTCAATAAGGTCATTCTGGTCGGCAATCTCGGCGCGGACCCTGAAATCCGCCGCCTGAATTCGGGCGAGCCGGTCGTCAACATCCGCATCGCCACATCGGAAAGCTGGCGCGACAAGAATTCCGGCGAGCGCAAGGAAAAGACCGAGTGGCATAACGTCGTCATCTTCAATGAGGGCATCGCCAAGGTGGCCGAGCAATATCTGAAGAAGGGCATGAAGGTCTATGTCGAGGGCCAGTTGCAGACGCGCAAATGGCAGGACCAGACCGGTGCCGACAAATACACGACCGAAGTCGTGCTGCAGAAATTCCGTGGCGAACTGCAGATGCTCGACGCGCGCGGCCAGGGTGAGGGCGGTCAGGTCGGCGGCTACAGCGGTGGCGGCAGCAGCCGTGGCTCGGATTTCGGCCAGTCGAGCCCGAACGAAGGTTTTAGCCGTGGCGGCGGTGGCGGTTCCAAAGGGGGCGGTGGCGGTGGCTCGTCGCGCGAGCTGGACGACGAGATCCCGTTCTAAGCTTCTCGCAATGATCGTTTGAGGACGACGCGATGTCGCTCGGACCGCTTCTGTCGGCGCCTCCTCCCATTCCATGGCATGCATTCGCGGCCTTTGCCGCGCTCGCCGTCGGCGGCGCCCAGCTTGCGCTGCCGAAAGGCACCACGCGTCACCGCGTGCTGGGTTACGCCTGGATGGCGCTGATGCTGGTTATCGCCATATCGAGCTTCTGGATCCAGCAGATACGGATCATCGGTCCGTTCAGCCCGATCCATCTGTTGTCGATCCTGGTGCTGGTCACCGTGCCGCTGGCGGCATGGTATGCGCACACGCATAAGGTGGCCGCGCATCGCGGCGCCATGATCAAGCTTTATCTGTTCGCGCTGATCGGCGCCGGCATTTTCACCCTGCTGCCCGGGCGGATCATGCACGCCGTCGTGTTCGGCCAGTAGGGCGGCAGAAATCTCGCAAGGAAGATCAACGTGAAAGCACGTATCAAATGGGTCGAGGAACGCACCTTTGTCGGCGAATCCGGCAGCGGCCATAAGGTCGTGCTGGGCACGGCGTCCAGCCCGGAAGGCAAGACGCCGGGACCGAGCCCGATGGAGCTGGTTTTGATCGGCACCGGCGGCTGCTCGGCCTATGATGTCGTCCATATCCTCGAAAAAGGCCGCGAGGCGGTCGAGGACTGCGTGGTCGAACTCGACGCCGACCGGGCCGAGACCGACCCGAAGGTGTTCACTCGCATCCATATGCATTTCATCGTCAAGGGCCGGGCGCTGTCGCGCGACAAGGTCAAGCGCGCGATCGATCTTTCCATCGACAAATACTGCTCGGCTTCCGCCATGATGGCCAAGACGGCCACGCTTACGCATGATTTCGAGATCGTCGATACGGCGGCGAAGTAGGATGAGCGTTATACCGCTCAGCCGGCCATCAGCGCCTTGATGCCATCGGCGACGAACTGTACCGCCAGCGCCGCCAGGATGACGCCGAGCAGGCGGGTCAGGATCGAGCGGCCGGTCTGGCCGAGGATGCGGTCGATGCGTTCCGACAGCACGAACACCAGGTAGGTTATGACGAGGCAGATGAAAATGATGCCGACCAGGGCCGCCTGCGCGGCAAAGCCCTGAAACGAGCCGGAGAGCAGCACCGTCGCTGAAATCGCGCCGGGGCCGGCGATCAGTGGGATCGCCAGCGGGAAGGCGGCGATGTTGTGGATCATGTCCTTGGTGATGGCGACGTCGCCGATCTTCTCCTTGCGATCCTGCCGGCGCTCGAAGACCATTTCGAAGGCGATGAAGAACAGCAGGAACCCGCCGGCGACGCGGAACGCCGGCAGGGTGATGCCGAACACCGACAGGATAGAGGCGCCGGCCAGCGCAAACAGCGCCATCACCAGAAAACCGATGATCGAGGCGCGGACGGAAACTTGGCTGCGCTCCTCGCGGTTCATGCCGCGTGTGACGGCCAGGAACAGCGGCGCCAGGCCGGGCGGATCGATGGTCACGAGAATGGTGACGAAGGCATTGAACAGGCTGTCGAAACTCGGCATCGCTGACCCTCACACCGGGCCAGGCCCGTACCCGCATTGGTAGAGCAAAGCCCGGTCGGTGGGAACTGTCGGAGGGCCGGAGACTTCGATGCGGTATGGCGCACGTCGAAACGGATTCAGGCGACGCGCTTTGTCCGGTGGGCTAAATGTTCATAGGTGATTTGCCAAGGGTCGCTCTCGGAAGGTCTTTCCTCGCCGATCCAATGGAAGCTGTTGGCAGTGATCTCGGTGAAACACCATCGAGTTTGCAGACCGCGCGAGTCATCGCCGATCTGGACAATGTCCTTACCCTCGGCCCGCCCGATCTGGCGCGAGTAATCTTGGTTGAGCGGATCATTCCAGATGATGTGCCAGCCACCGATCCCAGGATCGAAGATGCGCAAAGTCGTGCCATACATAGTGGGCCGCGCAGGGCGCCTGGGCCTGATCCAGATGTCCTGAATCGCGCGGCCTTCGAGCACCCAGCCGAAATGGCATTCTCCGGTCCATTTCTGGATCGTGCCGTCGTCAAGGTGGCGGACCGTGTCCATTTCCCAGCTTCCGATCAGCCATCCATAGAGGTCCATGTCTTTCGCTCGCTCGGCTGTGGGAGCTTCGGATACGAGAGCAGTGAGAAACGAAGAAATCGCCATAGTCACGAGGCCCTTTCGCATCTGGCACATTGGGCGTCGCGGACACCGATCGAGACATGATCGAACATGTTTTCCTCCATTCTTACAATGTATTACAGCCTCATCTTGTCGTCGTTCGCCGTGCCAGGAACTCGACTTCCTGCCGCCATGTCGCACCCTTGTCGTGCGAGCGCTCGCCAAGCCATCGGAAGGAATTCTCCGTGATCCGCGAAAAGCTCCAGCGCACGGAGGAGCCGGTGTCATCGGCGCCGACCTGCACGATGGTGTCGCCGTCGGCGCGGCCGAGCTGGCGGCTGAAATACTGGTTGCGCGGGTCGCTCCAGAAAATGTGCCAAGAGTCCTCCGTGGGATCGTAGAGGCGCAATGTCGTGCCGTAGAACGTCCATTTGCCGAGCGACGGCGAGGGGCCGGCGTCACGCGCGGGCAGGATCCAGACATCCTGGATGGCGCGGCCTTCCAGAACCCAGCCGAAATGCACCTCGCCACGTCCGGTCAGCACCGTGCCGTCCTCGAGATGGCGCGAGGCGTCAAACGTCCAGGCACCCACGAAGCGGCCGTAAAGGTTCAGTTTTTCGGCAAGCCCTTCCATCGGTCCGGGACTGTGCAAGGCTTCGGCAAATGAGGATTGGTCGATCATGGCAGCGGCCTCTTCTTGTCAGGAGACTGCCAAGAATAAGTGCTGGCAGGGTTCTGGGCTTGGGAAAAATTGCTATATTTTGGCGATGACGGCGACCGCGGATACCCTTGCATCCGGACCCGGTTGGCACGTGGCGGATGTAATCTGCACGGCCAGCGCCGGCGATCGGCCATTCGAGGAAGCGCATCGGGATTTCTGTGTTGCGGCCGTCACCAGCGGCTCGTTCCGCTACCGCGCGCAGCAAGGCACGGCAGTGCTCGCGCCAGGCAGCCTCCTGCTCGGCAATTCCGGCACATGCTACGAATGCGGGCACGAGCATGGCAATGGCGACCGTTGCCTCTCCTTCCATTTCGGGTCGGGCTATATGGACCGGATCGTGGCCGACGTGCCGGGCGCCAGGACGCTCAGCTTCGGGGCGCCACGCCTGCCGCCATTGCCGGCCTTGGCGCCGCTGCTGGCCGAGGCGGAAGCCGCGCGCGACATGGCCGACACGGACGCATTCGAGGAACTCGCCCTGCGCGTCGCGGGTGCCGCCGTGGCAACGCTCTCGGGCGACACGAATGGCGGGTGCGATCCAAGCCGCCGCGACCAGAAAAGGGTTGCCGAGGCGGTTCGGCGGATCGAACTGGATGCCGACGGGCCGATCTCGCTTCCGGGGTTGGCGGATGAGACCGCGACCAGTCCCTATCATTTCCTTCGCACCTTCCGGCAGGTCGCCGGCATGACTCCCTATCAGTACCTGCTCAGGACCCGGTTGCATCGCGCGGCGGTGCGATTGCGCACGTCCAACGATGCCATCTCGGCAATTGCTTTCGAGGCCGGCTTCAACGATCTGTCGACGTTCAATCGCCGGTTTCGGCGTGTCATGGGCGAGACGCCGGGCCGCTATCGCGCCAGGCGCGCGGGCTGCGGCTGAAAAGTCGCGTCACACCCGCGGCATCAGTCCATGATCGGCCCGCACCAGCCGGGCAGATAGTCGGCGTCCTTGCCCTTGGCCAGCACGAGCGCGTCCTTCATCGCCTTGTCAAAATTTTTCGCCACCGCGCGCTTGTCGATGCGCCGGCGCAGGAAGTCCGCCCACAGGAATTCGCTGAACGGGGTGATGTCCTTGGCGTAACCGCCCAGCCGGCGCAGTTCGCCCGCCATGCTCCGGTAGGGGTCGTCGACGAGTTCGCCGACGGTCTTTGGCAGAGCGGCATAGTCGCGGCGCTGGCCGTTTTCATCGAACGGATGCATCCAGCCGCGGTTGTCGAGCATGAAAAGGAACGCGTCCTTGTCCAGCGCCGACAGGTCGCTGATCACCGTCACGAGCACATCCTCGACACCTTCCTCGATCAGGGCGCGGGCAAGATGATGGTGATCGGTGACGTAGTTGCGCTTTTTGGGGCCTAACACGACCGGGATCATGTGCTTGCCCAGAAAAGCGCCTGTCTTGGCGGCGCTCTGCGAGCGGATCAGCTGGCGTTTGAGGTCCACCTCGCGCATCCCGACGGTAATTTGCGTTGGCCGCAATTCCTTGACCGGAACCGGGGTCACCAGCGGTTCTCTCAGGACGATCATGGCGCACTCTCCTGGTTTTCCGGCTGGGCGGGGTGCAGAGCCCTGATGGCGGCATCGACACTGTGAAAGATCCGCTGCGGGCCGACGAGGTCGATGATGCCGAACCGCGCAAGGGCTGCCTGGCCACGCACCGACTCCATCCGAGCAATGGCGAATATTGCGCCCGCATTGCGGCAATGGGTGATGGTTTCGATCAATGCCTGGGCGGCGGTGTAGTCGATCTCGACAATGTTACTGGCCTCCAGCACGACGAGTTTCACATCGCCCTTGCCAGCGTCGACCAGATCGCAAAAGCCGCGTTTGAAACGGTCGGCGTTGACGAAGGACAATGGCGCCTGGAACGCCGCGACCAGCACGCCGGGGAGTTGTTCGCCAGTGCTCGGCTTGGCCGGCGGCCACCAGACGGAGGTTCCCGGAACTTGTTCCAGTTCGATCGGCAGCGTCCGGGTGGCGCTCCAGATTCCATGCAGCAGCGAGAGGCCGATGCCGACCGCCACGCCAGTTTCGATGGGCAGCACGACGATGGCCGCCATGGTGATGAGGATCAATGCGAATTCGACCGGCGCCTGCCGGTAGACGCTGGCGAACACCTTCCAGCGCAGAATGTGCTGGGCGACGAACATCAGAACCCCGGCCAGGGCAGCCTGCGGAACATCGGCGAGCAGACCGCCGCCAAAGGCGCCAAGGGCCAGGATGATCGCCGCGGCAATGAGGCTCGAGAATTGCGAGCGGCCGCCCGACTGGGAGGCGATTGCCGTGCGTGGTGGGCTGGCGTTGACGGCGAAGGCGCCGAACAGGCTGGACGCGATGCTGCCGGCGCCGACACCGACGAAATCGCGATTGACGTCGGGCGTGCCGCCCTGCGGGGCGAAGGAACGGGAGGTGGCGGCCGTCTGCACCATGACGACGATGGCGATCAGCAATGCCAGCGGAACGAGCGCCTGCACATCGTCAAGACCGGCAAGCGGCAGACCGGCATGCGGCAGTCCATTGGGCAGGGCGCCAAGCACCTCGACGCCACGATCCTTGAGGCCGAAGACGGCGACCGCCAGTGTGGCGAGCACCATGCCAATCAAGGCGCCGGGAATGCGGGGGCTGATGTGGTCGGCGCCAAGGACGATCGCGAACACGCCAAGGCCGAGCCCGAGGCTCCAAGGATTGGTGAGATGGAGACTGCCGGCAATCTCGCCGATACGTCGTAAGGTTTCACCGCTCTCGGAGGGCAGGCCGAGCAGTCCGGGCATCTGTGAAACGATAATATGGACGGCGATGCCGGCCAGAAATCCTGTGGTGACCGGAACCGACAAAAGATCGGCAACCCAGCCAAGGCGAAGGATGCCGCTCAACGTCAGAATCAGCCCGACCATCAGCGCCAGCATTGCGGCCAGCGCCAGATAGTGCGGCGAACCGGATGCGGCCAGCATGGCGAGGCCGCCGGCAAACAGTGGCGTGATCGTCGAATCCGCGCCCGCCGAAAGGTGGCGATTGGCGCCGAACAGGGCAAACGCCACCGAACCGGCGACAAAGGCGAAAAAGCCGAGCTCGGGAGCAAAACCGCCGAGCCTGGCTGTCGCCATCTGTTCGGGAATAGCGATCGCGGCCAGTGTCACGCCAGCGATCAGGTCACCATTGAGATCCCGGGCCTGCCAGCCGCTCAGCGCCCGGAAAGGCAGCCATAGGCTCCAATTCATGGTGATCGCGGCTTTTGCTTGGGGAGTTGGTCCATTGCCGGCTTTTGCCTTGGTGGCGGCGAAAAGCATAATGGCCATATCGTCGCAATTAGCGGTATCCTTTTGAAATTACCACCGAAAATGACACTGGAAAAGTGCCGTGAACGTTGGAGTTTCGGCCGTGCTTCCTATATAAGCGGGCAGTGATTCCTGATTAGATTGTGATACGATTTGACCGACCAAAAGACACCGCGCGGCGCCGACGGCGGGCCCACCGGCATCGAACCCATCTCCATCATCGAGGAGATGCAGAGTTCTTATCTCTCTTACGCCATGAGCGTGATCGTCAGCCGTGCGTTGCCCGATGTGCGCGATGGCCTGAAGCCGGTGCACCGCCGCATTCTCTATGCTGCGCATGAGAGCGGCTACCACTGGAACCGCAAATATGTGAAATCGGCGCGTCCGGTAGCCGACGTGATGGGTAAATACCATCCGCATGGCGATGCCTCGATCTATGACGCCTTGGTGCGCATGGCGCAGGATTGGTCGCTGCGCGTGCCGCTGATCGACGGACAAGGCAATTTCGGCTCGATCGATGGCGATCCGCCGGCGGCGATGCGCTATACCGAATCGCGCCTGACCAAGGTCGCGCACGAGCTTCTGGAGGATATCGACAAGGACACCGTCGATTTCCAGGACACCTATGATGCTTCGGACACCGAGCCGAAGGTTCTGCCGGCGCGCTTTCCCAATCTGCTGGTCAACGGCTCGGGCGGCATTGCCGTCGGCATGGCCACCAACATCCCACCGCACAATCTCGGTGAAGTCTGCAACGCCGCCATTGCCGTCATCGACAATCCGGCGATCGACCTGCCGGCGCTGATGGAGATCATTCCAGGCCCCGACTTCCCGACCGGCGGCATCGTGCTTGGCCGCTCCGGCATCTATAGCGCCTATTCCACCGGCCGCGGCTCCATCGTCATGCGCGGCAAGGTCAACATCGAACAGCGCGGCAACGACCGCGAATCGATCATCATCACCGAGGTTCCCTACCAGGTGAACAAGGCCTCGATGATCGAGAAGATGGCCGAACTGGTGCGCGACAAGCGCGTCGAGGGTATTTCCGACATCCGCGACGAAAGCGACCGTCAGGGTTATCGCGTCGTCATCGAGCTCAAGCGCGACGCCGTTGCCGACGTTGTCCTCAACCAGCTCTACCGGTTCACGCCGCTGCAGACGTCTTTCGGCGCCAATATGGTGGCGCTAAACGGCGGCAAGCCGGAGCTGCTGAACCTGACCGACATGCTGACGGCCTTCGTCACCTTCCGCGAGGAGGTGATCAGCCGGCGGACAAAGTTCCTGCTCCGCAAGGCGCGCGACCGCGCCCATGTGCTGGTTGGTCTGGCCATCGCCGTCGCCAACATCGATGAAGTGATCAAGCTTATCCGCACCGCGCCGGATCCGCAGACGGCACGCGAGCAGTTGATGGAACGGCGCTGGCCTTCGGGTGACGTTGAATCGCTGATCCTTCTGATCGACGATCCGCGCCACCGCATCAACGAGGACGGCACCTACAATCTGTCCGAGGAACAGGCGCGCGCCATCCTCGAACTGCGTCTGCAGCGCCTGACCGCGCTCGGCCGCGACGAAATCGCCGATGAGTTGAACACGATCGGCGACGAGATCAAGGACTACCTCGACATCCTGTCGTCTCGCGCGCGTATCCAGCAGATCGTCAAGGACGAACTCGCCGCAGTGCGCGACGAGTTCGGCACGCCGCGCCGCACCGAGCTCACCGACGGCGGCGCGGACATGGAAGACGAGGACCTGATCCAGCGCGAGGACATGGTCGTGACGGTGAGCCATTCCGGCTACATCAAGCGCGTGCCGCTTTCGCTGTACCGGGCGCAGCGCCGCGGCGGCAAGGGCCGCTCCGGCATGTCGACCAAGGAAGAGGATTTCGTCACCCGGCTGTTCGTCGCCAACACACACACGCCGGTACTGTTTTTCTCCTCGCGCGGCATCGTCTACAAGGAAAAGGTCTGGCGCCTGCCGATCGGCAACCCGCAGTCACGCGGCAAGGCACTGATCAATATGCTGCCGCTGGAGCAGGGCGAGCGCATCACCACGATCATGCCGTTGCCCGAGGACGAGACGAGCTGGGGCGAACTCGACGTGATGTTCGCCACCACGCGCGGCACCGTGCGCCGCAACAAACTGTCCGACTTCGTACAGGTCAACCGCAACGGCAAGATCGCCATGAAGCTGGAGGAGGAGGGCGACGAAATCCTCGGCGTCGAGACCTGCACCGACAATGACGACGTGCTTCTGACGGCGAATTCGGGCCAGTGCATTCGCTTCTCGGTCGGCGACGTGCGCGTCTTCCAGAGCCGGAACTCCGTCGGCGTGCGCGGCATAACCATGGCCGGGACCGACCGCATCATCTCCATGTCGGTGATAGAGCATGTCAATGCTTCACCGGCGGAACGCGCCGCTTACCTCAAGCGGGCGGCGTCGGAGCGGCGGCTTGCCGCCGAGACGGCTGGAGAGGAAGAAGAGATCGCGCTCACCAATGAGGAGATCGGCGAGGAGACCGAGCTGCCAGACGATCGCTACGAATTCCTCAAGGCGCATGAGCAGTACGTGCTGACCGTGACCGAATATGGTTACGGCAAGCGTTCGTCGTCCTACGATTTCCGCCTGACTGGTCGTGGCGGCAAGGGCATCCGCGCCACCGACGTCTCGAAAACAGCCGAAATCGGCCAGTTGGTGGCAACCTTCCCGGTCGGCAACGACGATCAGATCATGCTTGTGTCGGACGGCGGCACCGTCATTCGGGTGCCGGTCAACGGCATCCGTTTCGCCAGCCGCGCCACCAAGGGCGTGACCATCTTCAACACGGCTGAAGGTGAAAAGGTGGTTTCGGTCGAGCGGATTTCGGAGCCGCAATCGGACGAGGAAACGGAAGAGGCCGTCGAGGGTGGCGTGGAGTCGGATTCGGCGACTGACAGCGGTCCGGATAGCGCCGAATAGTCCCTGGAGCCGGCTTGACTTAGGCCGGCCGATGGCCGGCGTGGCAGCAAGTCGGGACTGACTTAGTAGTGACGATACGGCTTGCGCGAGCCAAAGCCTTCGAAGCGCTTGATGGTTGCCTTGACGCGGATGCGCTGTGCCTCCTGGTGCAGCCCGAATACTGTGGCGATCAGCATGGCGACGGTCATCGCGGTGGCGAGCATGTAGATCAGCATGTGCGTGTTCTCCTGCGCCTTACAAACGGATATATGGGACTTTGGTTTCATCTTATTAAGGGCGGAACCTAGTGAACGCTGCGTGAAGGCTGCGTGATCAGCGTATTCATCTGTCGTTCATGTGCCGGAAAAGGTTCACGGGCCGCCCTGCCAATCGGATTTGCCTTTGTGAGAGAGGCTCGCTAGAAGCTCCCGCATGACCGAACGCATCGCCCTTTATGCCGGCTCCTTCGACCCGCTGACCAACGGCCATCTCGATGTGCTGAAGGCGTCGCTGGCGGTTGCCGACATCGTTTATGCCGCGATCGGCATTCATCCGGGCAAGAAGCCGCTGTTTTCCTTCGAAGAGCGGGTGCGGTTGATCGAAGCCGCCACGAGAGCCGAATTCGGCCGTGACGGCGCCCGCATCAAAGTGGTCGCTTTCGATGGGCTGGTGATCGATGCCGCCAGAAGAGAAGGCGCCTCGATCATGATCCGCGGTCTGCGCGACGGCACCGATCTCGACTACGAGATGCAGATGGCCGGCATGAACGAAACCATGGCGCCTGAGTTGCAGACGGTTTTCCTGCCAGCCAGCCCATCGGTGCGCACCATTACCGCCACACTTGTGCGCCAGATAGCCTCGATGGGTGGCGACATCCGCCCCTTCGTGCCGGCGGCCGTGGCCGGTGCGCTCACCGCAAAATTCGCGAAATAAGCCCGGAGAAGATCCTCATGCAGCTCAAAAGGCTCGCCTCATTCCTTGTTGTGCTCGCCGGTCTCTTGACCGCGTCCGTTTCCGCCCATGCCGCCGATCCGGAAAACACCATGATCATCACCCTGAAAGATGGCGACGTGACTGTCGCTCTGCGCCCCGACCTGGCGCCCAAGCATGTCGCGCAGATCAAGAAGCTGGTGCGCGATCATGCCTATGACAATGTTGCTTTTCATCGTGTTATCGACGGCTTCATGGCGCAGACCGGCGACGTCAAGTTCGGCAACATGAATAAGGGTTTCAATGCCCAGGCCGTCGGCACCGGCGGCTCGGACCTGCCCGACCTGCAGGCCGAATTCTCGCAGACCGAGCATTACAAGCGTGGCGTGGTCGGCATGGCCCGTTCGCAGGATCCGAATTCCGCCAATTCGCAGTTCTTCATCATGTTCGCACCGGCACCGCCGCTCGATGGCCAGTACACAATCGTCGGCAATGTCGTCAGCGGCATGGAACTGGTGGACAAGATCAAGAAGGGCGACGAGGCGGACAATGGCACGGTCACCGATCCCGACCGCATGATCAAAGTGCGCATCGCCGCCGACAAATAATTCAATTTTTCAAAAGGATATCTGACATGGCCGAGATCAAGGACCGCGAGAACGCGCTCATCATGGAAACGACCAAGGGCAAGGTCGTCATCGAACTGTTTCCCGATTTGGCCCCCGGCCATGTCGCCCGCATCAAGGAACTGGCCCGCGAAGGCGCCTATGACGGCGTCGTCTTCCATCGCGTCATCGAAGGTTTCATGGCGCAGACCGGCGACGTCAAGTTCGGCAATTCGAGCAAGCCTTCGTTTGCGCCATCGCGCGCCGGCATGGGCGGCTCTGAAAAGCCTGACCTGAAGGCTGAATTCTCCAACGCGAACCACGGCCGCGGCACCTGCTCGATGGCCCGTTCGCAGAACCCGAACTCGGCCAACTCGCAGTTCTTCATCTGCTTCGACGAGGCCGCGTTCCTCAACCGCCAGTACACGGTTTGGGGCCAGGTCATCGAAGGCATGGACAATGTCGACAAGATCAAGCACGGCGAGCCGGTGCAGGATCCCGACAAGATCGTGTCGCTGAAGGTCGCGGCCGACGTCAAGTAAGGCGAAACGACAATGATGGGCGTCGTCTGGTCGCTTCTCGGCATCCTGTCCGGCGCCTTCATTGCCATTCAGGCGCCGATCAACTCGCAGCTTGCGCGCGGCCTGGGTCTCCCGGTCGCGGCCGCCGCGTTTTCGTTCCTGTCGGGTGCGATCGTACTCGGCATCATCTCCGTCACGGTGGTGAAGCTGCAAGAGATTTCGCTCGACTGGAAGGCGCCGGCACCCTGGTTGTTCGTCGCCGGCGGCATGCTCGGCGGCTTCTACGTCACGCTTTCAACTATCCTGACGCCGCGCATTGGTGCGGCCGCCCTGATGGCGTTCCTGGTGGCCGGTCAGTTGATCGCCGGCATGCTCATCGACCGCGTCGGCTTCCTTGGCGTCGCTGTGCGCGAAATCTCGCTCGGCCGGATCGCCGGCGCCGTGCTTCTGCTGGTCGGAGCGCTGCTCGTTCGGCTCTACTGATGCGCGTCGACCTCTTTGATTTCGACCTGCCGGAGGAGCGCATCGCGCTTCGCCCGGCAGAGCCGCGCGACAGCGCCAAAATGCTCGTCATCGAGCCGGGCAAGGGGCTGGAGGACCGGACGGTTGGCGATCTGCCGTCCTTGCTCCGCACCGGCGACGTGCTGGTCTTCAACGACACCAAGGTCATTCCAGCGCAGCTGAAAGGGATCAGGCGGCGCGGCGAGGCGGTGGCGCAGGTCGAGGCCACGCTGCACATGCGCAAGGCTCCAGACCGTTGGCTGGCGTTCATGCGGCCGGGAAAGCGCATCGCCGCCGGCGACCGCATCCATTTTGGCCATGACGGCAATTCCTGTTTCCTCGGCCAGCTCGATGCCACGGTGATCGAGAAGGGCGAGGGCGGCGAAGCGCTGCTCGGCTTTGATCTATCCGGTCCCTTCCTCGACGAGGCGCTGCACGCGGTCGGCCACATTCCGCTGCCGCCCTACATCGCCTCGAAGCGCGATGACGACGAGCGCGACCGTTCCGACTACCAGACCATCTATGCCAGGGAAGAAGGTGCCGTTGCCGCGCCTACCGCTGGCCTGCATTTCACGCCGGAGCTTTTTACGGCGCTGGACGCCAAGGGCATCGAGCGCCGCTTCGTCACCTTACATGTGGGCGCCGGTACGTTCCTGCCGGTGAAGGCTGACGACACCGCCGACCACAAGATGCATGCCGAGATCGGCTCGGTCAGCCCGGCGACCGCCGATGCGCTCAATGCCGCGAAAGCAAGGGGCGGGCGCATCATTGCCGTGGGTACGACTTCGCTGCGCCTGCTCGAGAGTGCGGCGCGTGAAGACGGCACGCTGGCGCCATGGTCAGGTCCGACCGACATCTTCATCACGCCCGGCTACCGCTTTCGCGCCGCCGACATGCTGATGACCAATTTCCATCTGCCGCGTTCGACGCTGTTCATGCTGGTTTCGGCCTTCAGCGGCCTCGACACGATGCGTGCCGCCTATGCGCATGCCATAACGAACCGCTACAGGTTCTACTCCTATGGCGACGCAAGCCTGCTTTACCAAGCGGAGATGAGCGATGGACGATGATCTGCAAACCCTCGATCGCGAAAGCCTGATCGCGGAAGTGAAAAAGCTGCGCGCCGGCATTCGCGCACACCGCGACACCACAGGCCACGATCTGTGCTGGCATCACCCCGATCTGTGGGACCTGCTGCCTGAGAAGACCGAGCGGTCGATCGCTGTGCCCCCCTGGCCCAAATTCATGCGCGGCTGCATCCGATATCGCCAATCGCTCGACAGGCAGGCGCCGGATGCGCCGGTCCACGACAAGGAATTCAATGGCTGAGACGTTCACCTTCAAGGTGCTGGCGACTGATGGCAAGGCGCGGCGCGGCCTGATCGACATGCCGCGCGGCGAAATCCGCACACCGGCCTTCATGCCGGTCGGCACCGGTGGCACGGTCAAGGCCATGTACATGGACCAGGTGCGAGGCGTTGGCGCCGACATCATCCTTGGCAACACCTATCACCTGATGCTGCGGCCCGGGGCCGAGCGCGTGGCGCGGCTCGGCGGTCTGCACGAATTCGCCCGCTGGCCGCACCCGATCCTGACCGACAGCGGCGGATTCCAGGTGATGTCGCTGTCGAAGCTGAGGAAGCTGACCGAGAAAGGCGTCACCTTCCGTTCGCACATCGATGGCGCGGCTTATGAAATGTCACCGGAGCGCTCCATAGAAATTCAAGGATTGCTCGATTCCGACATCCAGATGCAGCTCGACGAATGCACGGCGCTGCCCGCCGAGATGAAAGAGATCGAGCGCGCCATGGAATTGTCGCTGCGCTGGGCGGAGCGCTGCAAGACGGCGTTCGGCGACCAGCCGGGCAAGGCGATGTTCGGCATCGTGCAGGGTGGTGACAACGCGGCGCTCAGGGTGCGCTCGGCACAGGCGCTGAGCGCGATGAACCTGAAGGGCTATGCCGTCGGCGGCCTGGCCGTCGGCGAGCCGCAAGCAGTGATGCTCGACATGCTCGACATCACGTGCCCGGAACTGCCTGATAACAAGCCGCGCTATCTCATGGGCGTGGGAACGCCGGACGATATCCTCAAATCGGTGGCGCGCGGCATCGACATGTTCGACTGCGTGATGCCGACGCGAGCCGGCCGGCATGGTCTTGCCTATACCAGGCGCGGCAAGGTCAATCTGCGCAACGCCCGCCACGCCGACGATCCGCGCCCGCTCGACGAAGAGAGCGATTGCCCCGCGGCGCGCGCCTATTCGCGCGCCTATCTGCACCATCTGGTGCGCTCGCAGGAGGCGCTCGGGGCGATGCTGCTGACCTGGAACAACCTTTCCTACTACCAGAAGCTGATGCAGGACATCCGGGCCGCGATCGAGGCGGGCAGCTTCGAGGCTCGCGGCGCCGAGATCAGCGAAGGCTGGGCGAGAGGCGACATCCCGGCGTTGTAGCGCACCGACGCCGCAGCGTTCAGGTGCTCAGCGAATTCGACGCGCGCAGGCTGCAGCCGGTGATCTGGAACGTGCCGTCGGGCTGTTGCTGCAGCGTGTAGACCGCCTCGTAGTCCTTGCCGTCGGGGCCGACGATCAGCACTTGCTGGATGATCAAACCCGGGCCGGTCTCCTCGACCTTGCCGAAGGAATAGGACTGTGGCTGGCGCACCGGTGGGTAGCCGTTGGTCACCATGTTCATGAAGGCATCGACGGTCGGGAAGACCTGCTTCACGTTCGGGGCGGCGAAGCTATAGGCCTTGGCGCCGTCATTGGCGATGAGGGCCTTCAATTGACCGTCGATGACGGCCTGACCAGCCTTGATCTCGGCGTCGCCGGCAAGCGCCTGGGAAGCCAGCATGAGCGAAACGAACGTGAATGCAAAAATGGCGCGACGCATGGCCTGTCTCCACCGTTCCCGAAACGCCGCCTGCAGAAAAGCTGTTGCGGGAGGCATCCTAACATACGGGTGACGGCGCTTCACGGTTTCAGCGGGCGGCAATATTCGTCCCGCCGCGGCGAATTCCTACGCGTAAGCTTCCTCTAAGGCGGGGCGCTCATGGTGGACCCTGAGGGAGAGAGCATGCTGCGCGAGGCCGCGGCCAAGGCAGGCGCCGGCTAAGTGCGCATTCCAACGCTTGAAAGGCCGCCTCCAGTCTGCCAGAAGGGCCGCTGGACCTGGAAGTTAGCGGGACGAAGCCATGAAGGCGTTTTTCGTGCAGATCAAATGCGAGCTGGGCAAATCCTATGAGGTTGCCAGCGCGCTTGCCGACGCCGAGATCGCCTCGGAAATCTACTCCACCGCCGGCAATTACGATCTGCTCGCCAAATTCTATGTCGATGATGAGGAAGATGTCGGTCATTTCGTCAACGAGAAGGTGCAGATTCTTCCCGGCATCAAGGACACGTTCACCGTCGTCACCTTCCGCGCCTTCTAGCAGCGCGGGGCATTTGCCCGGGCATGAGGCAGAGCCTGATCAAGCTCATATTTCAGCTGCCTCAATTTTAGGCAGCCGCAACATACTGATCGTCCGGATCTCCCAAATCACCGATTGCGCTTGATTTTCTCCAACGACGCCAGTGAAATGGCGTCACAGGGGAGTATGCGATTGGCAGCGTTCGATGAAATGCTTCCGGAGGTTTCCGGACTTAGACGACCGTATTCGGCTTACGATCGCTGGCTGAAGGAGCAGGATCCAGCCAGACTTACCGAAAAGATGCAGGACGCCGAACGCGTCTTCCGCAAGACCGGCATCACGTTTGCTGTTTATGGCGAGCAGGAAGCATCCGAGCGGCTGATCCCGTTCGATATCGTTCCCCGCATCATTTCAGGCAATGAGTGGCGTCGCCTGACGCAAGGCATCGAGCAGCGCGTACAGGCGCTGAACGCCTTCCTCGACGACATCTACCATCGCCAGGAAATCCTTCGCGCCGGCCGCGTTCCCAGGGACCTGATCGCCAGGAACGAGGCATTCCTGCCGGAAATGATCGGCGTGCGGCCGCCGGCCGGGGTCTATACCCACATCATCGGCGTCGACATCGTGCGTATCAGCGAGGACGAGTTCTATGTGCTGGAGGACAATGCGCGCACACCGTCCGGTGTCTCCTACATGCTGGAGAACCGCGAAACGATGATGCAGCTGTTCCCCGAGCTGTTCCAGAAGATCAAGGTGCGACCGGTGGAGAATTATCCGCAGCTTCTGCGCCAGTCGTTGGCGGCGGTGCGGCCGCAGAACACCAAGGGTGCGCCGACCATTGCGGTGCTGACGCCCGGCAGTTTCAATTCCGCCTATTTCGAACACGCCTTCCTCGCCGATCAGATGGGTGTGCAGCTGGTGGAGGGGCAGGATCTGCGCGTCGTCGATGGCCATGTCGCGATGCGCACGACCGAAGGCTACAAGCAGATCGACGTTCTTTACCGCCGCGTCGATGATTCTTTCCTGGACCCGCTGACCTTCAGGCCGGATTCAGCTCTCGGCATACCCGGCATCATGGATGTCTACCGCGCTGGTAACATCACCATCGCCAACGCACCGGGAACCGGCATCGCCGACGACAAGGCGATCTATTCCTACATGCCCGAGATCGTCGAATTCTACACCGGCCGCAAGGCAATCCTCGGCAACATCCCGACCTGGCGCTGTTCGGAGCCGGACAGCCTGAAATATGTGCTCGAGCATATCCATGAGCTGGTTATCAAGGAAGTGCATGGTTCCGGCGGCTACGGCATGCTTGTCGGCCCGGCCGCGACCAAGAAGGAATGTCAGGATTTTGCCAAGAAGCTGCAGGCCAAACCGTCTAATTACATCGCCCAGCCGACGCTCGCCCTCTCGACCTGTCCGATCCTGACTGAAAAGGGCCTGGCGCCGCGCCACGTCGACTTGCGGCCTTATGTTTTGGTTTCCGATCGCATCCAGATCGTGCCCGGCGGGCTGACGCGCGTTGCGCTGAAGGAAGGCTCACTGGTGGTGAATTCGTCGCAGGGCGGCGGGACGAAGGATACGTGGGTGCTGGATGATTAATGAGCGAATAGGGAGTAGCGAATAGCGAGTAGGGTAGAGAAAAGGGGGACGAGACGACGATAAATTCTTACAGAGACCTGATTGTTTGGAAAGTGGCCGTTGACTTGGCGGTAGATTGCTATTCGGCAACGAAGGCCTTTCCAAACAGTGAAGTCTACGGAATGACCTCACAAATACGCCGGTCGTCCGTATCGATTGCCGCGAATATTGCCGAAGGACATGGGCGAGAAAATACCGGCTCATTCATTCAGTTTCTACGTATCGCTCAGGGATCCCTGAAAGAGTTGGAAACGCACCTAATCGTGTCAGGAAAAATAGGTTTGATGGTCGAAGTCGAGGTTGCGCGTTTGCTCAAACAAGCCGACGAGATAGGGAAGATGCTGCATTCCATGATCAGGAGCCTGCAGCAAAGAACATGAAGCTAATTTTCCCCTATTCGCTATTCGCTACTCGCTATTCGCTCATCGGAGCACATTGACATGCTTCTCGGCCGCACCGCCAACGGGCTCTACTGGATGAACCGCTATATCGAGCGGGCCGAAAACATGGCGCGGCTGGTCGACGCCGGCCTGCGTATGGCACTCACTCGCACCCAGAGCGCCTCGGAGGAGTGGAACTCCGTGCTGCTCAGCGCCGGCTCCGACGTCGCCTTCAAGCAGAAATACCCGGACTATACCGCGGCCAATGTCTCCGACTTCCTTTTGCGCGACACGTCGAACCCATCGAGCACGATGTCGTCGATCGAAACGGCCCGCAACAATGCGCGCATGGTGCGCACCGCGCTGACGCGCGAGACGTGGGAGAGCATCAACGAAGCCTGGATGGCGCTGAAACGGATGCTGGCGAGGCCGATCGACGAGCGCGACCTGCCCACCGTGCTCGATGCGATCAAGCGTGAGACCGCACTGATCCGCGGCTCGTTCTACGGCACCATGCTGCGCAACGAGATTTTCGACTTCTCGCAGCTCGGCACCTATGTCGAACGCGCCGACAACACCGCGCGCATCCTTGACGTGAAATACTACGTGCTGCTGCCATCGATCTCCTGGGTCGGCTCGACGCTCGACAACTATCAGTGGGAATCGATCCTGCGCTCGGTGTCGGCGCATCGCTCCTACCGCTGGGTCTATGACGCCGACTACAAGCCGACCAATATCGCGGACTACCTGATCCTCAACGTCCGCATGCCGCGATCGCTGACCTTCTGCTACCGCTTCCTGGCAGAGCATCTGAAGTTTCTCTCCGACGACTATGGCGAGCGCCATGCGTGTCACGCAACGGCGGAAAAAACGCAGGCGATGCTGAGGGCAGGGTCGATCAAGGATATATTCGACGCCGGCCTGCACGAGTTCCTGGCCGGGTTCATCCGCGACAACACCAGGCTCGGCGACGAGATCGCGCAAGACTACAGGTTTTATTGAAACATGATCCCGAACCGAAGGACCGCGTCAGCGAAAGGTGGGTACCAGCTTTCGCCAGGGATCATGCACTCGAACGGAAGATGGCGATGCGGCTGAAAATCACGCACCGGACAGAATACCGCTACGACGCACCGGTGCAGTATTTGCTCCAGAGGCTACGGCTGCTTCCCATGAGCGGGCCGACCCAGACCGTGCTGTCCTGGGCGCTGAAGGTCGAGGGCGCGCGCGAGGAAGTGCGATTTACCGACCATTACGGCAATGATAGCAGGCTGTTGAGCGTCGAGGGTGATCACGACTTCATCACAGTCGAAGCGTTGGGCGAGGTGGTGACGCGCGATACATCAGGTGTTAGCGGGCCTCATCAAGGCTTCGCGCCACTCTGGTTGTTCGCGCAGGAGACCGCTTTGACCACCATAGGCGGCGGCATCCGTGATCTTGCCGAGGCGCTCGGCAAGGGCACCGACCTTGACAGGCTGCACCGGCTGATGGCCGCCATCGGCGAGCGCGTCGCCTACACGCCGGGAACCACCAATGCGACGACTCCGGCCGAAGAGGCATTGATGCTGAAGACCGGGGTTTGCCAGGATCATAGCCACATCTTTGCCGCCGCCGCACGCGCCATGGGATTTCCGGCCCGCTATGTTAGCGGCTATCTGATGATGGATGCGGCGGTGGAGCAGGCGGCGAGCCACGCCTGGGCCGAAGCCCATGTCGCGGGCCTCGGCTGGGTTGCCTTCGATCCCGCCAATGGTATTTCTCCCGACGAACGCTATGTGAAGGTGGCCACCGGCCGCGATTACCGTGACGCTTCGCCGGTGTCGGGAATTCGACTGGGACAGGCGGAAGAACTGCTTGCGGTCACCGTCACGGTAGAGCAGTAATCCCCCAGGGATTACTGCTCAAGAGATTCCATGACCTATTGCGTCGGCCTCAAGATCGATCGCGGGCTCGTGTTCATGTCGGACACGCGCACCAATGCCGGGATGGATTCTATCTCGACCTTCAAGAAGATGCACGTCTGGGAGCAGCCGGGCGAGCGCGTCATCGTTTTGATGTCGGCCGGCAATCTGGCGACGACGCAGGCCGTGGTCAGCCTGCTCGACGAACGCACCAAGGCGGTGACCGACCGCCACGAGAAGCTGCTCGAAACGCCATCCATGTACCAGACGGTGCGGCTGGTCGGGGACACGGTCAAGGAAGTGATCGCGCAATCATCACCCGCGGGCGAGAAAGCCGATTCCTATTTCAATGCCTCCTTCATCCTCGGGGGGCAGATCAAGGGCAGCCCGCCGCGCCTGTTCATGATCTATCCCGAAGGCAATTTCATCGAATCGACTGACGACACGCCGTTCTTTCAGATCGGGGAAACCAAATACGGCAAGCCGATCATCATCCGCGCTTACGAAAAGACGATGAGCCTCGCCGAGACGGTCAAACTCCTGCTGGTGTCGTTCGATTCGACGCTGAAGTCGAACCTGTCGGTCGGCTTGCCGCTCGACCTGCTTTTCCTGGAACAGGGCGCCTTTCAGGTTGGTCTGAAAAAGCGGATCGCCCAGGACGACCAGTATTACCGCACGATCTCCGACGGATGGTCGAATGCCCTGAAGACGGCGTTCGCCAGCCTGCCGGACTTTCCTGGCTAGTCCGCATATCTCGCCGTTCGCGAAAGCCGGCGCATCGCCGGCGGCGAAAGATCATGTCGGGAGGACAAGATGAACAATGATGATTTCCGGCAATGGTCGCAACGTGCCGCTGATTGGGGCGCCGATTATCGCAACAATCTGCGTGAGCGACCGGTGCGGCCACTGGTCGAGCCGGGCGACATTTTCAGGGGCATCGAGGCGTCGCCACCCGAAGACGCGGAGCCGATGGACAGGATTTTCGCCGACTTCGAAGAGAAGATCGTGCCGGGGATGACGCATTGGCAGCACCCGCGCTTCTTCGCCTATTTTCCGGCCAACGCGGCGCCCGTCTCGGTGGTGGCTGAATACCTGGTGTCGGCGATGGCCGCGCAATGCATGCTTTGGCAGACGTCGCCGGCGGCGACCGAGCTTGAAACGCGGACCGTCGACTGGATGCGCCAGGCGCTCGGCCTGCCGGAGGGTTTCTCCGGCGTCATCCAGGATTCGGCCTCGTCGGCGACACTCAACGCGGTGTTGACCATGCGCGAGCGGGCGCTGGACTGGCAAGGCAACAAAAAAGGATTGGCTGGGCAGGGGCGGTTGCGCATCTATTCCTCCGACCAGGTGCACACTTCGATCGATCGGGCGATCTGGGTGTCAGGGATAGGCGAGGACAATCTCGTGCGCATTCCGGTCGCCGGCCGTTTTCGCGCCATGGAAGCGGCCGCACTCGAAGCGGCAATCGTCGACGACCGCGAGGCCGGCATGCTACCCGCCGGTATCATCGCCAGCGTCGGCGGCACCAGTACCGGCGGCACGGACGATATTGCAGCGGTTGCGGACATTGCTAGGCGGCAGGGGCTCTACCTGCATGTCGATGCCGCCTGGGCCGGGTCGGCGATGATCTGCCCGGAATTTCGCCATTTCTGGGCAGGCGCCGAGTTGGCTGATTCCATCGTCTTCAACCCGCACAAATGGCTGGGCGCGCAGTTCGATTGCTCGATGCAGTTCATCCGGCATCCGGAAGATCTGGTTCGTACGCTGGCGATCAAGCCCGAATTCCTCAAGACACATGGCCGCGACGGCATCATCAACTATTCCGAATGGTCGGTGCCGCTTGGTCGACGCTTCCGGGCGCTGAAGCTTTGGTTTCTGCTGCGCGCCCATGGACTGGAAAACCTGCGAACCATGATCCGCAACCATGTCGCCTGGAGCGAAGGCCTTGCGCTGCGTCTGGCAAGGGAGGCGGATTTCGAAATCGTCAGCGAGCCGATGCTGTCGCTGTTTTCGTTCCGGCACAAGGCTGCATCGGGCGCCGATGCCGACGAGCACAATCTGCGGCTGGTCAATGCGATCAACGACGATGGCCGCATCTACCTGACGCAAACGAAAGTCGATGGGAGGGTGGCGATCCGCTTCCAGGTCGGTCAGTTCGATGCCACGGCAGAGGACGTCGACGCCGCTTTCACCGTCATCACCGAAATAGCGCGTGCCATGGCCTGAAAAGGCTGGGTCAAGGTCGCGCCGAGGTTCACCCGTACAATCATCGGATTTCGTTAGCCGGCTTGCGCCTTTTCATCGGTTTCGTTTTCGATTATAAGCAAGAAAAACGAAAACGGGAGGTCGCCCATGTATCTATCGCCACGCCATGCCGAAATCATCCAGATGGCCAAGGATCATGGTCGCGTGCTGGTCGATGATCTGGCCACGCATTTCAACGTGACGCCGCAGACCATACGCAAGGACCTCAACGATTTGTGCGACCAGCGGCTGCTTTCGCGCATCCATGGCGGCGCCTTGTTCCCGTCTGGTATCGAGAACATGGAGTATGAAGCCAGGCGCAAGATCGCGGCCGACGAGAAGGAAGCGATTGGCCGCGCGGCGGCCAGGTTGATCCCCGACAACGCCTCGCTCTTCATCAACATCGGCACCACGACGGAGGCGGTCAGCAAGGCGCTGCTCGATCATGACGGCCTGATGGTCATCACCAATAACATCAATGTTGCCAATAGGATGCGAATCTACCCGTCGATCGAGGTGGTGATTGCGGGCGGAGTGGTGCGCGGCTCGGACGGGGGTGTCGTCGGCGAGGCGGCGGTCGATTTCATCAGGCAGTTCAAGGTCGATTATGCTGTCATCGGCGCCTCGGCCATCGATCATGATGGCGCCTTGCTCGATTTCGATTTTCGCGAGGTGAAGGTGGCGCAAGCGATTATCGCCAATGCTAGGCATGTCATCCTTGTATCCGACCAGACCAAATTCGAGCGTACGGCACCTGTGCGCATCGGTCACCTGTCGCAGGTCAACACCTTCATCACCGATCGCTGCGATATCGCTTCGGTACGCAAGATCTGCCAGGAGGCCGAGGTTCAGCTGATCGAGACATCGCTTGGCTGAGATGATTCACGGTCTTCTCGCAGGTGTGTGATATTTCGTTTGACATTCGTTATGAGTTCGAAATAATTCCGCAACGGTTTCGCAAAAGACCCAAAATGGTGCAATGCGAAATCGTGGAGGAGCTAAGTGGACACATCTTCAGTCCGGGACATTTTCGTCATAGGCGGCGGCATCAACGGTTGCGGCATCGCCCGTGATGCCGTTGGGCGCGGGTTTTCGGTCTTTCTCGCCGAGATGAACGATCTCGGCAGCGGAACCTCGTCCGGCTCGACCAAGCTAATCCATGGCGGGCTGCGCTATCTCGAATTCTACGAATTCCGCCTGGTGCGCGAGGCACTCATGGAGCGCGAGGTTCTGTGGAAGAACGCGCCGCACATCATCTGGCCGATGCGCTTCGTGCTGCCCTATGCCAAGGGCCTGCGCCCCGCCTGGCTGATCCGGCTTGGCCTTTTCCTTTACGACCACATCGGCGGGCGCAAATTGCTGCCGGCGACCAGGACGCTCGACATGACGAGCGACCCGGCCGGAAAGCCTTTGAAACCCTTGTTCAAAAAGGCTTTCGAATATTCCGACGGCTGGGTCAACGATGCGCGGCTGGTGGCGCTGAATGCACGTGACGCCGCTGACCGGGGCGCAACGATCCGGACCCGCACGAAAGTGATTGGAGCCCGCCGCGAGGGCGGCATCTGGACGATAAAGATCGAGAACCTGCAGACCGGCGAGACCGAAGAGGTCAAGGCCCGGTTGCTGGTCAATGCGGCGGGTCCTTGGGTCGACCACGTGCTGTCGGGCGTCGTCGGGCAGAATGACGTTCACAATGTTCGCCTCGTGCAGGGCAGCCACATCGTCATCGCCAAGAAGTTCGACGATCCGCGCGCCTATTTCTTCCAGAACAAGGATGGCCGCATCATCTTCGCCATTCCCTACGAGGACGAGTTCACGCTGATCGGCACCACCGATCAGGATTATCCCGGCGATCCGCATGATGTGAAGATCAGCGACACAGAGACCGATTATCTCTGTGCCGCGGCCAGCGAGTATTTCGCGGTTCCGGTCAAGCGCTCGGACATCGTCTGGACCTATTCGGCCGTGCGTCCGCTCTATGATGACGGCGCCTCCAAGGCGCAGGAAGCGACACGCGACTATGTGCTGAAGGCCGATGGCGGCGAGGGGGCCGCGCCGCTGGTCAACGCGTTTGGCGGCAAGATCACCACCTATCGCCGGCTGTCGGAATCGATGCTGGAGAAGATCGAAGGGTTTCTCGGCAAGCGCGGCAAGCGGTGGACATCAGATGCGCCGCTGCCAGGCGGCGATTTTCCCGCCACCGGTTTCGATGCGCAGGTGACGAAGCTGAAATCGGCCTATCCGTTCCTCGACGCACGCCTGGCCCGCCGGCTGACCCGGCTTTACGGCACGCGAGCACAGGTTCTTCTGGGCCTGGCCAAATCGAATGCCGATCTGGGCCGCAATTTCGGTGCCGATCTCTACGAGGCCGAGATACGTTACCTCGTTGAAAACGAATGGGCTATCACGGCTGAAGATGTACTATGGCGCAGGACCAAGCGCGGCCTGCATCTCGGCCGCGAGCAGGTGGCATCGCTCGATGAATTTATGCGCGGCATAAGCCGACGGCATGTCGCGGCTGCTGAATGAAGAAGGTTTTGAGCTGATGCGGAAAGCCTGGGAGGAGGCGTCATGCTGGAACTGAGGAACGTCACCAAGACGGTGGGTGCGGTCGAGCACATCCGCGATGTGTCGCTGACGCTTCAGCACGGCTCGCTCAACGTTTTGCTCGGGCCCACGCTTTCCGGCAAGACCAGCTTGATGCGGCTGATGGCCGGCCTCGATGTGCCGACTTCCGGCTCGGTCTGGTTCGACGGCCAGAATGTTACCGGCACGCCGGTGCAGAAGCGCAAGATCGCCATGGTCTACCAGCAGTTCATCAACTATCCGGCGATGACCGTCTATGACAATATCGCCTCGCCGCTCAGGGTGGCCGGCGTCGAGCAGCGCAAGATCGACAGTCAGGTGCGCGAAGCGGCGGCTCTCCTCAAGCTGACCCCCTATCTCGACCGCACGCCGCTCAGCCTGTCGGGCGGCCAGCAGCAGCGCACGGCGCTGGCGCGTGCCATCGTCAAGAATGCCAGCCTGGTGCTGCTCGACGAACCGCTTGCCAATCTCGACTACAAGCTGCGCGAGGAATTGCGGGCGGAACTGCCAAGGATATTTGCCGCCGCCGGCACCATCTTCGTATATGCCACCACCGAGCCGCATGAGGCACTGCTGCTCGGCGGCAACACGGCAACGCTGTCGGAAGGCCGCATCACCCAGTTTGGGCCGACCATCGACGTGTTCCGCAAACCGGTCGATCTGGTGACGGCCAGGACCTTCGCCGATCCGCCGCTCAACACCATCGTGCTGGCCAAAAAGGGGGCGGATTTTCTGCTCGAGGGCGGCGTCAAGCTGCCGGTGCCGGCGGAACTCGTCGGCATCGCCGATACGAACTATACGATCGGCTTCCAGCCGCACCATCTTTCGCTCGATCGGCCCAATGTCTCCGCGGTGCCGGTGCGGGCAAAGGTCACCATTACCGAAATCACCGGGTCCGAGAGCTTCATCCATCTCGACTTTGCCGATGCCCGCTGGGTGATGTTGACCCACGGCATCAGGGATTTCGAGACCGACGCGGTGGTCGAGGTGTTCATCGACCCGCGTCACATCATGGTCTTCGACGAGCACGGCCAGGCCGTGACCGCGCCGAAGCTGGCGGCGTAGGAGGGGCGATATGGCACGCATCGACGTCAACCATGTCAGGCATTCCTATCTGCCGAACCCGCGCAAGGATGCCGATTTCGCGCTACGCGAAGTGCACCACATTTTCGAGGATGGTGGTGCCTATGCGCTGCTTGGGCCGTCCGGCTGCGGCAAGACCACGCTGCTCAACATCATATCGGGGCTGCTTCACCCCTCGCACGGCCAGTTGCTGTTCAATGGCAGGGACGTGACCACACTGTCGACGCAGGAGCGCAACATCGCGCAGGTGTTCCAGTTCCCGGTCATCTACGACACCATGACCGTCTACGACAACCTGGCCTTCCCGCTGCGCAATCGCGGCGTGCCGGAACCAGATGTCGACCGCAAGGTGCGCGAGACGCTCGACATGATCGACCTGGCCTCGTGGGCGAAAAAGAAGGCAAGGGGCCTGACCGCCGATCAGAAGCAGAAGATCTCGCTCGGCCGTGGACTGGTGCGCTCGGACGTCAACGCCATCCTGTTCGACGAACCGCTGACCGTCATCGACCCGCACATGAAATGGGTGCTGCGCTCGCAGTTGAAACAGCTCCACCGCCGCTTCGGTTACACGATGGTCTATGTCACGCACGACCAGACCGAGGCGCTGACCTTCGCCGACCAGGTGGTGGTCATGTATGACGGCGGCATCGTGCAGATCGGCACGCCGGCGGAACTGTTCGAGCGGCCGCGCCACACTTTTGTCGGCTATTTCATTGGCTCGCCAGGCATGAATGTCGTGCCGGTGGCAATCGATGGCAGGACGGCGACGCTTGGGTCGCAGCGGATCGAATTGCCGGGTGCGCCCAAGGCCGGCGGTGGCGCCATCGAGCTTGGTATCCGTCCCGAATATGTGCGGCTCGGCCGCGATGGAATGGCCGTTTCAATCACCAAGGTCGAGGATGTCGGCCGCCACAAGGTGGTGCGCGCCAAGCTGGAAGGCCGCGACATCGCGGCGGTCATCGGCGAGGACGAAACCGTACCCGCCGAACCAAAGGTGCGGTTCGACCCGGCCGGCATCAACATCTATGCTGATTCCTGGCGCGTCGAGATGGGGGCGTAGATGGAAAAGACCTGGAACAACAAGACCTGGTTCCTGGTGCTGCCGGTGCTGGTGCTGGTGGCCTTCACCGCGGTCATCCCGCTGATGACGGTCGTCAACTATTCGGTGCAGGACACGTTCGGCAACAATGTCTTCACCTGGGCAGGCACCGAATGGTTCGAGGAACTGCTTTCGTCCAGCCGCTTCTGGGAAGCAATGGTTCGCAACCTGATCTTTTCCTTCATCATCCTGGCCATCGAAGTGCCGCTCGGCATCTTCATCGCGCTCAACATGCCGAAAAAGGGCTGGGGCGTGCCGGTCTGCCTGGTGCTGATGTCGCTGCCGCTGCTGATACCGTGGAACGTGGTCGGCACCATCTGGCAGGTGTTCGGGCGCAGCGATATCGGCCTGATGGGCTATTACCTCAACGCGATCGGCATCGACTACAATTATGTGCAGGATCCATTCGACGCCTGGGTGACGATCATCATCATGGACGTCTGGCACTGGACGAGCCTTGTCGTGCTGCTCTGCTATGCCGGCCTGGTCTCGATCCCCGACGCTTTCTACCAGGCGGCCAAGATCGACGGCGCGTCGCGCTGGGCGGTCTTTCGTTACATTCAGTTGCCGAAGATGCAGCGCGTGCTTCTGATCGCCGTGCTGCTGCGGTTCATGGACAGCTTCATGATCTACACCGAACCCTTCGTCGTCACCGGCGGCGGTCCGGGCAACTCGACGACGTTCCTGTCGATCGACCTCGTCAAGACGGCACTCGGCCAGTTCGACCTTGGTCCGGCGGCGGCAATGTCGCTGGTCTACTTCCTCATCATCCTGTTGTTGTCATGGGTATTCTACACCGTGATGACCAACTACGACGCGGAGCGCTGATATGGCTGGCGCCAACGAACGCACCGAGCGCAATGCAATGAGCCGGACCGTCGCCGCGGAAGGGGGGCTCGCCAGTTCGCTGTCACAGGGCGAACTCGACAGGCGGATGCGCCGGCGCGGCGAGGAGTCGCGCTGGTGGTGGATCGTGCCAACGCTCTACATCATCGTTCTGCTGCTGCCGATCTACTGGCTCATCAACATGAGCTTCAAGACCAATGCCGAGATCGTCAACTCGCTGACGCTTTACCCGCATGCACCGACGATCGCCAACTACGTCACCATCTTCACGCAGAAGGCCTGGTATTCCGGCTACATCAACTCGATCACCTATGTCGTCATGAACATGGTGATTTCGGTGTCGGTGGCTCTGCCGGCGGCTTACGCTTTCTCGCGCTATCGCTTCCTTGGCGACAAGCATCTGTTCTTCTGGCTGCTGACCAACCGCATGGCGCCGCCGGCCGTGTTCGCGCTGCCGTTCTTCCAGCTCTATTCGGCCTTCGGCCTCATCGACACGCACATAGCGGTGGCGCTGGCGCACTGCCTGTTCAACGTGCCGCTGGCGGTGTGGATCCTGGAAGGTTTCATGTCGGGCGTGCCGAAGGAAATCGACGAGACAGCCTATATCGACGGTTATTCCTTTCCGCGGTTCTTCATCAAGATATTCATGCCGCTGATCGCCAGCGGCATCGGCGTCGCCTGCTTCTTCTGCTTCATGTTTTCATGGGTGGAACTGTTGATCGCGCGCACGCTGACCACGACCGATGCCAAGCCGATCGCCGCCACCATGACCCGCACGGTTTCCGCAGCCGGCATGGATTGGGGCCTGCTCGCCGCCGCCGGCGTTTTGACGCTGATCCCCGGCGCGCTCGTCATCTGGTTCGTGCGCAACTATATCGCCAAGGGCTTTGCCCTGGGGAGGGTGTGACAAATGAATCTCGACCTCTCCTGGATGGCGTGGACATGGCCGACGGCGGCCTTCTTCGCGACCATTCTTCTGCTGCTGTGCGGCATGGCAGTGTGGGAATACGCCTCGCCAGGCGGCAATCCACGCAACGGCATCCTGCGCTTCGAGACGACGCGCGGCGACCGTCTTTTCCTGTCGCTGCTCGGCAGCGCCTTTATCCATCTCGCTTGGCTGGGTCTTGTCGGACCCAATCTGTGGTGGGCTCTCGCTCTCTCCGTGGTCTACGCCGTCGGCGTGTTCCGCTACGTATAGAGGGGGAAACTGTTGGAGCGACCGCGTGCCGGCGGCCGCTCCAGATCGCACTTGAAACCTGAAACAGTGGAGGAAACACATGCGACGGCAATTTTTAACATCAACGACTGCCCTTGTCCTATTGCTCGGCGTGGGCAATGCCTACGCCGGGATGGACGAGGCAAAAGCCTTTCTGGACAAGGAGATAGGTCCGCTCTCGACGCTTTCGCGCGCCGACCAGGAAGCCGAAATGCAGTGGTTTATCGACGCAGCCAAGCCGTTCGCCGGCATGGACATCAAGGTCGTCTCCGAAACCATCGCGACCCACCAATACGAATCGCAGGTGCTGGCGCCGGCCTTTACCGCCATCACCGGCATCAAGATCACGCATGACGTCATCCAGGAAGGCGACGTCGTCGAGAAAATCCAGACTCAGATGCAGACCGGCCAGAACCTCTATGACGGCTGGGTCAACGACAGCGACCTGATCGGCACCCACTGGCGCTACCAGCAGGTGCGCAACCTGACCGATTGGATGGCGGGCGACGGCAAGGATGTCACCAACCCGAACCTCGACCTGAAGGACTTCATCGGCACCTCGTTCACGACAGCTCCGGACAAGAAGCTCTATCAGCTGCCCGACCAGCAGTTCGCCAACCTCTACTGGTTCCGTTACGACTGGTTCAACGACGAGAAGAACAAGGCCGACTTCAAGGCCAAATACGGCTACGACCTCGGCGTGCCGGTCAACTGGTCGGCCTATGAGGACATCGCCGCGTTCTTCACCGGTCGCGAGATCGACGGCAAGAAAGTCTATGGCCACATGGACTACGGCAAGAAGGATCCGTCGCTCGGCTGGCGGTTCACCGACGCCTGGCTGTCGATGGCCGGCAATGGCGACAAGGGCCTGCCGAACGGCCTGCCGGTCGACGAATGGGGCATCAAGGTCGACGAGAACTCTCGTCCGGTCGGCTCCTGCACGGCACGCGGCGGCGACACCAATGGGCCGGCCGCCGTTTATTCGATCCAGAAATATCTCGACTGGCTGAAGGCCTATGCACCGGCTGAAGCCCAGGGCATGACTTTCTCCGAGTCCGGACCGGTCCCGGCGCAGGGCGCAGTTGCCCAACAGATATTCTGGTACACCGCCTTCACCGCTTCGATGGTCGACGCCGGCGCCAAGGCAGTGTTGAACGACGACGGCACGCCGAAGTGGCGCATGGCGCCGTCGCCGCATGGCGTCTATTGGAAGGACGGCATGAAGCTCGGCTATCAGGACGTCGGTTCCTGGACGCTGATGAAGTCGACGCCGACAGACCGCGCCAAGGCCGCCTGGCTCTATGCGCAGTTCGTCACCTCGAAGACCGTGGACGTGAAGAAGAGCCATGTCGGCCTGACCTTCATTCGCGAGAGCACGATCCACGACAAGAGCTTCACCGAGCGCGCGCCGAAGCTCGGCGGCTTGATCGAGTTCTATCGCTCGCCGGCTCGCGTGCAGTGGTCGCCGACCGGCACCAACGTGCCTGACTATCCGAAGCTGGCACAGCTCTGGTGGCAGGCGATCGGCGATGCGTCGTCGGGTGCCAAGACCGCGCAGGAAGCGATGGACTCGCTCTGCGGTGAGCAGGAAAAGGTCATGACCCGCATCGAGAAGTCGGGCGTCCAGGGCGATATCGGCCCGAAGATGGCCGAAGAGCATGACCTCGCCTACTGGAATGCCGACGCGGTCAAGAAAGGCAATCTCGCGCCTCAGCTCAAGATCGAGAACGAGAAGGAAAAGCCGGTCACCATCAACTACGACGAACTGGTGAAGAGCTGGCAGAAATAGGACTGTTCCAGGCGGGCGTTCGCGCCCGTGTGAAAATTGGGGAGGCGGCACATTGCCGTCTCCCCTGTTCGTATCAAGGCGGAGGATGTGGGAATGAGCGGTTTTGTGCTGGCAATCGACCAGGGGACGACATCGACCCGGGCGATCCTGTTCGACGGTCAGATGAAGGTCGTGGGCAGCGGGCAGAAGGAATTCGCCCAGCACTATCCGGCCTCCGGCTGGGTCGAGCACGATCCCGAAGAGATCTGGGCGAGCGTCATAACCACCGTGAAGGCTGCACTGAAGGCCGCTGGCCGCGAGGCTTCCGATGTGGCGGCGATCGGCATCACCAATCAGCGCGAGACCGTCGTCATCTGGGACAAGGCGACGAGTAAGCCGATCCACAACGCCATCGTGTGGCAGGACCGGCGCACCGCGCCGCTGTGCCAGAAGCTGAAGAAGCAGGGGCTGGAGAAGAAATTTACACGCAAGACAGGGCTTCTGCTCGACCCCTATTTCTCGGGCACCAAGATCGCCTGGATGCTGGACAAGGTGAAGGGCGCGAGAAAACGCGCGGAGAAGGGCGAATTGCTGGCCGGTACCATCGACAGTTTTTTGATCTGGCGGCTGACCGGCGGCAAGGTGCACGCCACCGACGCCACCAACGCCTCGCGCACGCTGGTCTATAATATCGAGAAGAATGCCTGGGACGACGAACTGCTTTCCATCCTGCGCATCCCGGCCGCGATGCTGCCGGAGGTCAAGGATTGCGCCAATGATTATGGAATCACAGAGAAAAACCTGTTTGGCGCCGGGATAAGAATCCTCGGCGTTGCCGGTGACCAGCATGCAGCGACCATCGGCCAGGCCTGTTTCGAGCCGGGCATGATGAAATCCACCTACGGCACAGGCTGTTTTGCGCTGCTCAACACCGGCAGCGATCTGGTGCGCTCCAAGAACCGCCTCTTGACGACCATCGCCTACCGGTTGAACGGCAAGACCACTTATGCGCTGGAAGGCTCGATCTTCATCGCTGGAGCTGCCGTGCAGTGGCTGCGCGACGGCATCAAGGTGATCGGCAAGGCCGAGCAGAGCGGCAAGCTCGCGGCGGAGGCCGATCCGACGCAGAACGTCTATCTGGTACCGGCCTTTGTCGGGCTCGGCGCGCCGCATTGGGATGCCGGAGCGCGGGGCGCCATCTTCGGGCTAACCCGAAATTCCGGTCCGGCCGAGTTCGCCCGAGCGGCTTTGGAATCCGTTGCCTACCAGACCCGCGACCTGCTCGATGCCATGCACAAGGATTGGAAGGGCGCCAAGGCAAAGACCGTGCTCAGGGTCGATGGCGGCATGGTGGCTTCGGACTGGACCATGCAGCGCCTGGCCGACATTCTCGATGCACCGGTCGATCGGCCGACCATTCTCGAGACGACCGCGCTGGGGGCCGCCTGGCTCGCCGGCTCGAAGGCGGGCGTGTGGCCCGCAGCGAGGGAGTTTGCGAAAAGTTGGGCACTTGAGCGACGCTTTCAACCGGAGATGGACGCTTCCAGTCGTGCCGCGAAACTAGCAGGCTGGCGTGATGCCGTGCGCAGGACACTGAGCGCATAAGGGAAGGCCCGCGCCGTTTCTGCCGCAGGCCTTTCACTCACATTTGCAGGTCACTCATACTTACCCACGCATCAGTAAGGCGAACGGCACTCCCGACGAGGACCGTTGTTCGGCTGGAAGGTGTTGTCGGAGGCGCGGTAGCTCCGATAATGATCGTAGCACCACTGCACATGGGCATTGCCTTCATAGACGCGGTTGTTCTGGTTGACGATCGCGCCGGTGATCAAGGCGCCAGTCGCGAAGGCCGCGAGCGGGAACCAGTAGTCGCCGTGACGGCGATAGCCGCGGCGATATTCACGATAGCCGCGATGACCATTCCAATACATGTCACCGTTGCGGCTAAAGCTGCGATTGCGTGAGAAATTGCGGTCGAAGGAGCGGTTTCTCCTCCACTCCCGGTATTGCACTGTCTGCACATCCGGCGTTGCCGCCTGGGATAATGGCACGTAGGCCGGCTGGGCGTTGACCGGCACCACCTCCGCCGCGACAAATGTGGCCGACAGGGTGGCGGCAAGCAGGCCCGTTGCGATTCTGTTCATTGGTATTCTCCTCAAGCGTTTGTCGGTCGTCCCATTGGCAAAAAACGATAGCGCGTCGGATTTGTTCCCCATGCTGGCGCCCGCCGCCGGACTGAGATCGAAACTGCCCGGCTGCTCGCCAGAACCCGGGGAACAAGCAGGGGCCAACGATTTAAGGGCAAGGAGCGGGTTTGGACCCCATCTTTTCCGGTTGACCGGTCGCGGCACTCTCCCTATGTTCCGCGCAATTTCGAGGGCGGCCTTTTCGAGCCCGCGGGAGCGCGTAGCTCAGCCGGTAGAGCAACTGACTTTTAATCAGTAGGTCATGGGTTCGAATCCCATCGCGCTCACCACAATTTCACGTGAAAAAACATCAACAACTTGGCAATTCGGCCTCTGGAACAGAGCCGCAACCTGTGCGGATAAAGCGGGCCGTGCGGATAGATTTATCCACACGGCCGTTCTCCGACTGTTCTATGCCGCCATGCGCAGAATTCGCGACACGTCGCGGTTGGCGCGTCGCACCGGACAACCAGTGACAGGATCCAAAAAGAATTAGGCGCCGCTAATGTTCGTCCAGCAATCTACATGGGGTTATAGGTTTCCCGCCGCCGGCAGTACATCGGTGCTCGGCGACGGGCGGGCGGGGTACACCCAGAGTTCGGAGCAATGCCTATTTTGCAGGATCGTCGTTCCAGATATCGCGATAGAGCAGCCAGTTGCCGTCCTGCGCCTTCTTCCAGACCACTATAGACTTGCCGGCGCCGTCCACGGTCTTGGAGTCTTTGCCGGGCATCTTGTATGTAAAGGCGCCTTGCTCAAACGCGAAATCTCCGCTCTCTACCACCTCAACAGTTGTAAGTTTGAGGTCGGAAACGCCATAATCGATTATGCCCTGCCAAAATTTGCGAATGTTCTCCCGCCCGTCGGCTCGCATCCCATTCGGCGGCAATACTCTCGCATCCTCAGCGTAGTGCGATGCCACACCCGCGGCATCCTTGCTGTTAAGGGATTTCATGAACTCGGCATTGCTGGCTTCAATGGCGTCTTTGGCCGACTGGGCATTGGCTGGTCCTAGGCACAGCGCCCCGATAGCTACGATCAGAAGACAATGTTTGAACTTCATTTCTTCCTCCCTCTTTGCTGCGTGTGAACTTGGCACGCGAGAAGGGATTTATATTAGAAATCTCTAAACTAGGCGACCAAAATCGGCACTAAGGAGCGAGCGAACCCGCCGCGCCAGTACCTCCGTGGTCGCGACGGGCGCCGCCGGCTACAGGAGCCCGCAAAGGTGACGCGCCGCACGAGCGCATCAACCGCGTGCGCGACGAATATGTGCGCCGCGTCGTCGACCACGACGGCCACATGACGCGCATGGAAACGAACGTCAAGGAACTGCGCGAGGAAGGCCGCGAGGGCGCCCGCGAAATCAACCGACGGCTCGATCAGGTGCTGACCACATTGCAGCCGCGATCGACGCGCACGGAGCGGTAGCAGTCCGCAAGGATCGTGCGGAAAAAGCGGTGGCGATTTTGTAAGGCTTTGAAATCTTTTAATTTATCACGAACTTTTAATCAGTAGGTCATTGGTTCGAATCCCATCGCGCTCACCATTGTCGAATGACATGCCAGCACTTTTGGTTTGCCCGTGAATCCGTGCGGGGCGCAACAACCGCTCAGACGCCTGGTGACAGATGCACCTCCAAAACGGCGGCTTTCTTGGCAATCAATCCTTCCAGATCCGCGTCGGATCGCTTGGTGCCGGTACGTTCGCGCAGCAACGAGATCACCGCGCTCATCGAAAGCTGGACGGTGCGATCGCTCAGGATAGCGTCCACCGCGCCGGCGACATCGGGAGTCTCCGTCGGTGCTCGCATGATCGGTTCCTTTCTGTTCAAGTCGGCCTCGGCGCCGTCGGCCGGTCCCCGCACGCCCCGGTCGAAGATGACCGCCAGGCCGTTCTTCACGGCGAGGGCGGCGACCATGTCGTCGAGGTGGCGATCGGAGACCGCTGGCTCCAAAGGATCGGGTTTCAGGGTTCTGCGGATCACCCGGGCGGCCTGGTCCGTCGACACAAAGCCAAAGTGCCGTTTTCTGGCCTCGACATATTGTTCGACGATCATGCTCAGACGCCGGGCTGCGATATCCCTGGGTTCCTGCATCTGGACCTCCTTCGGCTGCCGTAAGCGCAAGGTCGGCATTACCGACAGGAAATAGGGCGGCTGGTCGAGTCACACAGGGGAGGGATCAATCATTCCATGCATCTTCCAAAGAATCAGGAACGATCCCGGCCCTGATGCATTTTGGCTCTATGACCAGCTCATTGAGGGACGCCGGGACATGAAGATTGCGCATGTCGCACCACTTTACGAATCGGTGCCACCAAGGCTCTACGGGGGTACCGAGCGTATCATCTCATACCTTACCGAAGCTCTCGTCGATCTCGGCCACGAGGTGACATTGTTCGCCAGCGGCGACACAAAGACCTCCGCCAAACTGGTGCCATGCCGCGAAAGGGCGCTTCGTCTCGATCCCCGCCCGCTGAAGTCCGAGATCGCCGCGCATCTGTCGATGCTCGACGAGGTGAGGAACCGGGCCGACGAGTTTGACGTCGTTCATTTCCATCTCAGCCATTTCCTGCATTTTCCGTTTTTCCGCGATATGCCGCAACGCACGGTGACGACCCCGCATGGCAGGCTGGATTACGCGGACCTCGCGCAAGCCTACGACCGGTTTCCTCGGTTTCCCATGATTTCCATATCCCGCAGCCAGCGGGCGCGGTTCGCATCCGCGAATTGGCTGGCTACAATCCATCACGGGCTGCCGCTCGACCTTTACGAGCCCGATTTCGAGGCAGGCTCCGATGGGACCTATCTTGCATTTCTCGGCAGAATGTCGCGTGACAAGCGGCCGGACCGGGCGATCGAGATCGCCCGCCGCACCGGCCTGAAACTGAAGCTCGCCGCCAAGGTCGGCGATGGCGACCGCGCTTATTTCGAGGAAGTCGTGCAGCCGCTGATCGATGGCGACCAGGTCGAGTATGTCGGCGAGATCGGCGAGGATCAGAAGAGCAGGTTTCTGGGCAATGCGGCCGCTTTGCTGTTTCCCATCGATTGGCCCGAACCCTTCGGGCTTGCGGTGATCGAGGCCATGGCCTGCGGAACCCCGGTCATGGCCTGGAGTTGCGGCGCCATGCCCGAGATCATCGATCATGGCGCCACCGGCTTTGTCGTCGAAAGCATCGAAGATGCCGTCGCCTCGATGCCGGCTCTCCTGCAACTCGACAGGCGACGAATAAGAACGGCCTTCGAAAAGCGGTTTTCCGCCGTCAGAATGGCCCGGGATTATGTCGCGGCCTATTCGCGGCTGAGCGACCGCCACGAGCAGAGCAGAGCCTCGTAACCTTCACCCGTCCAGAAATCAGCACGGGACAATCTTCTTGACCATTACCCAACTCGACGAGCGCAAGCTCGACCCTGCAATAGCACTGGCTTCCCTGGACGACACCGCTCCCAGGGAACCGCATCGGCTTTACGCCCTCAAGCATAGCGATTGCTTTGCCGTCGCCGATGCCTATGGCGACATACGCGGCGCTGGCGACGGCTTCTTCCGTGACGACACGCGCATGCTCTCCGAATTTCGCCTGACCGTTGGCGGGCGGTCGCTGTCGTTGCTTGGCGCATCGCTTAGTCAGGACAACGTCCTGTTCACCAGCAACCTGACCAATCTGCCGATCGAGAGCGCCGCGGGCCGTCAGATTCCGCAGGGCGCGATCCATATCGAGCGGGTCAGGCTTCTGTGGGAGGAAAGGCTGTATGAACGCATCACGCTCTCCAATTATAGCCGGGAGCATTCGACGGTCCTGGTGTCGCTGCGCTTTGGCGTCGATTTTCGCGACATGTTCGAAGTCCGGGGCTCGACCCGTTCCAAGCGCGGCACCGCGCATACCGCAGAGATCGACCAGAGTTCGGTCGTGCTTCGCTACGAAGGTCTGGACGAAGTGGAGCGGACATCGGCGATCTCGTTTTCACAGCCGCCCGATCAACTGACCTCCGAGCGGGCGGATTTCTTCATTGCCGTCACCAAGCGCAGCCGCCAGACGCTTTACGTGGAGGTGGGGAGCAAGACAGACGCCCGCCCGCAAAGCGATCGGTTCCGGGCCGCCGCCGCCCGCGCCCGTTTCGGCATGCGCGCCAAGCGCCGGCATGGGGCGACGCTCCACAGTTCGGGCCGCGTCTTCAATGACTGGATGGAGCGCGCCCGCGCCGATGTGGCGTTGCTGACGACGGAACTGGCGACCGGGCCTTACCCCTATGCCGGCATTCCGTGGTTCTCCACCGCCTTCGGCCGGGACGGCGTGATTTCCGCTCTGCAGATGCTTTGGCTAAATCCCGGCCTCGCCCGTGGCGTTCTTGCGTTTCTCGCCCAGCACCAGGCGACCGAGACCTCACCCTTCAGCGATTCCGAGCCCGGCAAGATCATGCATGAGACCCGCAAGGGCGAGATGGTGGCGCTGAGTGAGTTGCCGTTCGGCCGCTATTATGGCGGCGTCGACACGACGCCGCTCTATATCCATCTCGCCTGTGCCTATGCGGACCGCACGGGAGACACGGAATTCATCGATAGCCTGTGGCCATCGCTGTGCGCCGCCGCCGAGTGGATCGAGACGGCGAGCCGTTCGACCGGGTTCCTTACCTACCAGCGCGCCGCGGAATCCGGTCTTGCCAACCAGGGATGGAAGGACAGTTTCGATTCCGTCTTCCATGCCGATGGCCGCATTCCGAAAGGACCGATCGCGCTGGTCGAGGTCCAGGGTTACGTCTTTGCGGCGTTCCAGGGATTGGCAAAGCTCGCACGGCTGCGCGGCGAAGAGGAGCGGTCGGAAAATTGGGAACTACGCGCCGATGCGATTCGCCAACACGTCGAACGCCATTTCTGGATCGAAGACCTTGGCTATTATGCGCTGGCGATCGATGGCGATGGCCAACCCTGCAAGGTGCGCACGTCCAATGCAGGCCACCTGCTCTATGTCGGCCTTCCCAATCCGGATCGCGCACGCATTGTCGCCGACCAACTGCTATCGGCTTCGTTCCACTCCGGCTGGGGGCTGAGAACGCTGGCGGACGACGCTATCTTCTTCAACCCGATGTCCTATCACAACGGCTCCATTTGGCCGCACGACACCGCGATCTGCGCCGCCGGACTGGCGCGCTACGGCATCCGCGACAACGTGGTGCGGTTGATGAGTGGGACCTTCGAATCCGCGGTTCATTTCAACATGCGGCTGCCCGAACTGTTCTGCGGATTCACGCGCGCGGCCGGCGAAGCGCCGATTGCCTATCCGGTGGCTTGCCTGCCGCAGGCCTGGTCCGCAGGCTCCGCCTTCATGCTCATGCAGGCCTGCCTGGGCCTTCAGATTGACGGTCGGACGAACGAAATTCACGTGACCCAGCCGCGCTTGCCGATCGGTATCGACAATCTCGTCATTCGCCATCTCTCGGTCGGACATGTGGCGGTGGATCTGACGTTCCAGCGCGTGGGAGATCGTGTCGGCGCCTTCCTTGCGGATGCGCACGAGGGACTGGTGCCTCTGGTGGTCAGGAGTTGAAAAATCGGAACCATCATGAGTGCGGAGCGTTGGATCACCACGTCGTGGATGCCGGAGATCCTGTCGGTGGATTTGCCGCGTCCCATTGAAAGGTAGTCAATTCGAAATGCCCGACAACAGTTGGTATCTGGTCGTCCCTTCGGCTGCAATGTGGCTCTTCATTCTCGCAATTGTCGGTATCTCATGCGTCGCGCTTGCGGTGGCAATATCGCGAGGAAATCGGGCCAGAAGCGCGAAGCTCGCCAGGTCTGAAGCAGAACCCATTCGCGGTCCGTTGCCGGAATTCGAGAAGAACGGGCAATCCGCGACCGCCGCTCTCGTCCAGTGGTCGCCGGAAACGTTGCGTCACATTTTGGCGAAGGAACTTCCCGATGCGCAGGTGATCGTGGTTTCAAACCGCGAACCCTACATCCACAACCGCAGCGGCGACGAAATCCAACTGGTCGTGCCCGCCAGCGGGCTGGTCTCCGCGCTGGAGCCGATTACGCGCGCCTGCGCCGGCACATGGATCGCCTATGGTGGCGGTTCGGCCGATCCGCTTGTCGTCGACGAAAATGACCGCGTCGAGGTGCCGCCTGAAAATCCGTCCTATACGTTGCGCCGCGTCTGGCTGAGCGAGGAAGAACTGCAAGGCTATTACCTGGGCTTTGCCAATGAAGGGCTCTGGCCGCTGTGCCACATAGCCTTCACCCGGCCGATATTCCGCGCCTCCGACTGGGAGGCCTATGAGGCGGTCAACCGTAAATTCGCCGATACCGTCGTCGCGGAGGCACGTAACGAGCGGCCCATCGTGCTGGTCCAGGACTACCATTTCGCGCTGTTGCCGCGGATGATCCGGGAGCGCCTGCCGGAAGCGATCATCATCACCTTCTGGCACATTCCGTGGCCGAATTCAGAGGTGTTCAGCATCTGCCCATGGCGCGAGAAAATTCTCGAAGGATTGCTGGGCAGTTCAATCGTCGGCTTTCACACCCAGTTCCATTGCAACAACTTCATCGATAGTGTCGACCGCTTCCTGGAGAGCAGGATCGAGCGTGAGGATTCCGCCATCTCCTATGGCGGTCAGATCAGCCTGGTTCACGCCTATCCGATTTCAATCGAATGGGAGCCGCCGCGTCTGAGCAAACTGCCCGCCGTTGCAGAATGTCGCCGGCTTATCCGCGATAAATTCGGCTTTGCCGAACACGTCAGGCTGTGCGTGGGCGTCGAACGCCTCGACTATACCAAAGGCATCCTGGACCGCCTCAACGCGCTCGATGAGCTGCTCACACTGCATCCGGAATGGGTCGGCAAGGTGGCGTTCCTGCAGGTCGCCGCGCCAAGCCGCGGCACCTTGCCTGCCTATCAACAATTGTACGAGGAATGTCTGCGCCATGCCGAGGATATCAACCAGCGCCATGGTCGTGAAGGCTATGCCCCGGTGGTGCTGGTGACCGAACATCACTCGCAAACACAGGTCTACGAGATTTACCGGGCCGCCGACGTCTGCATGGTCACCAGCCTTCACGACGGCATGAACCTGGTTGCAAAGGAGTTTGTCGCGGCGCGCGAGGATGAACAGGGCGTGCTGCTGCTCAGCATGTTTGCCGGCGCGTCGAAGGAGCTGCTGGAGGCGTTGATCGTCAATCCCTATGACGCGGCGATGATGGGCGACGCCCTGCTGCAAGCCTTGACCATGTCACCGGAAGAGCAAAGTCAGCGCATGCGACGCATGCGCGAGGTCGTACGCGAAAACAATGTCTATCGATGGGCTGGCAGCATGCTGTTCGATGCGGCGCGCCTGCGCAAGCGCGATGCGGTCGATCGTGCCGTCAACGGCGCCCCCGGTTCTCCTGGCCCCGGTTCTCGTGGCCCCGGTTCTTCTGGCCCCGGTTCTACTGGCAATGTGATATCGCTGCTCGACCGCAAGCGCGTGGCAGCGCTGTGATGTCGACATTATCAAACTTGACCGAACCCAACGTCCCGCAGGATGCGTGGTGTCTTTTCCTCGATATCGATGGCACGCTTCTCGAACATGCCGCGCATCCAGATGCGGTGGTTGTCGGCGATGAGTTGCGGACGCTGTTGGCGGGGCTCGAATTGCAATTGGACGGAGCTCTGGCGTTCATCACGGGACGGTCGATCGCCGCGGTCGATCATCTTTTCCAGCCCCTCAGATTGCGCGCCGCCGGGCTTTACGGCCTTGAACACAGGCTCACGCGTGATGGTCCGGTCGAGGCGGCGGGAGAGCCGGCCGACATTGCGGCGCTTGCCGAGGAAATCGAAGCGGAGCTGGGCAGTGCGGACGTCTATATCGAGCGCAAGGGTCCGATCCTCGCAATCCACACACGCGCGGCACCGCAATTGTTGCAGCGCGCGACGCAACTGGTCGAGCAGGCGCTGGACAGGTTGCCCGTGGGGTATCGGGTGCTGGCTGGCAATGCCGGCGTTGAATTGATGCCGTTGGAGGCGGCGAAGGGAGCGGCAATCAGGCGCTTTTTGGATCTGCCGGCTTTCGAGGGGAGGCGGCCGGTGTTTCTGGGCGACGACACATCCGACGAGAATGGTTTCGAGGCCGTGAATGAGATGGACGGCATTTCGATCCGCATCAAACCGAGCGGACCGACAGCGGCGCGCCATGTGCTTGCCGGCGTTGGCGAGGCTTTGGCTTGGCTGGGTGCGGTGAGCCAGCGCAACTTGGATGGATCGACCGGTCTGGTCCATCCCTCGAATCGAGGGAGTCGGTGATGACCCAATTCACCAGTCTCATCCTGGAGATCATGCCTGCTTGGCTACGCCGGCGGTCGCTCCCGAACGAGCACGAGAGCGAGCCGGGTTTCGATCCGTCGCGCCCGCAGGACGCGGACGAGGTCTGGCGCCAGTTTGTCCAAAAAGATCTCTTTGACACCAACACGCAGGATTACGCCGAGACCGGGGATAAAAAGACCAACCGTCACTGACGGCGGTCAGCCTTCCCCGAAAACCAGCGAAACATTGCCACCCGCGTGGCGCTCGAGGCGGCCGGCGAGGTCGAGTTCCAGCAGCACCATGAAGACCTGGGCCGGGTGCAGGCCGGTGTGGCGGATGATTTCGTCGACCGGCACCGGTGTCGGTCCCAGTGCCTCGATCACCTTGGCGCGGTCGCTCTCGCCCGGTGGCGGTGTTGCCGAAAAATCGGGCGGGTCTTCAAACGGCGGCACCTCAGGCGCACGCATGCCGGTCAGCGGAAGGATCGCCCTGGAGATGTCCGAAGCTTCGGTGACCAGCGTGGCGCCGTCCTTGAGCAGGCCGTTGGTACCGGCGGCGCGCGGATCGAGCGGAGAGCCGGGCACGGCAAAGACCAGTCGGCCCATCTCGCCGGCAAGCCTGGCGCTGATCAGCGAGCCTGAGCGCTGCGCTGCCTCGACCACCACCAGTCCAAGGGCAGCCCCTGCGACAAGGCGGTTGCGGCGCGGGAAATCCTGGGCACGCGGTTGCCAGCCGAACGGCATTTCCGAGATGATGGCGCCGCGCTCGGCAATGTCATCGCACAGGCCGGCATTTTCGGGCGGGTAGGGCAGGTCGAGGCCACCGGCGAGCACTCCGACCGTACCGGTCAAGAGACTGCCCTGATGCGCCGCCGTGTCGATGCCGCGCGCCAGGCCGGAGATGATGCCGTAGCCCTCTCTTGCGAGATCGGCTGCCAGCATGCGCGCCATCTTGATGCCGGCAAGCGACGCGTTGCGGGCGCCGACAATCGCGACCCCCGGCAACCGGAACACCGCGGCGTTACCCTTGACCGCCAGCAACGGCGGCGGATTGTCCATGCTGCGCAGCAGCGGCGGATAGTCTGCCTCGCCGATGCCGACAAAGCGTGCACCGATCCGCCGCGCGGCCTCCATCTCGGCCTCGGTTTCGGCAACGGAAGGGATGCGCACGATCCGGTTGGCGCCACCGGAAATCATCAGTTCCGGCAGCATTTCCAACGCGACCTCGGCCGAACCGAAGCGGTTGATCAGGTCGCGAAAGGAGGCCGGGCCGACATTCTGGGTGCGGATCAGCCGCAGCCAGCTTAGCCGCTGGCGATCGGTGAGACGCGGCCCGGCGGCCGGTTCGCTCACCCCTTGGCTCCGATCTTGCCTTCGGTGCCGGCAATCAGCCGCGAAATGTTTTCCCGGTGTTTGATGAAGACAATGATGCTCATCACCACGAACAGCGCTGCAATCCGCGGTGTGCTCATGAAATACAGGGCGACCGGAACGACGACGGCCGCAGCCAGCGCTGCCAGCGAGGAGAAGCGGAACAGAAAAGCCATCACCAGCCAGACAATGGCGAAGATCAGCGCCACCTGCCAGGCAAGGCCGACCAGCACACCGAGATAGGTCGCGACGCCCTTGCCCCCTTTGAACCCCAGCCATGCCGGGAACAGGTGGCCCAGGAAGGCGCCAAAGCCAGCCCAGACCGCCGTCTCAGGCGCGAAATGGCCTGCTATCAGCACGGCGGACGTGCCTTTCAGCGCGTCGAGCAGCAAGGTCGCGGCGGCAAGCCCCTTGTTGCCGGTGCGCAGCACATTGGTGGCGCCGATATTGCCGGAGCCGATCTTGCGTACGTCACCAAGGCCGGCCGCGCGGGTGAGCAGCAGGCCAAACGGAATTGAGCCCAGCAGATAACCGAACACCAACGCCAGGATCAGGCCGTAAGTCATTGTTTCCCCCGCATTTTCCACAACCATGCTCGATGTGGCATGGTTACCGCCGGCTCAGGCAGGAAATACTGTGCGGCCCGCCACCAGCGTTTGCAAGACCTTGCCTTGCAGTCGTGCGCCTTCGAAGCATGTGTTTTTCGAGCGCGAGCGGATGCCGCTTTCACTGACGATCCAGGGTTCATCCAGATCGACGAGCGCGAGATCGGCTACCGCGCCCGGCTTCAGTGTGCCGCCGGGCAATCCAAACAGCCTCGCCGGCGCGGTGGACAAGGTTTCGATCAGCCTGAGCAAAGGCACGTCGCCATTGTGGTAGAGCCGCAAGGCCGCCCCAAGCAGGGTTTCGAGGCCGATGGCACCGGCTGCTGCATCGGCGAAGGGCAGCCGCTTGGTGTCGACATCCTGCGGATCATGCGAAGAGACGATGACATCGATCGTTCCGTCCTTCACCGCCTCGATCACAGCCAGCCGGTCTTCCTCGGCGCGCAGCGGCGGCGTCAGGCGGAAGAAGGTGCGGTACTCGCCGACGTCGTTTTCATTGAGCGACAGATTGTGGATCGATACGCCCGATGTCACGGCCGCGCCGTCAGCTTTCGCCCGCGCCACGGCGCTTGCCGCCATTGCCGTCGATATCTTTGCCGCATGGTACGAACCGCGCGTCAGCCGCGCCAGCGCAAGGTCACGCTCGAGCGGGATGGATTCGGCCTCACGCGGAATGCCGGAAAGGCCAAGCCAACTGGCGTACAGGCCTTCATTCATGACGCCCGATGACCCAAGGTCGGCATCCTGCGTTTCATGGACGATGGTGGCGCCGAAATCGCGCGCGTAGGTCAGCGCGCGGCGCATCACCAGCGCGCTCGATATGGTATGCCGCCCATCGGTGAAGGCGACCGCACCCGCCTCGCGCAGCAGGCCGAACTCCGTCATCTCGCGCCCGTGGAGGCCCTTGGTGATGGCGGCGGCCGGAAAGATGTTGACGACGGCCGTATCCTTGGCGGTGCGCAGCACGAATTCGACCAGCGCCACATTGTCGATCACCGGGTCGGTATCGGGCATCATGACGATCGACGTCACCCCGCCCGCGGCCGCGGCGACACTCGCCGAAGCGATGGTTTCGCGATGCTCGCCGCCCGGCTCTCCGATGAAGACGCGGCCATCGATCAAACCTGGCATGATCGCCTTGCCGGCGCAGTCGATCGCCGTGGCGCCGTCGGGGACGCCCTGGTTCAGCGCAGCCTTGCCAGCGGCAACGATTTTCTTGCCATCGACTATGACCGAGCCGACTTCGTCGATGCCGCGCGAAGGGTCGACGATGCGGGCACGTTCAAAGACCGTGATGCTCATGCGCCGCGGCCCCCATGATTGCGGCCCTCTTGATTACGACGGGGATCGAGCAGGGCTTCCATCACCGCCATGCGCACGGCGACACCCATTTCCACCTGCTCCTGGATGACGCTTTGCGGGCCGTCGGCGATTTCGGAGGCGATCTCGACACCTCGGTTCATGGGGCCGGGATGCATGACAAGCGCGTCGTCCTTGGCCGCTTTCAGCTTCTCGGCATCCAGGCCGAAATAGCGGAAATATTCGCGCACCGACGGCACGAAGGCGCCCTCCATGCGCTCGCGCTGCAAGCGCAACATCATCACCACATCCGCGTCCTTGAGGCCTTCCGCCATCGAGCGGCAGACGATGACGCCCATCCTGTCGATGCCCGAGGGCAACAGCGTCGAGGGCGCCACCACGCGGACCTGTGCGCCGAGTGCGTTGAGCAGCATGATGTTGGAGCGCGCCACGCGCGAATGCAGGATGTCGCCGCAGATCGCCACGATCAGCTTCGACAGCGGACCCTTGGCGCGGCGGATGGTGAGCGCGTCGAGCAGCGCCTGTGTCGGGTGTTCATGCGCGCCATCACCGGCATTGACCACCGAGCAGCCGACCTTCTGCGCCAGAAGGGCCGCCGCGCCCGCCGACTGATGACGGATGATCAATATATCGGGCCGCATGGCGTTCAGTGTCATCGCGGTGTCGATGAGCGTTTCGCCCTTCTTCACGGAAGAGCTCGCCACCGACATGTTCATGACGTCGGCGCCGAGCCGTTTTCCGGCCAATTCGAAGGACGACTGCGTGCGGGTCGAGGCTTCGTAGAAGAGGTTGATCTGGGTGCGGCCGCGCAGCGTCGATGTCTTTTTCTCGGACTGCCGAGAGATCGCGACCGCCCGATCCGCCCTGTCGAGCAACAACTCGATATCGGCGGGCGAAAGATCGCTGATGCCCAGAAGATGGCGGTGAGGATAGAATGGCAGGGACGAAGCGTCGGTCATCTCAAGGGGCTGCTATAGGGTGCGGATTTCGCGCCCGCAAGCACCCGCTTTGGATTGACGCCGTTCTCCCCGGTATTTTCGTCGCGCGCGCGGCAACGCTTGGGCTATATCTAGCCGATGGCCTCGGATTCGAGGCTTTCCGACGACAGGGCCTTTCTAGAAGGATTGGGCGTGACCGACGACGTGACGAACCAGCCGCCGCCGCTGACGGGCGGCAACGCCTGGCGAGGCGATCCGTTGCTGATCCAGCTTGCCGAACGCTTTTCGGATCCGGTGCGCAAGGATCTCGATGGGATTGGCCGTTTCGTGCTCACGCAAGAAGCCCAGGAACTGGCGCGCCTCGCCAATGTCGAGACACCGAAACTCAGGACCCACGATCGCCAGGGACGGCGCATCGACCTGGTCGAATTCCATCCCGCCTACCACGCCTTGATGCGCCGTTCGGTGGCCAACGGCCTGCACTCTTCAGTCTGGGAAAATGGCGACGCCGAGATTGGCCGCCGCCACCAGGTGCGGGCCGCCCGTTTCTACCTGACCGCCGAGCTCGAGACCGGACACCTTTGCCCCATCACCATGACCAGCGCCTCGCTGGCGGCGCTGATGGCCAGTCCAAAACTGTTTCGCGAATGGGCGCCGCGCGTAACGACACGCAAATACGACCAGAGCCAAAAGCCGCCGGTCGAGAAGACCGGGCTGACGCTCGGCATGGGCATGACCGAGAAACAGGGCGGCACGGACGTGCGGGCCAATGTGACCAGGGCGGAACGCGTCGGAAGTGGGTTCTACCGCCTGACGGGACACAAATGGTTCATGTCGGCGCCGATGTCGGATGCCTTCCTGGTGCTGGCGCAGGCGCCGGAGGGGCTGTCGTGCTTCCTGGTGCCGCGCGTGCTCGGCGACGGGTCGGGCAATGGCTTTCGTTTCCAGCGGCTGAAGGACAAGCTCGGCAACCGCTCCAACGCGTCTTCCGAGGTCGAGTTCGTCAACGCCATCGGCGAGATGGTCGGCGAGCCCGGCGCCGGCGTCAAGACGATCATGGACATGGTGACGCTGACCCGGCTCGACTGCGCGGTGGCGTCTTCGGCGATCATGCGGGCGGGGCTGGCCGAAGCGATCCATCATGCTCGTCATCGCCAGGTGTTTGGGACCAACCTGATCGAGCAACCGCTTATGCAGCGCGTGCTGGCCGACATGGCGCTCGATGTCGCCGCGGCGACCGCGCTCTCGTTCCGGTTGGCGCGTTCCTTCGACGAGGCGGCGAGCGATCGCGGCGAGGCGGCGTTCGCCCGCGCCATGACACCGGTCGTCAAATACTGGGTCTGCAAGATCGCACCGCCGCTGCTTTATGAGGCGATGGAGTGCCTTGGCGGCAATGGCTATGTCGAGGAAGCTCCGCTCGCCCGCTATTACCGCGAAGCACCTGTCAACGCGATCTGGGAAGGATCGGGCAATGTCATGGCGCTCGATGTGCTGCGCGTGCTTGGCCGCGCCCCGGGCCTTTTCGACGAGGTGCTGGGCGGCATCGACCGCGATCTCGGCGCCGGCGGGCGCGGCACGATCGGTGTTCTGAAGGCGGCCATGCAGGTCGCTTCGACCGACCAGGGCTCGGCCCGGCTGCTGACGGAGCAGCTTGCGCTGTCGGCGGCGGCGGCCGAGTTGCGCCGGCTGGGGGCAGGGCGGATCGCCGACGCTTTCGTCGAGACGCGGCTCGCGGGCCAATGGCGCAATACCTACGGTATGCTTGATTCGCGCCACGACGCGCGCATGATCATCGATACGCTCTATCCGCCGGTGAATTGACGGCGATGCCATTCATCATTCGAGGCTGTTGCCGGACTCTTCACCGGCCCGGCCGTCGCCGTTAACCTTAACAAATGGTTTCCATTGCGGCGGCGGACCGCAAAGCCCACTGTCATTCCTGTCGAAGCAGGAATCACGATGCGACACGTATTGACCTCCTTTCTGTCGGTGCACTGGGCGATCGTTTTCGGCCTGCTCGCGCTGATCTGTATCGATGGAAATCGAGGTGTGGCGGCGGCTCTTGGGGTACTCGGGGTGGCCGTCGAGAGCGCCCGATTGATCAATCTGGAGAATATCGTCGTGGTCGCTCCGCTGGCGACCGCGTTGCTGGTCGTGGCGGTGCTGTTCTTCTGGGCCTTTGTCGATACGCTGATCAACGACGCGTCCAGCCCGGGCGCCGACAGCGTAATTCGCATCGCCTTTATTTCCGCTTCCGGCGTGATGTCGATGATCCTGATCGGCGGCGCGGCGCAAGGCATCAACGGTCTGTTCATGGTGGTGGCCGTGCAACTGGCCGCACTTCTGGCTTCCTATGTCGCCATGCTCGCCGAACGGCGTTCGGTAGCTGCGTCGGATGAGGACGAATTCCACGCCACGGCGCACAGCATGGCGAAGGCCGCGGCGCATAATTCGCTGCTCTCCCTGATATCGGGCCGGACCGGCTCGAACGGCAAGGGAGGTCGCTGATGCGCTACATCTTCGCGTTGTGGGCGGGCCCGATGGCGCTGTTCTGGGGCTGGTTCTATCTGTCGGCCAACGACATGAATTTCGGCTACGTCATGCTCAGCCGGCAGATGCACGACTTCTTCTTCCAGCTCTATGGTCAGATACTCGGTATCGATCCAGCGATCATCCCCGGTATGGTGGCCAAGACCTGCATCTTCGACGGTTTTCTGCTTATGGCGCTGTGGGCGTTTCGCCGCCGCAGTGAGATCATCGGCTGGATCAGGCAGAGGTCGGTGGTTCAGGTTCCCTTCGATCGGCTGCATCGAGCGACTGAAGCCGGTCCAAAACTCCCTGCAGAATAAAGGCGGCTGCCGCCGAATCGATCTTGCCGGCGCGTTTGGCGCGCGAGAAGTCCATTTCGATCAGCGTCCGTTTGGCGGCGACCGTCGACAACCGCTCATCCCAGAACACGAAGGGCAGGTCACTCAGCTGCGCCATGTTGCGCACGAAGGCGCGCGATTTCTGTGCGCGTGGGCCTTCCGACCCGTCCATGTTGATCGGCAGTCCGATCGCCACCGCACCGACATTCTCCTTCTCCAGCAACGCCAGAAGGACGGCGGCATCGAGTGAGAATTTCTTTCTGAGGATGACCGGGCGGGGATGAGCGAAGGAGAAACCCCGGTCGGAAACAGCGACGCCGATCGTCTTGTCGCCGAGATCGAGCCCCGCCAGGGTCTTGCCATGGGCGAGCCGTGCCGGCAATTGCTCAATCGTGATGACAGCCAACGGTTTTTCCTCGTCTTTTCGGCGCCACGCGTCTTTTCGGATGCGCGGCGGACACTATACCCTTTGATATCTGGGCTATCGGCGTTCTATCGTCTGGCTCGGCAAAAATCGAGGAAATGCATTCATGAAACTGACCTGGTACGGCCACTCGGCCTTCCGCATCGAAACTGGTGCCGCGAAAATCCTGATCGACCCCTATCTGATCGGCAACCCATCCTGGACGGGCGATTGGGAAGGGCCGGCCGAAGGGATCACGCATGTTCTTTTGACACACGGGCATAGCGACCACATCAGCGGCGCGCTGGAAGTGCTCGGCAAGAGCGGCGCCCAACTGGTCGCCAATTTCGAGATCTGCATGTACCTGGTCGGCAAGGGCGTCAGCGACAAGAAGATCAATCCCGGCAATATCGGCGGCACGGTCGATTGCGGCGGCTTCACCACCACCTTCGTCCAGGCGCTGCACTCTTCCTCGTTTGGCGAAGAGGGCGGCAAGAACGTCTATCTCGGCAATCCGGGTGGGCTGGTTCTGCATTTCCCGGAAGACAAGACGCTCTACCACATGGGCGATACCGACATCTTTTCCGACATGGCGCTGATCAACGAGCTGCACGAGCCGAAGATCGGCATTGTTCCGATCGGAGACCGCTTCACCATGGGTGGCGCGGTGGCAGCCCTTGCCTGCCGCCGCTTCTTCAAGTTCGACACGGTTGTCCCTTGCCATTTCGGCACGTTTCCGATGATCGATCCGACGCCTGAGAAGTTCGAAGCCGGCATGGAAGGATCCGGCGTCAAGGTCGCATTGCCGAGGATCGGGGAAACGATTACGATCTAGAAACAACCAAAGCGGACAAATCCATGGTGTTGGGGCGATCTCTTTGCGTGTCGATGTTTGTCGCGGCGTCGCCCGCGCTCGCCGCGGATGATTTCATCGAAGGCGTCTATCTCCAGTCCGAGGAACTTTGCGCGCAGGCCAAAAAGGACATGCTGCAGACGCTTGTCGATGCCGGCAACATCGTGCTTTCGAAGAATGGCCTGCAAGGCGTGGAATACAATTGCGAGTTCGTGCAGGTCAGCAAGGCGACGCGCTCGCCGAGCTGGGCGGTGACGGCGATCTGCCAGGAACCGGGCTATGTCTTTCCCGATGTCCTGTCGGTAACGCGGATCAGCCCGACGCAGCTCGATCTCGTCTCGGTCCGGCCCATCGACGATGAAAGCGAGGCGAGCGGTAACAGCGGCAGCTATTATCTGTGCGAGGGCGTTGCCCTGCCATGAAGCTGTTTGCCCGATTGTCGGCCGGCGCATGTTGCGCGCCGCGCGCCGCGCCGCTATAGCGCGGACTGGTTTTTCCCGAGGCGAATACATGTCCGTTGATGTCAAGACAGTGAAGCGCGTCGCGCATCTCGCCCGCATCGCAGTGAGCGAGGAAGATGCCGAGCGCATGACCGGCGAGTTGAACGCCATACTGGGCTTCGTCGAGCAGTTGAACGAGGTCGATGTTTCCGGCGTCGAACCAATGACCTCGGTAACGCCGATGGAGATGAAGAAGCGCGGTGATGTCGTCACCGACGGCAACAAGGCGGCCGACATCGTCGCCAATGCACCGGCGACCGACGAGAATTTCTTCCTCGTGCCGAAGGTCGTGGAGTAAGGCGCCGATGGCAATCGAGATCGCCATCGAGACGCCGCTGCAGGATGACGTGCGCGACCTGGTCAGGCAACTCAACGAAACCTTGCTCGAATTGACGCCGCCGGAGCATTGCTACCATCTGACGGTCGAGCAGATGGCGGGCCATGACACGACCGTGTTCATCGTCCGCGACAACGGCACCGCCATTGGTTGTGGAGCGCTGAAGCGCCATGGCGGCTCCATTGGCGAGGTCACGCGCATGTATATCAGGCCGTCGCATCGTGGTCAGCGGATCGGTGCCAGGATTGTGGAACGCGTTGAAGCCTTGGCGCGCGATGAAGACCTCAAGCGGCTGGTGCTGGAGACCGGCGATCGCCATCCCGCCGCCTGGACCGTCTACGAACGTGCCGGCTTTTCGCGTTGCGGCCCGGTGCTGGATTATCCCGATTCCGAATGGTCGGTGTTTTACGAAAAGAGCCTTTGATGAGCGACCTGACCCATCTGACGATTTCACAGGCCCGCGCCAAGCTGCGCGCCAAGGAGATTACCGCGACCGAGATCACCGAGGCCTATCTCTTGGCGATCGATCGCGCCAATCCGACGCTCAATGCCTATGTCGCGGTGACCGGCGACAGGGCGCGCGACATGGCCAAGACGTCGGACGCCAGGCTGCTCAAGGGCGAGGGCGGTGCGCTGGAAGGCATTCCGCTCGGGATCAAGGACCTGTTTGGCACCGAAGGCGTCCACACCCAGGCTTGCAGCCACGTGCTCGACGGCTTCAGGCCGCGTTATGAATCGACTGTCACATCCAATCTGTGGGCCGACGGCGCGGTCATGCTGGGCAAGCTCAACATGGACGAATTCGCCATGGGGTCGTCCAACGAGACCTCCTACTACGGCCCGGTCATCAACCCGTGGCGGCGTTCGCGCCTCGATACGGTGGTGATGCCGACGACACATCAGGGCGATGGCGGCTTCGTTTCGGCCGGTGGCACGAAGACCCAGCGCAGCCTCGACAATGCGCAACTGGTGCCGGGCGGCTCTTCCGGCGGTTCGGCGACCGCTGTATCGGCCTTCCTGTGCGCCGGTGCGACAGCGACCGACACCGGCGGTTCGATCCGCCAGCCGGCCGCCTTCACCGGCACGGTCGGCATCAAGCCGACCTATGGCCGCTGCTCGCGCTGGGGCATCGTCGCCTTTGCCTCGTCGCTCGACCAGGCCGGGCCGATCGCCCGCGACGTGCGCGATGCCGCGATCCTGCTCAAGTCGATGGCCTCGGTCGATCCGAAGGACACGACGTCCGTCGACCGGCCGGTGCCGGACTATGAGGCTGCGATCGGCAAGCCGATCAAGGGCATGAAAGTCGGCATTCCCAAGGAATACCGCGTCGACGGCATGCCGGAGGAGATCGAGGCGCTGTGGCAGAAGGGTATTGCCTGGCTCAGGGATGCCGGTGCCGAGATCGTCGACATCTCCCTGCCGCACACCAAGTATGCGCTGCCTGCCTATTACATCGTCGCGCCCGCCGAGGCTTCTTCCAACCTCGCCCGCTATGACGGCGTCCGCTACGGCTTGCGCGTGCCGGGCAAGGACATCGTCGAGATGTACGAGAAGACCCGCGCCGCCGGCTTCGGCCGCGAGGTCAAGCGCCGCATCATGATCGGTACCTATGTGCTGTCGGCCGGCTACTACGACGCCTACTATCTGCAGGCTCAGAAGGTGCGTAATCTGATCAAGCGCGACTTCGAAAACGTCTTCGCCGCCGGCGTCGATGTCATCCTGACACCGGCTACACCGTCCGCCGCCTTCGGCATCGCCGACGAGGACATGGCCGCCGATCCGGTCAAGATGTATCTCAACGACATTTTCACGGTCACCGTGAACATGGCCGGCCTGCCGGGCATTGCCGTGCCCGCCGGCCTCGATCCCAAGGGATTGCCGCTCGGCCTGCAACTGATCGGCAGGCCGTTCGAGGAAGAGACATTGTTCCAGACCGCGGCCGTCATCGAGCAGGCGGCCGGCTCATTCCAGCCGGAGAAGTGGTGGTAAGGGTATCGCTCGCCTGACGCGTGACCTCCGAAATCGCGTCGATTTCGGAGAGAATCATGCGCAAAACCAAAGCACTGCAGCGTCAACGACGCCGTAAGGGTTGAGCGATGTTCTACTATCTTTCCAAGATCTTCTGGTTCTTCGTCCAGCCGCTCAACCTGGCGATCTTCCTGCTTTTGGCGGGGCTGATCGCCGGGACGATCGGCCGGCGGCGACTTGCCGTCACCGGCAGCGTGCTGGCGTTCCTGATTCTTGCGCTGTCGGCGTGGACGTCGCTCGGCGCCATGATGCTCAATCCGCTGGAGGAACGCTTTCCCAAGCCGCCGCTTCCGGAGAGGGTGGACGGCATCGTCGTGCTCGGCGGCGGCTTCGAGGGCGCCATCAACCTCGCGCGTGGCGGCTATGAATTGAACAGCAGCGGCGATCGCATGGTCGAGACCGCAATCCTCGCCCGGCGTTTCCCGCAGGCAAAGGTGGTCGTCTCCGGTGGAAACGGCTCACTGTTCTTCGACGGCGAAGGTGATGCCGACACCGCTCCGCGCCTGCTCGAGGCGCTGGGTGTCCCGGCCGATCGGCTGATCCTCGAAGACAAATCCCGCAACACCTACGAGAATGCGGTCTTCAGCCACGAACTGGTCAAACCCAAACCGGCCGAGACATGGCTACTGGTGACATCAGCCTTTCACATGCCACGCGCCAAGGCGCTGTTCGACAAGGCCGGTTTTTCAACCGTTCCCTGGCCGGTCGACTATCGCACCTCCGGTCGGGAAGGCATCGGGCTGTTTCGCGACAATGCGGCCGATTCAGTACAGAACACGACCATGGCCATCCGCGAGTGGATCGGACTTTTCGCCTATTGGCTTTCCGGGCGTATCGATCAGCCGTTTCCGGCGCCGGGCGGCTGACCGATCACGGCGCGCCGCGCCGCCGAGAAGAACTGGCGCCGTATCAGGACGGCCAGCAGCAGAAGCGTCGACAGCACGAACACCACCGGATCCACGAACCAGCCGAGATAGCCGATCGAGAAGAACACGCCGCGCAAGCCCGAATTGAAATGCTTGCCGGCCAGCATATTCATTTGCGTCGCGCGCCACACAGCCGTTTGCGTGACGGGATTGCGCGAGGCTTCGCCATGTGGGATCGGCACCGCGCCAATCAGGATCGAGCAGTAATTGAACAGCCTGTAGGCCCAGCCGAATTTGAAGAAGGAAAAGGCCAGGATCAGCACCAGTCCCAGCACCTTTATCTGAAAGGCGGCGCGCGACGGCGCGCCGCCGAAGGGCAGGGTGCTCAGCACCTCAAGCACCCGGTCGGACGCACCAAGCAGGGCGAAACAGCCGCCGAGCGCGATCAGTGAACTGGAGGCGAAGAAGGCGGTCCCCTGCTGCAGGCCGCTCATGATGGCGGTATCGACGATGCGGATCTCACGCTCGGCCATGGTGCGCATCCAGGCCTCTCGTTGGGCATTCATGGCAGTCGTCAGCGACATGCGGCTAACCAGCTTGCCATCGGAAGCAAGCGTGTGCAGCACCCATGCGAGGAGGAAAAAGCCCAGCGCCGCGAGATCGGCCGTCGAAAGATAGGAGGAATCGCCCATAGGGTGAATTTATCACATCTTCATTGCTTCGATCGCCGCATGCAGCGTCGGGCAATCAATGTCGCTGCCGGAGCAAACAAGGTCGGCAGGTGCTGCGCCGCGATTGTCAAAAGAGCGGAAACATCTCGGGAATTCCTATATGTAGTCCTCGACGTGATCCAGGAGACAGCGTGTTCCTTTCGGTTTTCGACCTGTTCAAGATCGGCATCGGCCCCTCGAGCTCGCACACGATGGGGCCTATGACGGCTGCGCGCCGGTTTCTCGACGAGGTCGCGGGCGACGACTGGCCGCGGCCGGCCGGCGCCAAGGTCGACCGCATCGGCGCCAGCCTGCATGGCTCGCTCGCCTATACCGGCATCGGCCATGGCAGCGATCGTGCCGTCATTCTGGGCCTTGCCGGCCAGACGCCGCAAACGGTCGACCCCGACCAGGCCGACGGTATCATCAGCCGCATCACCGCCGACAAGCTGATTTCACCGCCCGGCCACCCTTCCTACCATTTCGACCCGGCCACCGATCTGGTGCTCGACCGCAAGACGCCGCTCACTGGTCATGCCAACGGCATGGCGTTCTACGCCTACGACGCCGGCGGCCGGTTGCTGCTCAAGCGCATCTACTATTCGATCGGCGGTGGCTTCGTGGTTTCGGAAGAAGAGCTGCAGCGGATGAAGGCAAAAGGCTCGGTCACGACCGAGGGCAAGAAGGTGCCGTATCCCTTCAAGAACGCGGTCGAGATGCTGAAGATGGCGGCCAAGAGCGGCCTTTCCATCGCCGACATGAAGCGCACCAATGAGGAAACGCAGATGTCGCGCGAGGCGCTCGACGCCGGTCTCGACGCCATCTGGGACGCGATGAAGGGCTGCATCGACCGCGGCCTGTCGCAGGACGGCATCATGCCGGGTGGGCTGAAGGTGCGGCGGCGCGCCAGGCAGCTGCATGACAAGCTGCAGGAGCAGTGGCAGCAGAACCGGCCGAACCCGCTGCTCGCCAATGACTGGCTGTCGATCTATGCGATGGCCGTCAACGAGGAAAATGCGGCCGGCGGGCGTGTCGTCACCGCGCCGACCAACGGCGCGGCCGGCACGCTGCCCGCGGTGCTGCGCTACTGGCTGCATTTCCATCCCGAGGCCGACCAGCCGAGCATCCGCGACTTCCTGCTGACGGCAGCGGCCGTCGGGGGCATCATCAAGTCCAATGCGTCGATCTCCGGCGCCGAGGTCGGCTGCCAGGGCGAGGTCGGCTCAGCCTCGGCGATGGCGGCCGCCGGCCTGTGCGCCGTCATGGGCGGCACGCCCGAACAGGTCGAGAATGCCGCCGAGATCGCGCTCGAACATCATCTCGGCATGACCTGCGACCCGGTCGGCGGGCTGGTCCAGGTGCCATGTATCGAGCGCAACGCGCTGGGTGCCGTCAAGGCGGTGACGGCCGCGTCATTGGCCATCAAAGGCGACGGCGTGCATTTCGTGCCGCTCGATGCCGCGATCGAGACCATGCGCCAGACCGGGCTCGACATGAACGAAAAGTACAAGGAAACCAGCCTTGGCGGGCTGGCGGTCAATGTCGTGGAGTGTTGAGGACTGGCCCAAACCGGTACTGTGGAGAAGTCCGTCAGGCCGTTGACGTCTCGACGCCCCGGACTAACCTTAGCGAATGGCTCTCAATCTCCTAAAGCTTTGCGTCGGCTGCGACAGTGTCGAGGATCTCGAAGAGTGGATCGCCTTCCGTCTTGACGAGCGCCGCCGTGCCGGTGAGCCAGCCGAACACTGGCACACCACCCGCATGGTGCCGACACGTGGCGACGAGGTAACCGATGGCGGCTCACTCTATTGGGTGATCAAGGGCAGCGTGCAATGCCGCCAATTGATCACGGAAATCCGGCCGTTCACCGATGATGACGGCATCGGCCGCTGCCATTTGATGCTCGATCCCGAGGTGGTGCGCACCGACTGGCAGCCGCGCCGCGCCTTCCAGGGCTGGCGTTACCTGAAGCCAGCCGACGCTCCGGCTGATCTCGGCAAGGGCAAGGCGGGATTGGTCGAGATGCCGCCGAAACTCAGGCGCGAGCTGGCCGAACTCGGCTTGCTCTAATGCATGTCGCCCAAAAGTGACCTCGGTTTTGGGAGAACGACATGCATAAAGACAAAGCCTCTGAAGCGCGTCGCATAGGTCCGTTTCGACGCGACGCGCTTTAGACATTTTCTGGCCCTCAATCTTGCCTCGTGCTGGACTTGCAAGCGAGGGGACAACGCCACATCTTCAAATCCATGCGCGATGAAGAACCGTCGAAGTCGACACAGGCCGCGGCGTTGCGGAACCAGTTCGCACGATGGTCCTCTTCCAGCCCGGGTAAAGGCCATGATTCTGGCGCAGAAAAAGTGTTGAAGGACATCACGCGGCTGTCCAGGCGGACAGGATACCTGCGGGGCGATGGGAAATGTTAGGCGCAATTATCGTTGTGGTCGCGTTGTTGCTGGTGCTCCTGGGGGTAGCCACGGCTTTTCTCCGCGCGGATCCGGCGCAACTCGCAAGCGGGATGAGAACCTTGGGGCCGATCCTGCTGGCGCTGGTCGGTGGCGCCGTGCTCCTGGTAGGGCGTCAAGCCATCGGCGGCATCATCCTGTTCGTGGCAATCGCCTGGTACGGCGCCACGCGTACGGGCCGGCCAAATGCCAGGCCGGTTGCTGGAAAACGCTCAACCGTGCGGACGGCGGCACTCGAGATGGAACTCGATCACAATACGGGCGGCCTTGAAGGGCTGGTTCTGGCCGGCCGCCACGACGGCAAGATGCTTGGCTCGATGACCCTTGCGGAATTGCAGCATCTCTACCGCGAGCTCTCCGGCGATCCGGAGAGCCGGCAGTTGCTAGAGACGTATCTTGACGGCAGAGTTCCCGTCTGGCGCAAACACGCTGAGACGAACGGTGGCGAAGGGCTGGGTGTTGCGCCAAGTCCGGGCGCCATGACTAAGGAGGAGGCCTACAAGGTCCTTGGTCTTGAAGCGGGGGCCGCCGCGGCGGATGTCCGCAAGGCGCACCGCCGCCTGATGCAGCGCCTGCACCCCGATATCGGCGGCACGTCTTTCCTGGCGGCGCGGATTAACGAAGCCAAGGACGTCTTGCTCTCCAATCACAACTAGTCTCCTTCGACGCAAAATTTTTCCGGGAGATACCTTCCACGCGGTCCTATTGCTGGACGGCGTAGCACTCGATTTTCTTCTTCTTCAAAGCGGTGCAGGCCTTCCACGCGGCGTCCTTCGACCCAAAGCCGCCGAAACGGGCGCGGTAGTAGGTGACGCCGTCCTTGTCGAAAGCGACGGTGAAGCCGGAAGCGTCGGCCAGCACCTTGGGAGCCTGCTTGGTTGTGTTGTCGAGGAAAGCCTGGGCTTCGGACTGCTTCGGCGAGGAAGCGACCTGGATGGCCCAGCCTGATGGAACCGACGCGGTGTTGACCGGATCAACGGCCGGGGCGGGCTCTGCATAGGCAGCCACGACCTGTGCGGTGGCGACCTTGGGGGCGGAGACGATGACCGTCTTCACCTTCTTTGCCGGGACAACCAGCTTGGGTGCCTCTGCCTCAGCTGTATCCTCGTCCTCGCTGTCGCCCTGGGCAACGGTCGCGTCGTCCGCGACGGCCGTATCGGCTTCCGCCACGGCCACCGGCTTTTCGTCCGGGGTCGGCGCGTCATGCTTGGGCAGGAGAACCTTCGCAAGTGCGCTGATGGGATTGCTGTCCGCCTTGGCGACCAGATCGCCACCACCGCGGGTCGATGCCCTCGGCAAATAGGCGTTGATCAGACCAGCCATCTGGTTGTCGCGGCTGCCGCCCGAGGTGCCGCCCATGACGACGGCGACAAGGCGGCGGTTGCCGTCATTAACGGAGGAGACGAGATTGAAGCCGGAGGCGCGGGTATAGCCGGTCTTGATGCCGTCGACGCCCTTGATGCGTCCGAGCAGGCGGTTGTGCCCATTGATGCGCTGGCGACCGTAGAGAAAGGAGCGCTGCGCGAAATAGCCGTAGTACTGGGGAAAATGTTCCCTGAGCGCGATGCCGAGCGTGGCCATGTCGCGCGCGGTGGTGAATTGCCCCGGGTCGGGCAGGCCGTTGGCGTTGCGGAAGACGGTGCCGTTCATGCCGAGCTGCCGCGCCTTGGCCGTCATCATGCGGGCGAAATTGGTTTCGTTGCCGCCGAGCATCTCGCCGAGCGCGGTCGCCGAGTCGTTGGCCGACTTCGTGACTATCGACAGGATCGCGGTCTCGACCGCGACCGATCCGCCCGGCTTCACGCCGAGTTTGGTCGGTGCCTCGGCGGATGCATGGGCTGAAAACACCACTGGCGTGTTTCTGCTGATCTTGCCCTTCGCCATCGCTTCGAAGGTCAGGTAGAGCGTCATCATCTTGGTCAGCGAGGCAGGATAGCGCCGGCCATCGGCATTGGCCGAGTAGAGCACCTTGCCGGTCTTGGCGTCGACGACGATGGCTGCCGATTTTGCCGCGAACGACGAGGCGGCACCCGCGACGACGAATGTCATCGCCATGGCGAGGATCATGATCGTTTTGAGAGGGGACGCGGATTTGGAAACGATGCCCGACAACGCCTGACGCACTGGTAGTTCCTTTGAATTTCTCGTTGCGTTGGAGGCGGCAAAGGGATCCTGCCTCACTTTCGGCCAAGCTAGCGGGGCAGCGTTACCAATCCGTTTATGGTAACCGCCGCGTTCACCATTTTCTGGCGGTTTGAGCCTTCCTTTATTTGAATTTTAGCCATTGCCGCGGCCAGCGCGGCCGCGAGCCCCTGAATTCTTGACTTTTGTGCGCCGCACAATATATATTATGCATTGCACAACGGCGCTCGGGGCAGGGCGCGTCAACCGTCCAGGGAGAGTACGAAATGACCCAGACCTATGAGGACTTCAGCAAATACGGCAAGGAGTTCACTGACACCGGATTGAAGAGCTTCGCCTCTTTGTCCAAGGGCGCGCAGGCGATCGCCACCGAGGCCGGCGAATACACCAAGAAGAGCCTCGAAGCTGGCAGCGCCGCGGTCGAGAAGCTGTTCTCGGCCAAGTCGCTGGACAAGGCGATCGAGATTCAATCCGACTATGCCAAGCAGTCCTACGAGGCGTTCGTTGCCGAGGCCACCAAGATTGGCGACCTCTATGCCGAACTCGCCAAGGAAGCCTACAAGCCGTTCGAATCGATCGTTGCCAAGGCGAAATAATTTTCGCCCGAGAATTCCAGATCCGGCCCTTTGGGCGCGGGAAAAAACCCGGTCGTGGAAACGCGGCCGGGTTTTTTCATGTCAACGCTTCACGATCGCGAAATTCCGCCAAGTTGGTCACCTAGCCATATTGTCAGCTAACCAGAAGGGCTTAAAATCGTCCATCGAACACCTACATGTGAAACTCGCATGAGGATTCGAAGAGGCAGGAATACGTGACGATCGGTTTGACTGCCACGAGACGAGTGGCGCGGATGCAAAACGGCGGCGGCGACGGCAATGAGGCCGGCCGCGGGACGGCCGTCATCACGCGCACCAAAACCAAGACCAAGAAGCCCAGCCTTTACCGGGTCCTCATCCTCAACGACGACTACACTCCGATGGAGTTCGTGGTTCACGTGCTGGAGCGTTTTTTCCAGAAGGACCGCGAAGCTGCCACACGCATCATGCTTCATGTTCACAATCATGGAGTGGGCGAGTGCGGGGTCTATACATTCGAGGTGGCCGAGACCAAAGTGTCTCAGGTCATGGATTTCGCCCGACAGAATCAGCATCCGCTGCAATGCGTGATGGAGAAGAAGTGAGGTAACATGCCGGCTTTCTCCCAAGGCCTGGAAAAGGCGCTTCATCAAGCGCTGACGCTCGCCAACGAGCGGCACCATGAATATGCAACCCTTGAACACCTGCTGCTCGCGCTCATCGACGACACCGAGGCGGCCGCCGTCATGCGCGCCTGCAACGTCGATCTCGACGAGCTGAAGCATACCGTTCTGACCTACATCGACACCGAGCTCGACAATCTGGTCACCGGCTACGATGAGGATTCCAAACCGACCGCCGGTTTCCAGCGCGTCATCCAGCGCGCGGTGATCCATGTGCAGTCATCTGGCCGCGAGGAAGTGTCGGGTGCCAACGTGCTCGTCGCCATCTTCGCCGAGCGCGAAAGCCATGCCGCTTATTTCCTGCAGGAACAGCAGATGACCCGCTACGACGCGGTCAACTACATCTCGCATGGCATCGCCAAGCGTCCGGGCGCGTCCGAGAGCCGCACCCCGCGCGGCGCCGATGACGAGCAGGGCGGCCAGAACGGTGCCGAGCCCCAGGAGGAAGGCGGCAAGAAGAAGCAGCAGCAGGACGCGCTGACCGCCTATTGCGTCAATCTCAACAACAAGGCCAAGGCCGGCAAGATCGATCCGCTGATCGGCCGCGAGAGCGAGATCAACCGCACCATCCAGGTGCTGTGCCGCCGCTCCAAGAACAACCCGCTCTATGTCGGTGATCCCGGCGTCGGCAAGACGGCGATCGCCGAAGGCCTGGCCAAGCGCATCGTCGAGGGCGACGTGCCGGAAGTCCTGCACAATGCCACCATCTTCGCGCTCGACATGGGCACGCTTTTGGCCGGCACGCGCTATCGCGGTGATTTCGAGGAACGGCTGAAGCAGGTCGTCAAGGAGCTCGAGGACTATCCGGGCGCGGTGCTGTTCATCGACGAGATCCACACCGTGATCGGTGCGGGTGCTACGTCAGGCGGCGCCATGGATGCGTCGAACCTGTTGAAGCCGGCTCTGTCGTCGGGTGCGATCCGCTGCATCGGTTCGACCACCTACAAGGAGTTCCGCCAGTTCTTCGAGAAGGACCGCGCGCTGGTGCGGCGCTTCCAGAAGATCGACGTCAACGAGCCGACCATCGAGGACGCCATCGAGATCATGAAGGGCCTGAAGCCTTATTATGAGGAATTCCACAAGGTGAAGTTCACCAACGAGGCGATCAAGGCCTCGGTGGAGCTGTCGGCGCGCTACATCAACGACCGCAAGCTGCCGGACAAGGCGATCGACGTGATCGACGAGACCGGCGCCTCGCAGATGCTGGTGCCCGAAGCCAAGCGCAAGAAGACGATCGGTATCAAGGAGATCGAAGCGACGATCGCCACCATGGCGCGCATCCCGCCGAAAACGGTTTCGGCCGATGACGAGAAGGTGCTGCAGGGCCTGGACATCGAGCTCAAGCGCGTCGTCTACGGCCAGGACACCGCCATCACCGCGCTGACCTCGGCGATCAAGCTGGCGCGTGCCGGCCTGCGCGAACCGGAGAAGCCGATCGGCTCCTACCTGTTCTCAGGTCCGACCGGCGTCGGTAAGACCGAAGTCGCCAAGCAGTTGGCCGCCTCGCTCGGCGTAGAACTGATCCGTTTCGACATGTCGGAATATATGGAACGCCACACCGTCTCGCGGCTGATCGGCGCGCCTCCCGGCTATGTCGGCTTCGACCAGGGCGGCCTTTTGACCGACGGTGTCGACCAGCATCCGCACTGCGTGCTGCTGCTCGACGAGGTCGAAAAGGCGCATCCCGACCTGTTCAACATCCTGTTGCAGGTGATGGACCACGGCAAGCTGACCGACCACAACGGCAAGCAGATCGACTTCCGCAATGTCATCCTGATCATGACCACCAATGCGGGCGCATCCGATGCGCAGCGCGCGGCGATCGGTTTCGGTTCGACCAAGCGCGAAGGCGACGATGTCGAAGCGATCAACCGGCTGTTCACGCCGGAATTCCGCAACCGTCTCGATGCGATCATTCCGTTCGGCTCGCTGCCGGTGCCGGTCATCCACCAGGTGGTGCAGAAGTTCGTCATGCAGCTGGAAGCCCAGCTTTCCGAGCGTGGCGTCACCTTCGACCTGTCGCCGGACGCGATCGCCTGGCTCGCCGACAAGGGCTATGACGAACGCATGGGCGCGCGTCCGCTCGGCCGCGTCATCCAGGAGCACATCAAGAAGCCGCTGGCCGACGAAGTGCTGTTCGGCAAGCTGAAGAAGGGCGGCACGGTGCGCGTCACCGTCGAGAAGAAGGAAACCGGCGAGACCGGCCTCAAGCTCGAATCGCTCGCCGACGAGGCGCCGGTGAAGCCGAAGAAGGAAGAGCCGGAAGACGCGCCGAAGCCCTCCAAGGCCGTGGCCAGGAAGCCTGCGGCAAAGAAGGTCGTGGCGCAGAAGCCCGAGCCCAAGGGCAAGGACGGCGGCAAGCGCAGCCTCGTGCCGCAACTGCCCAGAAAGAACTGAGCCTGACAAAAGTTGAAGAGAGCCCCGGAAACGGGGCTTTTTCATTGGGACGACGAGGTGGCGCGTTCAGGAAGTCGAGCATCGCCGGGGCCCTCGGGGAAGCTTCTGCCTAAGGACTGATGCAACGCCCCCGCCCGAGCGCGATCGAACGGCTCACGCGAGCGGCCGATTCTCTTCGCGAAATGATGCGCGGAATCAGCTTCCCAGCGCGGCACGGATCTTGTCTGCGTTCCGCGCCAGCACTTCCGGATTCTCCATCTGGCCGCTGTGGGGCTTCAGCGGGATGCCGTCGAAGCGCGGAATGACATGCACGTGAAGATGATAGACGGTCTGCCCCGAAGCAGGTTCATTGAACTGCATGACGGTGACGCCGTCGGCATCAAATGCTTTGCGGACGGCCCGCGCCACTTTCTGGACCACCGTGAAAAGCGGACCGAATGTTGACGGATCGGCGTCGAGCAGGTTGCGCGACGGCACCTTCGGCATCACCAGCGTATGCCCCGGCCCCTGTGGCATCACATCCATGAAGGCCACGACCGCTTCGTCCTCATAGATGCGGTGCGAGGGTATTTCGCCGCGCAGGATCTTCGCGAAGATGTTGTCGGTGTCGTAGGCGGTTTGGGCCATCGTGAACGCTCCGGATTGTGTCTTTCGTGTAGCGAAGCCGTCGAAACTCGGCAAGACGATCGGGCGAAGTCGACACTGCCCAGGCAGCCCGGTCGCTATTCCTCGAGATCTTTGCGGAACGGGGTATGTTCTTCCAGATATTCGCCCATCCGCTCCACCTCGCGCCGCTCGCGGCCGAGATAATCGGCGACCGCTTTGCGCAGGCCGGGGTGGGCAATGTAGTGCGCCGAATGCATGGTCACCGGTCGGTAGCCGCGCGCCAGCTTGTGCTCGCCTTGCGCGCCTGCTTCGACCACCTTCAACTTGCGTTCGATGGCGAAGTCGATGGCCTGGTGATAGCAGACCTCAAAATGCAGGTAGGGATGATCCTCGATGCAGCCCCAATTGCGGCCATAGAGCGCGTCGGAGCCGATGAAGTTGATGGCGCCGGCAATGTAGCGCCCGTTGCGCCTGGCCATCACCAGCAGGATGTCGTCCGCCATGCGTTCGCCGATCAGCGAGAAGAACTGGCGGTTCAGGTAGGGGCGGCCCCATTTGCGGCTGCCGGTGTCCATATAGAAGGCGAAGAAGTCGTCCCAGGCCTTTTCGGTCAGGTCCTTGCCGGTCAGCCAGTCGATCGAGATGCCATCGGCTAGCGCCTCGCGCCGCTCCTTCTTCATCGCCTTGCGCTTGCGCGAGGCAAGCGTGGCGAGGAAGTCGTCATAGCTGGAAAAGCCTTCGTTGAAGAAATGGAATTGTTGGTCGGTGCGATGCAGGAAGCCCGCGGCCTCCAGCATCGCGACGTCGCTTTCCTGCGCGAAGGTGACATGCGCCGAGGATATGCCGAGCTTGTCGGTCACCATTTTGAGCCCGGCGGCAAGCCCGGCCTTAACCGCGTCCTGATCCTCGCCCTTGCCGACCAGCAGGCGAGGGCCGGTGACCGGCGTGAACGGCACGGCACTTTGCAATTTTGGATAGTAACGGCCGCCGGCGCGCTCGAAGGCATCCGACCAGCCGTGATCGAACACATATTCGCCCTGGCTGTGCGACTTGAGATAGCAGGGAACAGCGCCGAGCAGCCTGCCTTGCGCGGTTTCCAGCCGCAGGTGATGGCCTTGCCAGCCAGTGCGCCGCACGGCGCAGCCCGAATCCTCCAGAGCGCTCAAAAAAGCGAATGAAACGAGCGGGTTATATCCGGCCGCGTCGCCGCGCGTGGTCCCGGCAAAGCCGTTCCATTCATCGCAGGTAAAGGCGCCTATGCCCGCGGCGATGCGGATCGAATAGCCCGCATTCGCCGATTGTCCGTCGCAGTCGTCGCCCTGATCCATGAGGCTTATTTAAGCTCCATTCGGGCCGCTACAAGTCACGTTTCGGACACCCTGCTCAGGCGACTTTGACCAGGTCGGGTTCGAAACCTTCGAACGTCATCTGGTCGGCATATCTAAAGGTCAGGTCGACCGCCGGCTGGTCATGCACCGTCCAGGTGATGACAGGCATTTTGAGCTTTTCGCGCACGAAGCTGACAAACGGGTTCGGCAGATCGCCGGCGGCATAGGAGGTAAAGGAGAGTTCGTGCGCCAGCATGGAAAAATGTGCTTCGATCAGCTTGGCGTCCTTGCCATAGGCGGTCAATCCAGCCGGAATGCCGGGCGCGTGCCTGGGGAAATCGCGGATCAGCCAGTGATCGAACGACATGATCGCCGCCTTGCCCTTGTAGCGCTTCAGCATCTTGCCGACGCGCGCCACCAGGCCCTCATCGCGACCGGGAGTTCCTTTCAGCTCGACGACCACGGGCACGCGGCCGTCGACGAGGTCGAGCGTTTCCTGCAGCGTCGGCACGTGATCCGCCGTGCCGCCGACCTTGAGCGCGGTAAGTTCGGCCGCGCTGCGTTGCCAGACGAAGCCGTCCTGACCTGTCAGCCGTTGCAGATCGTCATCATGGATGACGATGGGAACGCCATCCGACGACAGATGCACGTCGCATTCGATCGCGTAGCCGCGTTCGGCCGCGGCGGCGAAGGCGGAAAGCGTGTTTTCCCAGCGCGTCTTGTTCATGTCGTGAAAGCCGCGATGGGCAACCGGCCGGGCGGTCAGCCAGGAGAGGTCGGTCATGTCCGCACCTTCACTCATTCGACTTCAAAGATCGCTTCGATTTCCACCGCGGCATTAAGCGGCAGGGAGGCGGTGCCGACGGCGGAGCGTGCGTGCTTGCCGCTTTCACCAAGCGCGGCAACCAGGAAATCGGAGGCGCCGTTGGCGACCAGATGCTGTTCGACGAAGTCGGGGGCCGACGCCACGAAGACGGTGATCTTCACCAGACGGCGGATCTTCTCGAGGTCGCCAAGTGCCGCCTTGGCTTGCGCCAGGATGTTGATGGCGCAGTATTTCGCGGCGTCCTTGCCGCTTGCCGTGTCGACGTCGCGGCCGAGCAGGCCGCTCGCCTGCAGCTTGCCGTCCTTAAGCGGCAATTGTCCCGCCGTGAACAGCAGGTTGCCGGTCCTGCAATAGGGCACGTAGTTGGCGGCAGGCGCGGCGGCAACAGGAAGCGTCACGCCGAGATCACTTAGCCGCTTTTCGATTGTTTCACTCATTGCTTTTCCCTATTGCTGGAAGGTGCCGCGCTGGCCGGGCCGAAATTGCTATTTTTGCCTCGCTTCCGCCACGACTTTTTTTAAGCTGGACCATCTTTCCCTGCGGCCCTGCCATCAGCCGCGACGATTGGAGTACCTCATGCGCGCAGCGCGCCTTGCATTCCACGCCGTTCTGTTGTCGGCGCTGTTCCCTGTGGGCTCCGCTTTCGCCGTACCGGCGTTGCAGGCGCATCGCGCCGTCTACGATCTCACCCTCAAGAAGGCGGATGATCGATCCGGCATCACCGGTATCACTGGCCGTATGGTCTACGAGTTCAACGGCTCGGCCTGCGAAGGCTACACGGTGAAATTCCGTTTCGTCACCCAGATCGCGACCAGCGACAACACGAAGCTGACCGACCAGCAGACCACCACCTTCGAGGATGCGGAAGGCAAGGTGTTTTCTTTCGTAACGAAGTCCTTCGTCGACCAGAACCTCGACAAGGAGGTCAAGGGCGTCGCGACAAAGAATGCCAAGGGGCTGAAGGTCGATATCGACAAGCCGGAGAAGAACAGTCTTGAACTCGCGGCCACCCAGTTTCCGACCCAGCATCTGGTCGAGTTGATCGGCAAGGCCGAAAAAGGCGAAAACTTCTATCAGACCAACCTGTTCGACGGCTCGGAGGATGCCAACAAGGTGATGACGACCACGGTTGTCGTCGGCAAGAAGACCGAAGCCGACAAGGCCGATCCGGAAGCGCCGGCACTGGCGAAGCTTGCCACCGACAAATATTGGCCGGTCGACATCGCCTATTTCGACGACAGTGCCCAGAAGGGCGAGGAAGTGCCGGAATACCGGATCAGCTTCAAGCTGCACGAAAACGGCATCACCCGTGATCTCGTCATGGACTATGGCGACTTCTCCATGACCGGCAAGCTGGTCAACCTGTCCCTGTTCGACCAGACAAAGCCTTGTCCCGTATCGAAGTAGCAGCGATGCGCAAGTGAACTGGCCGGGCTTGATGGCGGTCTATGTCGATGCGGCGATCTGGAAGTGGGCAGGCCATCGCTGGTGCCATTTGATGGCCGACGACACCGAAGAGCTGCATCGGTTCGCATCCCGGCTTGGCGTGAAGCGCTCGTCCTACCAGGGGCCGCCCAGGACATCGGCGCCACACTATGACATAACCGGTTTCGAGCGCGACCGCGCGGTGCGGCTCGGCGCCATCGAATGCAGCCGCGAGGAGATCGTCGCGATCTTCAGGCGCGTGCGGGTACCCAACGGAAAGGCCCGGTCATGACACCAACGGCATTTTTCGCGTATTGCGCAGCCGTCACACTCGCCGCCGCCACACCCGGGCCAGCGATGTTCACGGTCATCACCAATGGCGTGTCGCGTGGTTTTCTTCGCGCCTTCATGGCCGGCGTGGGGGTTGCCGCCGGCGATGCCGTGCTGGTCACTCTGGCACTGCTCGGGCTGGTAGCCCTCGCCCAGACATTCGAATGGATATTCCTCCTGCTTAAATATGCAGGCGCCGCCTACCTGATTTTTCTCGGCATCAGGATGTGGCGGGCCTCGGCCACGCAACCGAACGGGCCGCAGACGGCACAGGCGAGATTGTCGCGATTCTTCTTCCTTGGCGCGTCCATTGCGCTGGGGAACCCGAAGGCGATCCTGTTTCATGCCTCGATCATGCCGCTGATCCTCGATCTCGACACGCTGACGTTTGTCGATGGCCTGCTGGTGGTGGCAGTCGTCGTCAGCGTCAATATCGTCACCATGGGTGTCTATGCGGTACTTGCGGGCCGGGCCTCGGGCTGGTTCAGGACGCCCGGGCGCATGCGGCTGATGAACAGGTTCGCCGGCAGTGCCATGATCGGCACCGGAGCGCTGATTGCCGCACGCTGAGCGGAAAGCGTCACACGGCTTGCGTTTATCGCACTTCCCCTCTATATGCCCGCTCATTCCACACACGGACTTTGGTGTCTGCCCGGGAGAAATCCGGCTGAAACCTCCGGTGGCGTTCGAGGACTTCGTCCAAAAATGCCTGTGTCCGTGGAGGCTAACCGGAAAGGAAATGAGAATGGCACTGCCTGATTTCAGCATGCGCCAGCTTTTGGAAGCTGGCATTCACTTCGGCCACCAGACCCACCGCTGGAACCCGAAGATGGCGCCCTACATCTATGGCGCCCGCAACAACATCCACATTATCGACCTCTCGCAGACGGTGCCTTTGCTGCACCAGGCGCTGAAGCAGGTTTCCGATACCGTTGCCAAGGGCGGCCGCGTGCTGTTCGTCGGCACCAAGCGCCAGGCGTCCGACATCGTCGCCGATGCCGCGCAGCGTTCGGCCCAGTACTACGTCAATTCGCGTTGGCTCGGCGGCATGCTGACCAACTGGAAGACGATCTCGAACTCGATCCAGCGCCTGCGCAAGCTCGACGAGATGCTGGCCGGCGAGGCGCAAGGCCTGACCAAGAAGGAACGCCTGAACCTCGACCGCGAGCGCGAGAAGCTCGACAAGGCGCTCGGCGGCATCAAGGACATGGGCTCGACGCCCGACCTGATGTTCGTGATCGACACCAACAAGGAAGCGATCGCCATCCTCGAGGCCAAGCGCCTGGGCATCCCGGTCGTTGCCATCATCGATTCGAACTGCGATCCGGACAAGATCGATTTCCCGATCCCCGGCAATGACGACGCGGCCCGCGCCATCCAGCTTTATTGCGATCTGATCGCCAAGGCCGCGATTGACGGCATCGCCCGTCAGCAGGGCGCGCTCGGCATGGATATCGGCGCTTCGGTCGAAGCTCCGGTCGAGCCGGCGCTCGATCCGGCTCCGGCGTCGGAAGCCCCAGAGGCTTGATAGTCGAAGGCCGGTTTGCGGCCTTCATCTTTCTCATATTTTGGCACGCTAAACAGACGCACCATCAAATAACGATGGTGCGTCGGTGCATTTAAACAAAGAGGCGACAATGAGCATTTCGGCTGCACAGGTCAAAGAACTCCGCGACTTGACCGGCGCGGGCATGATGGACTGCAAGGCGGCGTTGAACGAGACCAATGGCAACATGGAAGAAGCCGTTGACTGGCTGCGCAAGAAGGGCATCTCCAAGGCCGACAAGAAGGCCGGCCGCACCGCCGCCGAAGGCCTGATCGGCGTCGACAACGGCGTGCGCGAAGCCGCCGTCGTCGAGGTGAATTCCGAGACTGATTTCGTCGCCCGCAATGCCGCCTTCCAGGAAATCGTCGCCAACGTCGCCAAGGTGGCGCTTGCCTATGGCACGACAGAGGCTGTGGCCGCCGCGAAGTATCCGGGTTCGGACAAGTCGGTCACCGACACCATCAAGGACGCTGTCGGCACCATTGGCGAGAACCTGGGCTTCCGTCGCTCGGCCAAGCTGACCGTGCCGCATGGCGCGGTTGCGACCTACGTCCACAATTCGGTCGCCGATGGCCTTGGCAAGCTCGGCGTGCTGGTCGCGATCGAGACTACCGGCAACGAGCATGCCGCCAATGCCTTTGGCCGCCAGGTCGCCATGCATGTCGCCGCCACCAACCCGATGGCGCTGACCGCCGAGCAGATCGACCCGGCAGCGGTCGAGCGTGAGAAGGCAATCTTCTCCGACCAGGCGCGCCAGTCCGGCAAGCCGGAAGCCATCATCGAAAAGATGGTCGAGGGTCGCCTGCGCAAGTTCTATGAGGAAGTCGTGCTCTTGAAGCAGGCCTTCGTGCTCAACCCCGACATCACTGTCGAGAAGGCGCTGAAGGATGCCGAAAAGGAAATCGGCGCGCCGGCCAAGATCACGGCCTATCTGCGCTTCGCGCTTGGCGAGGGCATCGAGAAGGAAGAGTCCGATTTCGCCGCGGAAGTCGCGGCGGCGGTCAAGAAGTAAGCGTCCTACCGCTTTATTCCGACTGTGTTTTTCGGCCGGGCGTCCGCAGGGATGCCCGGCCGATTTCGTTTGCTGTATCGATAAACGCCCTGAGCTTCGGCGCCATCGCGGCGCGGCGCGGGAAGTAGAGGAAAAGGCCGGGTTCCTCGATCGCTGATTGCGGCAGAACCTGCACTAGGCGCCCGGCTGCCAGATCCGCGCGGGCCAGCGGCTCGAACATATAGGCGAGGCCGACGCCAGCGAGCGCCAGATCAATGGCGGCGAGCGAATCCGTCACGATGGCCGTACCGCTGGTTTCCATGACCACGTCCTTGCCATCCTCGGTCAAATCCCAGCGATAGAGAGCCCCCGAGCGGACAAGCCGGTACCCTATGCAATTATGGTTCGCGAGATCGGCTACTCGGCGCGGACGGCCACGTCGCCCGATATAGGCGGGAGAGGCGACGATGACGACTTTGAAGGGCTGCGTCAGGCGGATGGCAACCATGTCCTGCGCGATCATCTCGCCGAGCCGGATGCCGGCGTCGAAACCTTCGCCGACGATGTCGACCAATCCCTGATCGGCAAAAATCTCGACCGTAATGTCGGGATAGCGCTCGGCCATCGCGGCGACGACCGGCGTCACCGCCAATGGAATCGCGATGTTGGAGGCGTTGATCCTGAGCAGGCCAGACGGCCTGCCCTTGTCGCTGCGGATGCGGTCCATCCGCTCGGCAATATCCTGGAGGGCAGGGGCCGCCGTTTCCACCAGCGCCTTGCCGGCCTCGGTGAGCGAAACGCTGCGCGTCGTGCGCGCAAACAGCGGCTGGCCGATACGCTCCTCGACGAGCCGCACCGCGTGGCTGACCGCCGACGGGCTCATCCCGAGTTCCGCCGCGGCAAGTGCGAAGCCGCCCCGCCGCGCAACGGCTACAATGACAGGCAGGTGGGTGAGCAGGTCTCGGTCCATTCATGAACCATATCGCACGGTCCATGCAGATCATGCAATCTTATCGAGGAGGCAAAAGCGGGGCATTTAAGACGGCATCGAACGGCAAGCATCAGACAGGAGCCTCCGATGTCCGACCTTCATTCCAGACAAGCCCGCAACCTCCAGACGGTACACAACTTCTTTGACCTGATGCACCGCAAGGATATCGACAGTTGGAGTGAACTCTGGGCCGAGGATGGCCGCATCATAGTCTTCTATCCGCCGGCGGGATTTGGCGACAGCATCGACGGCAAGGCAGCGATCGTGGCCGCTTTCAGGGGACTGTTCGGCAATTTCGAAACCTTCGAATCGCAACTGACGGCCATCTATCCCGCCGCGGACTCCGAAGCCGTGGTGGTCGAATACCGGAACCGCGCCGTGCTCGTGGGCGGCACCGAATACACCAACAGCAACATTGCCGTCTTCCATTTCGAGAATGGCCTGATCAGCGCCTATCACGACTATTTCGACCCGCGCCGGTTCCAGGTCGTTGTCGACGCGCTGTCAAAAGGCTGAAGGCGGACCTCCCCGACTGATCATCCGTCCGTTTGCAAACCTATCCACCAAAGGAGAAGCGAAATGAATGCCTTGAAACACGTTACCTTCGCCGCAGGCCTTGCCTTGGCGCCCGTCGATGCCGGTGGTGCCGAACCGACCGGCTGGCAGGCACTTGCCGATGAACGCGCCGTGATCCGTATCGCCGATGCCATCGACCGCGCCGTCGACGCGCAGGACTGGAAACGCGCGCGCAGCTATTTCGCGGATAGGGTCACCGCCGACTTCAGCAGCCTGTCCGGGCAGCCCGCGGCCAACATTGCCTCCGACGATCTGATCGGCGCCTGGGCCGGCAATCTCAAGGGCAGCAAGACCAGCCTGCACCTGCGCACCAATCACCAGGTCGTCCTCGAGGCGGACACGGCGACTGTTCTGTCGAACGGCTATGCCTGGAACCGGATGGAGGGCAATGGCGATCCACTCTGGGAAGTCTGGGGCACCTATGAGCACCACCTGACGCGTTCTGGCACCGCCTGGAAGGTCGATGGCTTCACCTTCCACATGACGCATGAACGCGGCAATCCCTGGGTCAAGACGACCCCGGGCCAATGACGCCCGCATCAACCGGATCAGGATCGGAAAAGACAATGACCATGAGCTACTACACACTCGGCAACAGCGGCCTGCGCGTCAGCCGGCTGGCGCTGGGCACGATGACCTTCGGCACGGAATGGGGCTGGGGCGCGGACCGGGATACGGCGCGCGCGATGTTCGACGCCTATGTCGAGGCCGGCGGCAATTTCTTCGACACCGCCGACCTTTATACCGCGGGCACCGCCGAGACCTGGCTCGGTGAATTCGTGGCCGAGCGAGGCTTGCGCGACAAGGCGGTGATCGCCACCAAGTTCACCATGAACTCGAACCCCGGCAATCCGAACGCCGGCGGCAATGGCCGCAAGAATATCATGCGTGCCGTCGACGCCTCGCTGAAGCGGCTGGGCACCGACTACATCGATCTCTATCTCATGCATATCTGGGACAGGCTGACGCCGGCCGAGGAAGTACTGCGTACGCTCGACGATCTGGTTCGGGCAGGCAAGATACGTCACATCGGCCTGTCCGACGTGCCGGCCTGGTATGCTGGGCGGGCTCAGGCGATCGCCGAACTGCGTGGCTATGAGCCGATCTCGGCGTTGCAGCTCGAATACTCCCTGGCGGAGCGTGCCATCGAGCATGAATTCGTGCCGTTCGGGACACGTCATGGCGCCGGCATCATGGTCTGGAGCCCGCTGGCCAGCGGCCTGTTGAGCGGCAAATACCGGCCGATGGAAGCGGGCAATGCCGGCCGGCTCGACGGCTTCCGCAACACCACCCATCCCGGCTTCCAGAAATTCACGGATCACAACTGGGCTGTTGTGGCGGAGTTGGAGAAAGTCGCCGCCGAACTCGGCCGCGGCATGGCTCAGGTGGCGCTCAACTGGGTGGCGACACAGCCAGGAATCGCCACCGTCATCCTTGGGGCAACGAGACTTTCGCAGTTGCAGGACAATCTTGCCGCGCTCGATTTCTCGATACCGCCCGCGCTTCGCCAGCGGCTGGACAAGGTGAGCGGCACGCCGGCGCCGTTCCCGCATTCCTATTTCGGTCCCGAGATCCAGGTCCGTGTCGCCGGTGGTGTCGTGACCGGCGACAAGCCGTCCGGTTATGCGTTGCCGGTCGTGGTCGAAGGCGAGGCCGTTGCCATCAGCAGCAACTGATCCAAAAAGCCTGGAATTTTGCACAAAGGCGCGGCGTGACATCGCCGCGCCCTTCGTGTATCCGGTCAACCCGTCATGACAGCACCGCCGGGCGAAGCAGGAGGCCTTTTTCGCCTTCAGAGCTTGCCGCGCCGGGATTTTCGAGGAACCAGATGACGGTGAAGCCCCTCTACCGACGTGTTCTGCTGAAAGCTTCGGGCGAAGCGTTGATGGGCGAACAGCATTTCGGCATCGATGTCTCGGTCGTGGACCGCATCGCCGGCGACATCGCCGAGGCGCGCGCGCTGGGCATAGAGGTGGGTGTCGTCATTGGCGGCGGCAATATCTTTCGCGGCGTGGCCGTTGCCTCCAAGGGTGGGGACCGCGTTACCGGCGACCATATGGGCATGCTTGCCACCGTCATCAATTCGCTGGCGCTGCGCACATCGCTGAACAAGATCGGCGTCGAGGCCGTCGTGCTGTCCGCGATTGCCATGCCCGAGCTTTGCGAGAGCTTTTCGCAGCGCCAGGCGACCGCCTACATGAACCAGGGCAAGGTGGTGATCTTCGCCGGCGGCACCGGCAATCCGTTCTTCACCACCGATTCGGCCGCAGCGCTCCGTGCGGCCGAAATCGGCGCCGACGCGTTGTTCAAGGGCACGCAGGTCGACGGCGTCTATTCGGCCGACCCGAAAAAAGACCCAAGCGCGACACGTTTCGAACGCATTAGCCATGCCGAAGTCATAAATCGCGGCCTTTCGATCATGGATACGGCTGCGATTGCACTTGCGCGCGAAAACAACATTCCGATAATCGTCTATTCGATCCACGAAAAAGGTGGTTTCGGCGATATTCTGAGGGGCGGCGGCCGCTGTACGGTCGTCGCGGACGAGTGATCCGGGCCTGATCCCGGGAAACCGGGTTTCGAAATCAGGCTCGAACACGGGGCCTTTGCCCCGAAGCAGTGAACCCGCCGCAGACGGGTCGAGGAGACTAGAATGAGTGGTGAGTACGACGATCTCAAGCGGCGCATGGATGGGGCAATCGCGGCGTTCAAGCATGATCTGGCCTCGCTGCGGACCGGTCGCGCCTCCAGCAACCTGCTCGACGCGATCCAGGTGCAAGCCTATGGCACCACCATGCCGATCAATCAGGTGGCCAACGTCACCGTGCCTGAGCCGCGCATGATCTCGGTCTCGGTCTGGGACAAGTCGATGGTCGGCGCGGTCGACCGCGCGATCCGGGAATCCAATCTGGGCTTCAACCCGATCGTCGACGGCACCAATCTGAGGATTCCGCTGCCGGAGCTCAACGAGCAGCGCCGCAAGGAACTGGTCAAGATTTCGCACGGCTATGCCGAGAACGCGCGCGTCGCCGCGCGCCATGTGCGTCGCGATGGCATGGATTTCCTGAAGAAGGCGGAGAAGGACGGCGACATCAGCGAGGACGATCAGCGCAAGCGTTCCGACCAGGTCCAGAAACTTACCGACGAGACCATCAGCACCATCGATCATCTGCTTTCCGACAAGGAAGCTGAAATCATGCAGGTTTAGGGTTGGCCCTTGGCTGATCCGAAAGCGAGATCATGACAACGCCCGCGCATGTCGCGATCATCATGGATGGAAATGGACGCTGGGCCAAGGCGCGCGGTATGCCGAGGCTCGCGGGTCATCGCGCCGGTGTCGAGGCGCTGCGCAAGGCTGTGCGTGCCGCCCCCGGTCTCGGTATCTCCTTCCTGACCGTCTATGCTTTCTCGTCGGAGAACTGGTCACGGCCGAAGTCCGAGGTCAGCGACCTTATGGGGTTGTTGAAGCTGTTCATCCGTCGCGACCTTGCCGAGCTGCACCAGAGCGGCGTGCGGGTCAGGATCATCGGCGACCGGGCAGGGCTGCAGGCGGACATCAGGGGGCTGCTCGAGGAAGCCGAATCGCTGACGACCCACAACACCTCGCTGACGCTGGTGATCGCCTTCAATTACGGCGGGCGCGACGAGATCGTGCGCACGGCGCGCAAGCTCGCCGAGGCGGTGGCGCGCGGTGAAATCGACAGCGAGGCGATCACCGCCGAAAGCTTTGCCGGCTCTCTCGACACGCAAGGCATTCCCGATCCGGAGCTGGTCATCCGCACCAGCGGCGAGCTTCGCCTGTCCAACTTCCTCTTATGGCAGGCCGCCTACAGCGAACTCGTCTTCCTGCCGTGCTACTGGCCGGACTTCAATCGCGAGCATCTCGCCGAGGCCTTGCGCGAATATGCCGGCCGCGAGCGCCGCTTCGGCGGACTGGACCCGCAAGACGTCGCGTCGCGACCGGCCGCGGGATGAGCAACCTTCAGCTACGTGTGATTTCGGCGGTCGTGCTCGCTATTGCGGCCCTTGGCCTGACTTGGCTTGGCGGCCTGCCTTTCCGGCTGCTGTGCGCCGTCATGGCGGCAATGATCTTTTATGAATGGACACGCATGTCGCGGCCCGCCGCGGCCGACGGGCTTGGCTTCCTGCCGGAAGCGCTGATGGTCATTTTCGTCGGTACCTTGATTGCCGGCCTGTCCGCATTGTGGCTGCTGCCGCTCGTGGTGATTCTGGTTGCGATAACGGCGACCACCGCGGGAATTCGCAGGATCGGCCAGTGGGACGCTGGCGGCCTTGCCTATGCCTGCGTGTCGGGTCTGTCGCTTGCCCTGCTGCGCGACGGCGACCATTCGGGCTTCGTCGCCATCCTGTTCCTGTTCGCGGTCGTCTGGGCGACCGACATCTTCGCCTATTTCGTCGGGCGCGCCGTCGGCGGGCCCAAACTGGCGCCGTCGATTTCGCCAGGCAAGACGCGCAGCGGCGCGTTCGGCGGGGCGGTCGGTGGCGTCGTCGCGGGACTTTTGCTGGCAGCCATTGCCGGCGCCGGCAACCTGGCGTTGCTCGGCTTTGTGGCGCTGGTGCTGTCCGTTGTCGCCCAAGCTGGCGACCTGTTCGAATCCTGGGTCAAACGGCGGCACGGCCGCAAGGATTCGGGCGTGCTCATTCCTGGCCATGGCGGCGTCATGGATCGCGTCGACGGGCTTGTCGCGGCCGCTCTTGCCCTATACGTCATCGGTTGGATTTCGGCGGGCGCCGACCATCCGGCACAGGGGCTGTTTGCCATTTGAATGGTGTCATTCCACGATCTGGCGCGGACGTGCCTTGGATTCGCCTGTATTGATGTCACAGTCACGCAGCGACCGCGGAAGAATTTGAGGGCTTGAGTTGAACGAGATTCTTCACGCGATTTTCAGCACGGAAGGCCTCTTTCTCGGCACGCTCGTGCCGTTTCTCTTCGTACTGACCGTGGTGGTGTTCGTTCACGAGATGGGCCACTACCTCGTCGGCCGCTGGTGCGGCATCGGGGTCAGGGCCTTCTCGATCGGCTTCGGTCCGGAGCTCATAGGCTTCAACGACAGGCACGGCACGCGCTGGAAGCTTTGCGCCATCCCGCTTGGCGGTTATGTCAAGTTTGTCGGCGACATGAGCGCCACCTCCAGCAAGCCGACATCGGATGAGCTCGAAACGCTGACCGACGAGGAACGCAAGGTTGCCTTCCACACCCAGGCGATCTGGAAGCGCGCGGCAACGGTGGTGGCCGGGCCGCTGTTCAACTTCCTGCTGACGATCGTCGTCTTTTCCGTGCTGTTTGCCTCCTATGGTCGTTATGTGGCGGAGCCCATGGTGGCGGAGGTTACCGCCGAGAGTCCCGCGGCCAAAGCCGGCATTTTGCCTGGCGACCGATTCGTCAGCGTCGACGGCAGCAAGGTCGAAACCTTCGGAGACGTGCAGCGGCTGGTCTCGGGCCGGGCCGGCGACACCATCACCTTCGTCATGCTGCGCGGCGGCAAGGAGGTCACGGTGACCGCGACGCCGCACCTGATGGAACAAGAGGACGCGCTCGGCAACAAGATCAAGGTTGCGGTGATCGGCGTCGTCAACAACAAGGAACTCGGCCAGCCTCGTCTCATCACATACACCCCGGTGGGAGCCGTTGCGGCGGCCGTTGAGGAAACGGGCCATGTCATCGAGCGCACGGGCCAGTTTCTGCAGCGCTTCGTCGTCGGGCGCGAGGACAAGTGCCAGCTGGGTGGTCCGGTCAAGATCGCCGGCATGGCCGGCAAGGCTGCCAAACTCGGTTTCGAGTGGCTGGTGCAGCTTGTCGCGCTGCTCTCCGTGGGGATAGGCATTCTAAACCTTTTGCCGATTCCCCCCCTCGACGGCGGCCATCTGTTGTTCTACGGGGTGGAGGCCGTCATCCGCCGGCCGGTGTCGGAACGGATGATGGAAATGGCCTATCGGGCCGGTCTGCTTCTGGTGCTGTGCTTCATGGCGTTCGTGTTCTGGAACGATCTCTTTGGGTGCTGAAATCATGAAGGAATTTGGCCTGGGCATGGTCGATGTTGAGACGCCGTTTACCATGCACGGGGATATGAGTGACGCGAAAGCCACGCAACAGGGTTAAGTAAATACAAATTAACCAGAAGCCTTGCGTGTAGGGAAAATCCGGTTAATACGGTAGGGGAAATGACCGCACGTCCGGTTTTCTCGCCGTGGGGACTACGAGAAAAGGTTATTAAGCCCGATGAAGGCAGCATCCAAGTTTCTAAACGCCGCGTCAGCGGCGGCACTGTCCGCCGCTCTGGTCGTACCCGGTGCGCTCGCAGTGCAGTTCGTTGCCACATCGGCGGCCGAAGCCGCTGTCGTAAGCAGGGTGGAGGTGAGCGGCAACCAGCGTGTCGACGCCGATACTATCCGCAACTACATCACCATCAAGCCCGGCAAGGCCTTCTCCAGCTCCGATGTCGATAGCGCGGTCAAGGCGCTGTTCGGCACCGGCCTGTTCTCCGATGTCCAGATCAACCAGGTCGGCTCGACCCTGGTCGTCAAGGTTTCGGAATACAAGGTCGTCAACCAGGTGCTGTTCCAGGGCAACAAGAAGCTCAAGGACAACGCGCTTCAGGCAGCGGTTCAGCTGAAGCCGCGCGGCACGTTCTCCCAGGCTACGCTCGATTCGGACGTCGAGGCGGTCAAGGCCGCTTACAGGCGCATCGGCCGTGACGATGCCGGCGTGACCGCGCAGATCATGGAGCTCGGCGACAACCGCGTGAATGTGGTGTTCCACGTCACCGAAGGCGATCGCACGCAGATCGCGGCAATCAATTTCGTCGGCAACAGCGCCTATTCCAGCCGCCGCCTGTCGGACGTGATCAATACCAAGCGCTCATCCTGGGTCTCGTTCATCCTGCGCGACGACGTCTATGATGAAGACAAGCTGCGCGCCGACCAGGAACTGCTGCGCCGCTTCTACTATAATCACGGCTATGCTGATTTCCAGGTCGTTTCCGCTGTCGGCGAGCTCGACAATGCGACCAACAAATACACGGTCACCATCACCGTCCAGGAAGGCGAGCGCTATACTTTCGGCGACATCAGCGTCGAAAGCACGATCCCGGAAGTGGACTCCAAGTCGCTGGAATCGGTGGTGGAAACACACAAGGGCGATGTCTACAACGCCAAGAATGTCGAAGACTCGATCATTGCCTTGACGGAGAAGGTGGCCGGTTCCGGCTACGCATTCGCGCAGGTGACGCCGCGTGGCGATCGCAACTTCGAGAACCATACGATTTCGGTGGTCTACACGGTCGACCAGGGCACCAAGGCCTATGTCGAGCGCATCGAGATCCGCGGCAACGATCGGACGCGTGACTATGTCATTCGCCGCGAATTCGATGTCAGCGAAGGCGACGCGTTCAACCAGGTGCTCATCCAGCGCGCGAAGAAGCGTCTGGAAGACCTCAATTACTTTGACAAAGTCGACATTTCGACCGTGCCTGGCTCGGCCCCTGATCAGGTCGTGCTGGTGGTCGATGTGGTCGAGAAGTCGACGGGTGAATTCTCGGTTGGCGCCGGCTATTCGACCGGTGGCGACTCGGCCGGACCGTCCGTCGAAGGATCGATCACCGAGCGCAACTTCCTCGGTCGCGGCCAGTTCATCAAGGTGTCGGCCGGTGGCGGCAAGAACTCGCGCGACTACAGCCTGTCGTTCACCGAGCCCTATTTCCTCGGACGGCGCATCGCCGCCGGCTTCGACATCTACAAGTCGACGCGGGAATACAACAACAACTACGACAGCGACACCACCGGCGCGACGATCCGTTTCGGACTGCCGATCACCAACAGCATCACGACCCAGTTGGCGTACAACATCTCGCAAGAGAAGTATAAGGTCGACAAAAGCTGTGGTCCTACCAGCGACCTCGATCCCGACGGCACCTGTAACATCTCACAGGCCGTCCTCGACGGCATCGAGCAGAGCCCATGGATCAAGTCCTCGGTCAGCCTGGGACTGGTCTACAACACCATCGACGACATGAAGAACCCGCACGAGGGTATCTATGCCAACACGACCGTGGAGGTCGCCGGTCTCGGTGGCGATGCCAAGTTCGTGAAGATCACCGGCCGCGGCAGCATCTATCAGACGCTGTCCGAGCAGCTTGACCTTGTCGGCCTCCTTTCAGGTGGCGCGGGTCACGTCGAGGGTTACGGCAGCGACGGCGATCTGCGCATCTTCGACCACTTCCAGAGCACCGATCGCATGATCCGCGGCTTTGCCTATGGTGGCATCGGCCCGGTCGCTACCGGTACCAGCGGCGATCATCTGGGCGGCACGACCTATTTCAACGCTTCGGCCGAGGCGCAATTCCCGCTCCCGGTTGTTCCCGAGAGCTTCGGCTTGCGTGGCGCGGTGTTCGCGGATGCGGCGACGCTCTACGGCAACAAGATTGCCGATCAGTCACTGGTCGATCAGGACTCGACCGGCTTGCAGATACGCGCCTCGGTCGGTGTCGGCCTGATGTGGGCCTCGCCATTCGGGCCGATCCGTATCGACTATGCGATCCCGGTCAAGAAGGAAGCCAAAGACGACGTGCAGGAATTCAACTTCGGCATATCGACCCGCTTCTGATCGGCGGCCAACGATGCTCCCGGGTTTTGGATCCGGGAGAAATGTTCCGACCTAGCTGGATATAGCTTCTGGAATGACCGATCCGGTGTTCTTCGCGCCATCACGCCGGTATACGGCGGCCGAAGTCGCGAATCTGACTGGCTCGGTGCTTGTCGATTCCGGCCAATCCGACGTTTCGATCGAAGCGTTGGCGCCAGCCAATGAAGGCGGCGCCAACGCGCTCGTCTTCGTCGACGGCAGGCGCAATTCGGCGCTGATGCCGTCGCTGCGGGCGGCAGCGGTGCTGTGTCCGGCGGAATTCGCGAACAAGGCGCCGGCTAGCGTCGCCGTCCTGATCCATCCGCGGCCGCAACAGGCATTCGCCCTGGTCGGTCGGCTGCTGTTCCCCACGGCCGCTACGCCGGGGCCGATGACCGGTGAAACCGGTGTTTCGCCCCATGCCCACGTCGATCCGACAGCGCATGTCGAAGCCGGCGCTGTCATCGAGGCCGGCGTGGTCATCGGGCCAGGCGTCTCGATCGGCAGCGGCACCGTCATCGCGCCAAACGCCGTCATCGGACAGTCCTGCCAGATTGGCCGTGACGGCTATGTCGGCCCGGGCGCCAGCATCCAGTACGCATTGATCGGCAATCGGGTCATCATCCATGGTGGCGCCAGGATCGGCCAGGACGGCTTTGGCTTTGTCGGCGGCGCCAAGGGTCCCGAACGTGTTCCACAGATCGGGCGGGTCATCATCCAGGACGATGTCGAGATCGGCTCCAACTCCACCGTCGATCGCGGCGCCATGTCCGATACGATCATCGGGCAAGGTACCAAGATCGACAATCTCGTGCAGATCGCCCATAACGTCCGCATCGGTCGCAATTGCATAGTAGCCGGGCTTTCGGGTATTTCCGGTTCCGTGGTGGTGGGGGACAATGTCACCATGGGCGGCGGCGTCGGGCTTGCGGATCATCTGACGATTGGTACAGGTGCCAAGCTTGCCGCCAGAAGTGGATTTATGAGCAATGTTCCCGCCGGCGAGATATGGGGTGGCTATCCGGCGCAGCCGATGGCGGAAGCCATGCGAGAGATAGCCATGTTGCGCACGATGGCCAGGGCACGCAAGCAGGGCAAGGACAATGGCTGACATGGTGGCGGCGACAACGCTGGAAGCGGTCGACATATTGGGGCTTATGAAGCTCCTGCCGCACCGTTACCCCTTCCTCATGATCGACCGCATCGTCGACATCGATGGCGACGACTCCGCCATCGGCATCAAGAACGTGACCATAAACGAGCCGCATTTTCAGGGTCATTTCCCGGAGCAGCCGGTGATGCCGGGTGTGCTGATCGTCGAGGCCATGGCGCAGACGGCGGGCGCCATCTGCATCCGCAGCCTCGGGGCGTCGAAGCCCTCGCTGGTCTATTTCCTGACCATCGACAACGCCAAATTCCGCAAACCGGTCGTTCCCGGCGACCAGTTGAAGATCCATGTCAAGAAAATCAAGAAGCGCGGCAACCTGCTCAAATTCGCCTGCGAAGCCCTGGTCGAAGGTACCAAGGCGGCCGAGGCCGAGATTTCAGCCATGATGGTCACCGGCGACTGACGATCGAGTGCCCATGAAAATCAACACGTCAATCCATCCTTCCTCCGTCGTGGAAGAAGGCGCCCAAATCGGCCACGGTGTGCGCATTGGGCCGTTCTGCCATGTCAGCGCCGATGCGGTGATCGGTGACGGTGTCGAACTGGTTAGCCATGTCTCGGTCATGGGCGCGACCACTGTCGGAGCGTCGACCAAGATCTATCCGATGGCGATCCTGGGCGGACCGCCGCAGAACACCAAGCACAAGGGCGGCCGCACCACACTCGTCATCGGCGCCAACTGCACCATCCGCGAAGGCGTGACCATGCATGTCGGCACCGACACCAGCCGCGGCGAAACGACGGTGGGCGACAATGGCAATTTCCTCGCCTACGCCCATATCGCCCATGATTGCGTCGTCGGCAACAACGCCACCTTCGCCAATGGGGCGACATTGGGCGGCCACTGCGAGATCGGCAACAATGTCTATATCGGCGGCCTTAGCGCCGTTCATCAATTCGTGCGTGTAGGCGACAACGCCTTTCTTGGCGGATGCTCGGCTTTTGTTGGTGATGTCATTCCCTACGCCATCGCGGTCGGTAACCGCGCCAGCTTGCGCGGCTTGAACATCATCGGCCTCAAGCGCGCCGGTCTGCCCCGTTCCGAAATCTATCTGCTGCGCAAGGCCTACAAGACGATCTTCGACCGCTCCCGCACCGTCGGCGAGAACATCGAGTTCGCCAAGGCGGAGTTCGCCTCGTCGCCGACAGCAATGAAGATCATCGACTTCATCACCAGTCGCGGCAAGCGGCACTACGCGGTGCCATCGCTCAAGGGCGGCGATGGCGACGATACCGATGACGAAGGCTGAGACAGCCGCGGCTGGTCTTGATCTCCCGCCTGATGCCAGGGTCGGCATCATCGCCGGCGGGGGCAGCCTTCCGGTCGAAGTCGCTGCCGGTTTGGCCGAACAGGGTCATGCGCCCTTCATCGTGCTCATGGACGGTGAGGCTGACCGCCTGGCGGAGTTGTGCCGGTACGAGCATGATACCCTTGCCCTGGAGGCGATAGGATCGCTCGTTCCGCTGCTCAAGCGCAACCGGATTACCCATCTGGTACTTGCCGGCGAGATAAAGCGCAGGCCAAGGCTGACACATCTGCGACCAAGCCTCAGCCTGCTCGCCGTGGTGCCCCTCGTTGTCATGGCGTTGGCGCGTGGCGATGACGGGCTGCTCAAGGTGGTGGCGCGCGGGCTCGAGGCCCGGGGGATTAAAGTCGTGGGTGCCCACGAGATCGTGCCGAACCTTGTCGCCGCCGAAGGGGTGTTGACCAAGGCTAAGCCTCTGAAATCGGACTGGCGCGACATCGAGGCGGGTTTTGCGGCGGCAAAGGCCATTGGGGCGCTGGATATCGGCCAGGCGGCGATCGCGGTCGGCGGCCGGACCATTGCGCTTGAAGGCATCGAGGGCACGGCCGGATTGCTGGACCGCGCCAGGCTGCTACGCGGCCACGGCCGTATCGCCGGCAAGACGCGCGGCGTTCTGGTCAAATGCGCCAAGCCTGGCCAGGAGTTGCGGGCGGATCTTCCTTCCATGGGACCACAGACGGTAGAAGCAGCGCATGCGGCCGGCCTTGCCGGCATTGCCGTCGAAGCGGGACGCTCCCTGATCCTCGAAGGCCCCGCAACCCTCTCGCGTGCCAATGAGCTTGGGCTGTTCATCGTCGGCCTGGCAGCAGCGGAGTCCGGACATGGCTGACAGGGCGCTGAAGATCGCGATCGTCGCGGGCGAGGAGTCAGGCGACCTCCTTGGCGCTGACATCGTCCGGTCGCTCCGCCAGATGACAGAGCGCGAGGTGCAACTCGTTGGACTCGGCGGCCGCCACCTCCAGGCGCTTGGGCTGGTTTCGCCGTTCGACGCCGGCGAGGTCGCTCTGATGGGGTTTAGCGCCGTCCTGCGTGACCTGCCGCGCCTGATCCGGCGGATCGGCCAGCTGGCGGGGATGGTTGCGGACGCCAAGCCCGACTGCCTCATCACCATCGACAGTCCCGATTTTTCGTTGCGCGTCGCCAAAAAAGTGCGCGCGGCCAACCCGTCGATCCCGATCGTCCACTATGTCTGCCCGAGCGTCTGGGCATGGCGGCCGGGCAGGGCGGTGGCGATGAAGCCCTATGTCGACCACATTCTGTGCATCCTGCCGTTCGAAGTGAATGAACTCGATCGGCTGGGTGGTCCGCCCGGCACCTATGTCGGGCACCGTCTGACCCATGACGCGGGTGTGCTCTCGGCGGCAAAGGCTCAAGCCCAGCCGCGTGATCTATCACCAGACCGCGTGAAGACGCTGCTCGTCCTGCCCGGCTCGCGGCGCGGCGAGGTGCGGCGGCTGCTCGAACCGTTCGGCGAGACCGTGTCGATGTTGCGGGCTCGCGGGCATCGGCTCCGGCTGATGCTGCCGACGGTGCCGCATGTCGCGGATACCGTGCGCTCCGCGGTCACGCGCTGGGACGAGAAACCCGAGATTATCCTTGAGCCCGAGCGCAAATGGCAGGCCTTCGGCAAGGCCGACGCCGCGTTGATCGCGTCCGGCACGGTGTCCCTGGAACTGGCATTGTCCGGGGTGCCGATGATCTCTTGCTATCGGCTCGACCCGGTCGCACGCGTCGTCGCGCCGTATCTCGTTTCCGTCTGGTCGGCGCTGCTTCCCAACCTGATCTCGGATCGCGCGTTGATCCCGGAATTCTACAACGAGTACGTCAAACCGAACAATCTTGCGCGCCAGCTGGAAGCGCTGTTGGCAGACAATGGCATGCGCGCCTGGCAGAAAGACGGGTTTGCCGAGATCTCACGGCGCATGGCAACGGACAAACCGTCCGGTGAAATCGCCGCGGGCGTGGTCCTGCGCCATATGAAAAAGGCGCCCTGACGGACGCCTTTTTCGGTCATCAGCCCGGCACCGCTCACCGCTTGGCGATCGGCACGTAGTCGCGCTCCGGCGCGCCGGTGTAGAGCTGGCGCGGGCGGCCGATCTTCTGGCGCGGATCCTCGATCATTTCCTTCCACTGCGCGATCCAGCCGACCGTGCGGGCGACCGCGAACAGCACGGTGAACATGGTGGTGGGGAAGCCCAGCGCCTTCAGCGTGATGCCGGAGTAGAAGTCGACGTTCGGATAGAGCTTCTTCTCGATGAAATAGGGATCGGTCAGCGCGATCTTTTCCAGTTCCATCGCGATGTCGAGCAGCGGATCGTCCTTGATGCCGAGTTCGCCCAAAACCTCATGCGCCGTCTTCTGCATGATCTTGGCACGCGGATCGTAGTTCTTGTAGACGCGATGGCCAAAGCCCATCAGCCGGAACGGATCGTTCTTGTCCTTGGCGCGGGCGATGAATTCCGGGATGTGATCGACATGGCCGATCTCGCCCAGCATGTTGAGCGCCGCTTCATTGGCGCCGCCATGGGCCGGGCCCCACAGGCAAGCGATGCCGGCGGCAATGCAGGCGAAGGGGTTGGCGCCCGAAGAGCCGGCGAGACGAACGGTCGAGGTCGAAGCGTTCTGCTCATGATCGGCGTGCAGGATGAAGATGCGCTCCATGGCGCGCGCCAGCACCGGATTGATCTTGTATTCCTCGCACGGCACGGCAAAGCACATGTGCAGGAAGTTGGCGGCGAAATTCAGCTCGTTCTTCGGATAAATAAAGGGCTGGCCGATGTGGTACTTGTAGGCCATGGCCGCGATCGTCGGCATTTTGGCGATCAGGCGCATGGACGCAACCATGCGCTGGTATGGGTCGGAGATGTCGGTCGAGTCGTGATAGAAGGCCGACAGCGCGCCAACCACGCCGCACATCACCGCCATCGGGTGCGCGTCGCGGCGGAAGCCGGTGAAGAAGCGCGACATCTGCTCGTGCACCATGGTGTGGCGCGTCACGCGATAATCGAAATCGTCCTTCTGCGCCTTCGTCGGCAGTTCGCCGTAGAGCAGGAGGTAACAGACCTCGAGGAAGTCGCCGTGTTCGGCCAACTGGTCGATCGGGTAGCCCCGATGCAGGAGGATGCCGGCATCACCATCGATGAAGGTGATTTCCGACTCGCAGCTTGCCGTAGAGGTGAAGCCGGGATCATAGGTGAAGGCGCCGGTGGTGCTGTAGAGCGAGGCGATGTCGATGACGTCAGGTCCGACCGAGCCGCTTCGCACCTTGAATTCGTGAGTCTTGCCGGCGAATTGCAGCGTTGCAGTGGCCTCCTGGCCGCCCACATCCAGTTTTTTCGCAGCTTCGGTCATTGCAAACTCCTTCTTGTTTCCTCATGCCGGCAAAGGCAAATTCCGCAGAGCGACACGTCGAAATCACCGCAATGCGCGTATTCGCCACCGCATTTTAGGAGGTGCGTGCCAGATTGGGCCAAGCCTAATGTTGCACTGCGAAACGCGCCTTTCAATGCCAATCTTCTTGGGCCAGTTTGCTCCTAATCGATTTGATCCGCTATGCGCGCCAGGCTTTCCTCACGCCCCAGCACGGCCAGCACGTCGAACACACCTGGCGATGTGCTTTTGCCGGTCAAGGCAGCCCGCAGCGGCTGGGCCACGGCGCCAAGCTTGTGGCCGCCAGCCAGCGCATAGTCGCGGATCGCGGCCTCGGCCGTGGCGGCTGTCCAGTCGCCGGACAGCGCGTTCAAAGCTTCGTGAGCGCCGCGCAGGATCTTGCGGGCATCGTCGTTGAGCAGGAGTGCCGCCTTGTCGTCGATCGGCAGCGGCCGCGCGGCAAACAGGAAGCCGGCGCCGTCGACGAGCTCGACCAGCGTCTTGGCGCGCTCCTTCAGGCCCGGAAGTGCTGCCAGCAACTGCGCCTTGTTCTTCTCGTCGAGGCGCGCCGCCATCGCCGGGCCACCCTCCAGATAGGGCAAGGTGGCGATGAAAATGTCGAACAATTCGGTGTCGGCCATGCGGCGCATATGGACGCCGTTCAGCGCCTCGAGCTTGGCGAAGTCGAAGCGCGCCGCGCCCTTGTTGACGTCGCCGATATCGAACCAGGAGATCATGTCCTTGATCGACATGATCTCGTCGTCGCCATGGCTCCAGCCCAGGCGCGCGAGGTAGTTCAGCAGCGCCTCGGGCAGATAGCCCATGGCGCGGTAGGCCTCGACGCCCAGCGCGCCGTGGCGTTTCGACAGCTTGGCGCCGTCGGCGCCATGGATCAGCGGGATGTGCGACATCGACGGCACGTCCCAGCCCATGGCGTTGTAGATCACCGTCTGGCGGGCGGCGTTGGTCAGGTGATCGTCGCCACGGATGATATGGGTGATGCCCATGTCGTGGTCATCGACGACGACGGCATGCATATAGGTCGGGTTGCCGTCCGAACGCAGGATGATGAAATCGTCGAGATCCTTGTTGGGGAAACGCACCTCGCCCTGGACCCGGTCCTGCACCACCGTCTCGCCCTCGGTCGGTGCCTTGATGCGGATGGCACCCTTGACGCCGGCGGGTGCCTCCGACGGGGCGCGGTCGCGCCAGTGGCCGTTATAGCGTGGCGGCAGGCTCTTGGCGCGTGCCGCCTCGCGCATCGCCTCGAGCTCGGCTGAAGTCTCGTAGCTGTAATAGGCCTTGCCCAGGCGCACCAGCTCCTCGGCCACCTCCCGGTGGCGCGGCGCGCGCTCGAATTGGGAGACCGCGTCACCGTCCCATGACAGGCCGAGCCAGGTCAGGCCATCCAGAATGGCCGATGTGGCCGCATCGGTCGAACGCTCGCGATCGGTGTCCTCGATGCGCAGCAGCATCGTGCCGCCGGTGTGCTTGGCATAGAGCCAGTTGAACAGCGCCGTGCGCGCGCCGCCGATATGCAGATAGCCGGTCGGCGACGGAGCAAAACGGGTGATGACCTTGTCGGGCATGGAACTCTCGGAAAACGTCTGAAGCTGAGTGCGGAGTGCGCGGACTTTCGCGCGTCGCGCGTTCATGTAGCATAGGGTGTCGAGGGCGCAAGGGGCAGACCCGATGACTGGACGAGGCCGGGGCTCGGATCGGGGCGAGGGCGCCATTGTCGGCGTCAGCGAGCGATCCCTGTTCGCGACGCCTCCTGCGATCCCGCTGCCATCGCCGCTCGTGGCTGCGCCCGCAACCCAGCCGCTGCAGGCGGATAGCCCAGCGCCAACTCCCACTCCTGCCGCACGCAGAGTTGTGCGCATGCGCCGGCAAATCGGCCCGATATCCTTGCCACGCCTGCGTCACGGCGTCGCCAAGGCGGCGGAGCTGGAACTCGACCGGGGCATCGCCTTCCTGCTGGTGCCGGTCTGTCTGGCCGTTGGGGCGATCTGCTACTTTTCGTTGCCATCCGAGCCCGATTTTGCAAAGCCGGTCGCGGTCGTGGTTCTGGCGGCGGTCTGTGCATTCGTCGCGCGCTCCTGGCCGAAAACCCATCTGTGTTTCATGGCACTGCTGTTGTGTGTGCTTGGCCTGCTCGCGGCGAAGGTCGAAACATGGCGAGCCGGAACCCGGATGCTGGGCTCGGAAATCTCGACGCAACTGACCGGCCGCGTGATCTCGCTCGAGGAGATGGAGAGCGGCCGCATCCGGCTGACCATGGACGTGGTTTCGACCGCCCGGCCGAAACTGCGCTACGCGCCTGAAAGGGTCCGGCTTTCGGCACGCAAGATACCGCCCGAAATGACCGCCGGCTCGCTTATCACAGGCTATGCCAAACTGCTGCCGCCGACCGGCCCGGTGCGGCCGGACAGCTACGACTTCTCCTTCGACAGCTATTTCGCCGGCATCGGCGGCAGCGGCTTCTTTCTCGGCAATCCAACGGTTGTCTCCGCCGAAGCCGGTGAGATGCCGCTGCCGGCACGCGTGTTTTCAGGCATCGAAAATGCCCGCGAAGCCATCGCCGACCACATCAGGGGCAGCATTGGCGGCGCCGAAGGCGAGATCGCGGCGGCGCTGATCGTCGGCGTGCGGGCCGGCATTCCCGATGAAATCAACGAAGCGATGCGGCGAACCGGCATCTACCACATCATCTCGATTTCGGGTCTGCATATGGCGCTGGTGGCAGGCACCATCATGGGTCTGCTGCGCGGCGCCTTCGCGCTGTTTCCAGGCTTTTCCGCGCGCCGGCCGGTGAAGAAATACGCCGCCGCCGCCGCACTGTTTTCGATCGCCGCTTATCTCGTCATTTCGGGCGTCGTCGTCGCGGCCGAACGCAGCTTCATCATGCTGGCGGTGATGCTGATCGCCGTCTTGTTCGATCGCGCGGCGCTGACCATGCGCAACCTGGCGATCTCGGCGATCGCCGTTATCCTGGTTTCGCCGCACGAGGTCGTCGGCCCGAGTTTCCAGATGTCGTTCGCGGCAACCGCGGCCTTGGTTGGCGCCTATGCCGGCTGGGCCGACCACCACCAGGGAAAGACGAGGCCTCCGCCGCCAAAGCGATCCCTACCCGGGTTTCTGACGCGAAAATTCCTCTTGGCGACAGGTGGATTGGCCATGACGTCCATCATCGCCGGCAGCGCGACGGCACTGTTTGCCATCTGGCATTTCCAGCGGGTGTCGCCGCTCAGCCTGTTCGCCAATCTGGCCGTCATGCCAATCGTGTCGATCGTGATGTTCCTGGCCGTCGCCAGCGCGTTGCTGATGCCGTTCGGGTTGGATTGGCCGGCTCTCTACCTCATGGGCAAGGGCCTGACAGCGATGATCGCCATATCGGCGTGGATATCGGAGCGCTCTCCGGTCGATGGAGTCGGGCTGATTTCGCAGCAATCCGTGCTGCTGGTCACCGTCGCGCTGGTCATCGCGACGATGGCGACGACGTGGCTCCGGCTCACGGCGGTGCCATTCGCGCTTGCCGGTCTGTTGACTGTGTCGCACACGCGCACGCCCGATGTGCTGATCTCGGAAGATACGCGGTTGGTGGCTCTGTCGATCGGCAATGGCGAACTGGCCGTCAACCGGGAACGTCCGAACGAATTCGCAACCGACAATTGGAAACGCGCTCTGATCTCCGAAACAGTCGTCCTACCGGAAATGTTCGACAAGACGGACGGGCAATTCGATCTTGCCACTCCCACCGACCTGCCGCTGGGATCGCCGTTCTATTGCCGCGAAGGCCTGTGCCTTGCCAGGCACCCTTCCGGCGCGATCATCGCCTATGTCGAAGATCGCAAGAACACCTGGAAGGCCTGCGCTTTCGCCGACCTGATCGTCGTCAATGACGCGACCGCCTATGACGCCTGCCATAATCCGCTGGTTCTCGTCGTCACGAAACGGCAGCTCGCCCGCAAGGGGAGTGCCGCCGTCTTCTTCGATCCCCAGTCGGCCACGAGCCCGGCTGCGATCGAATTCGCCGTCGACGGACCATACCGGCCCTGGCACGAGCAGCGAAAATTCTCACGCGAGGCGCGGGGGTTGGCCCCCTATAAAAAGGCCGACAAGCCCGATGGCAAGCAAGTTCAGTAGCGCCTGATCAGCCCGACAAGCTTGCCCTGCACCTTGACCCGATCCGGTCCGAAGATGCGTGTTTCGTAGGCTGGATTGGCGGCTTCGAGCGCGATCGAGGCGCCCTTGCGGCGGAATCGCTTCAGCGTTGCTTCCTCCTCGTCGACCAGCGCCACGATGATTTCGCCCGGACTTGCTGTATCGGCATTGCGGATGATGACCGTGTCGCCGTCGAAGATACCGGCCTCGATCATCGAGTCGCCCTTGACCTCCAGCGCATAGTGCTCGCCGCCCATGATCATGTCCGGCGGCACCGAAATCGAATGCGTCTGATGCTGGATGGCATCGATCGGCACACCGGCGGCGATACGGCCCATGACGGGGATGGACACGGCTGAAACCGCATCATCGTCGTTGCCGGCCGCGGCCAGGCGGGAAGGCGGCGTCGCCGGCCTGATCTGGCGGCCGAGACTGCCTTGGCCAAGGCTGCCCTGGATGACGCTTGGCGAGAACTTCTTTGCCGCATTGAGGCCCGGCGCGATCGAGTCCGGCAGCCGCAGCACTTCCAGTGCGCGCGCCCGATTGGGTAGCCGGCGAATGAAGCCGCGTTCCTCCAGCGCCGTGATCAGGCGATGGATCCCCGATTTGGAGGCAAGATCGAGTGCTTCCTTCATCTCGTCGAAGGAGGGCGGTATCCCGCTTTCCTTGAGCCGTTCGTGGATGAACATCAGCAGTTCATGTTGCTTGCGTGTCAGCATGGCGGCCCCCAAGGCATTGAACGAAAGGTCTGAACCAGAATCGAAAAACAAACCCAGAACAAACACTATCCGTTCCAGTTGTGTTCCGCAACCGTTTAAAGTTTAATGAATTTGTTAACGCGTCTGAAGTTTTTTGCCGCGACAGCGGACTGCGGCCGACCCTTTCCGCGATCGGCAGGCATTGAAATTGTTTTGGTTAACGGCCTGTGGCCTATCCACTGATGGGCCGTGGCATCAGTCTTTCGGAGGGCTCTTCGCGGGTGGATTGTACAATTTGTGGATCCATTATTCGCGGAACGAAACGAAACCAAAACGCCAACGATTGGTAGCTTTGGGGCGGCGATGGATCCAGGTGCTTGGCCCACTCCGGCCAGCGCATGCCAACAGGCGTCGCGCAAGCGCTGAAGTCACCCGGAACCCGCTTTCAAACTGCCGGCGCGCGCGGCGTATTTGGTCGCGCCGCTGTCTTCGCTATGGACATAGACGTGCAGGGTATAGCCGATATGCGCCGTCATCAGCGCCTTGGCCCGCTCGACGTCACGATCGAGTGCAGCTTCCATGATCGCTGTATGGTGTTCGATCGCAATGGCTTCGCACAATGCCTCCATTGCCTCTTCATAACCGTCCTTCAGGCCAGCCGCGGCCCGCAATGTCGGCGCCAGGCCGAGAAAACGATGATGCCGTCGCAGCTGATCGGCGATGGTCGAGCGGAATCGCATGAGCCAATTGGAAGTCGCCGCGCTCAGCAGCGCCGCATGGAAAGCCTCGTGGTTCTCGTCCCATTTATCGACGGCCGCATCCGAAGGATCGTCGACCGCGGTCTTGCAACGGGAGAGCCGGTAGTGGGCGGTGACAACGGCATCCTCCCACTCCTTGCCGCCTTTTTCCATCGATTCGAGGAACAGGGGTATCTCGACCACCATCCTGGCGCGTGCCAGGTCCTCCAGTTCGGCCCGCGATACCGGAGCGACGGTAAAACCACGATTGCTGATGGCGGTGACCAGGCGTTCGGCCTCCAGCCGCGACAAGGCTTCGCGCAACGGCGTCCAGCCGACACCATAGGTGCCGCGCAGCGCACTCAGCTTGAGCGGGGCCCCGGGCATGAGGCGCGTCGTCAGGATATCGCGCCGCAACAGCTGATAGGCTGCCTCCGTCTTTGTGGAGATCGTTTGATCCTGCATCACGGTCCATCCATCGTCTGGCAGAGGAAAATTATATATGATGTAGGTGCATGGCAAGAATTATATATAATGTTTGACACGGGACGGCGGACTGACCATGATCGCCGCACTAGCCGCGGTGCAAGCGGCGTCGATCAAATCTGGGAGGAAATGATGTTGAAGTCGAAATCCGCTTGGCTGTCGGGTTTGTTCGTGGCCGGCGCATTGATGGTGAGCGCCGGCAGTGCCGCCGCCGATCAGATCCGCATCGGCATCGCCAATTTTGGCGAGCATCCGCAATTGAACGCCGCCATAGCCGGCTTCAAGAAGGCGCTGACAGACAATGGCTTCGTCGACGGCAAGGACGTCGTCTATACGGAGAGCCATACCAATTTCGATGCATCGCTGGTGCCGCAGATGATCGCAAAGCTGCAGGCCGAGCAGCCCAAGCTGATCTACACCATCACCACGCCGGTCTCGCAGATCGCCAAGAAAGCGCTCGCGGGCTCCGGCATTCCGATCGTCTTTGCCGCGGTCACCGATCCGGTGGCGGCCAAGCTCGTGCCGTCGTGGGACTCCGGTGATGAAGGCATGACCGGCGCCACCGATCTTCAGGATGTTGCCGCGGTGATGGCCTTCACCAAGAAGCTGTTACCAAACGCCAAGCGTTTCGGCGTGCCTTACAATCCCGGTGAGGCCAACGACGTTGCCCTGATCGAGAAGATCAAGGCGGCGGCACCGGCCGCCGGCTTCGAGGTCGTGGAAGTCGGCATCGACAACGTCAATGACATCCAGCAACGCATCGCCTCGCTCGCCGGGAAAGCAGATGTGATCTACGGACCGACCTCGAACCTGATCCAGCCGGCGATCGCCGCTGTCTCCGCCGCCGCGCGCCAGGCCGGTATCCCGGTCGTCAACGCCGATGACAGCGCGGTCCGCAACGGCACCGTGCCGGCGAGCTTCGCGGTGAATTATACGCAGGTCGGGATCAACGCCGGCAACATCGCGGCCGAAGTCCTCAAGGGCAAGGATCCCAAGACGATCGCGCCGTCACGCCCGGCCTACAAGGACCACATGGCGTTGATCTCGCGCAAGGCGATGGCTGCGTTCGGCATCGAGATACCGGCTTCGATGGCCGATTGCGGCTGCATCGTCGACTGACATCGGCGCTGTGAGGGTGACGGCGCGGGCGCTGTCACCCTGAGGTCAGGGAGGAACGATGCTCGAGATCCGATCCGCGCGTAAAGTATTCTACAAGGGCCAGGCTGACGAGAAGATCGCGCTGGACGGTCTCAGCCTGTTGCTGGCCACGGGCGAGTTCGGCATCGTCATCGGCTCCAACGGGGCCGGCAAGAGCAGCATGCTTAATGCCATTTCCGGCGCTCTGATCCTCGATTCCGGCCAGATCCTGATCAATGGCGCCGATGTGACTGGTATGCCGGTGCACAAGCGCGCCGCGAGACTGGCTCGCGTATTCCAGGATCCGATGCGCGGCACCGCCGCCAGCATGACGGTTGCGGAAAACATGCTGCTGGCTGATTTGCGCAGCAGCAAGCGCACCTTGCGCCAGGGGCTGAACGCCACCCGCCTTGCGTCCTACAGGGAACGCCTGTCGATACTGGGCCTCGGCCTTGAAAACCGCCTCGACACACGCGTCGACCTGCTCTCGGGCGGGCAGCGGCAATCCTTGTCGCTGATCATGGCGGTCGGCGGATCGCCTGACTTGCTGCTGCTCGACGAGCATACCGCGGCACTCGATCCGCGCACGGCCGAGATTGTCATGCAGGCGACGGTGCGCGCCGTCAGCGCGCTGAAGCTGACGACTTTGATGGTGACCCACAACATGCAGCACGCCGTCGACTATGGCAGCCGCGTGATCATGCTCGACGCGGGCCGCGTCCTTCTGGAAGTTAGCGGCGAGGAGAAGGCGAGGGTCACGGTTATCGATCTGATCGGCCATTTCTCCGTCAAAACCGACCGCATGTTGCTGGCGAGCTGATCATCATGGGTTTTGTTCAGGACGTTCTCGCCAGCTTCGTCGCGATCATGCCGGTCACCTTGGCGCAGAGCCTGATCCTGGCCTTTGTCGTGCTCGGGATCATGATCCCGTTTCGCATGCTGAATTTTCCCGATCTCACCAGCGAAGGCGCTTTTCCGCTGGGCGGCTGCGTCTGCGGCGTTCTCCTTGCCGCCGGCGCATCGCCGCTGATGGGCATCGCCGCCGCCCTCGTTGCCGGCTTCGCGGCGGGCTGCTGTACCGCGTTCATCCATCTGCGCTTCCGCATCCACACGCTTCTTGCCGGCATCCTGATGATGACGATGCTCTACAGCATCAACCTTCGCATCATGGGCAAGTCCAACCTCTCCGTGTTCGGCTCGCCGACGGTGTTCGACTGGGTGCCGTTCGCGCGGCCGGGTTTTCCCGCCAGCAAGATCGTCGTCGCTGGCCTTCTCGCGCTTATCGCCTTCATGCTGCTCTACATGTTCTTCAGGACCGAGAAGGGCACGGCCGTGCGCGCTGTGGGCGCCAATCCTGACATGGCCGAGGCGCAAGGCATCAATGTCTGGGCCGCGACCATAGGCGGTGTCGGGCTGGCGAGCGCGTTTTCGGCGTCAAGCGGCGCGCTGATGGTGCAGTCGCAGGGGTTCGCCGACGTCAATATGGGGCTGGGCATCCTCATCAACGGCCTTGCCGCGCTGATGATCGGCGAGGCCGTCGTCGGCAAGCAGACGGTCTGGCGGCAGTTGCTGGCGCCTTTCGCCGGCGCGATCATCTACTACCAGCTGGTGTCGTTCTGCCTTGCCGCCGGCATGCCGCCGCCTGACCTGAAGCTTGCAACGGGCCTGTTCGTGCTGGCCATGCTTGCCTTGCCCAGCTTGAAGCGCAGCCGGGGACCCGCACCGGTACGCGAAGCCATTCGTGAGTAACCAGGACGTGAATAATCAGGGAATGTCACAGATCATGCACGCAACGCTCGATCTCGCGGCCGTCGAAGCCATGGACGCGGCGGACCCGCTGCGCGCCATGCGCGACCGCTTCATCTTGCCGGAAGGCGTCATCTACCTCGACGGCAATTCGCTCGGGGCCGCGGCGCCCGCCGTCTTTGACGAATTGCAGAAGGCAGCGACGCAGGAGTGGGCGCAGGACCTGATCCGCGCATGGAACACAGCCGGCTGGTTCGACATGCCGGTCGCGCTTGGCGACCAGCTGGGACGCCTGATCGGTGCGGCGGCCGGCCAGACGGTGGTCTGCGATACGACCTCGATCAACATCTACAAGGTGCTGCATGCCGCACTCGGCATGCGGCCGGACCGCTCGGTCATCGTCGCCGAGGGCGACAGCTTTCCGACCGATCTCTACATGGCCGAAGGCGTGGCCTCGACGCGGCCCGGCACCGTGCTGCGGCTCGAGGGCGTCGACGCGCCGACTATTGAGGAACTGATCGACGAGCGTGTCGCGGTCATCCTGGTCAACCATGTCAATTACAAATCCGGCCAGTTGCGCGACATGGCGGCACTGACATGCAAGGCCCATCAGGTCGGTGCGCTGATCGTCTGGGACCTCTGCCATACGGCCGGCGCCTTGCCGGTCGAACTCGACAGCGCCAATGCCGATTTCGCCATCGGCTGCACGTACAAATATCTCAATGGCGGCCCGGGCGCGCCAGCCTTCATCTACGCCGCCGAGCGTCATCACGACAAAGTCCGGCAGCCGCTCAGTGGTTGGTGGGGCCATGCGCGGCCCTTTGCCTTCGAACAGGGTTACGCGGCCGGCAGCGGCATCCGCCGGTTCCTGTGCGGCACGCAGCCTGTCTTGTCGATGCGGGCGCTGAAGGGGGCACTGGACCTTTGGGACGATGTCGACATGGCGGTGGTGCGCAAGAAGAGCATCGCGCTCACCGATCTGTTCATCCAACTCGTCGAGACCAGATGCGGCGCCTACGGCCTGGAGCTGGAAAGCCCGCGCGATGGCAATGCGCGTGGAAGCCAGGTTTCATTCCTCCACCCCAATGGCTACCAGGTGGTGCGGGCACTGATCGAGCGCGGCGTGATCGGCGATTTCCGTGCGCCGTCGACGATCCGCTTCGGCTTCACGCCGCTCTATGTCGGCTACACCGATGTATGGCAGGCGGTCGACGTACTGGAAGATATCCTGCGCACCGGCGCCTGGAAGGATGCGCGCTTCGCGGTCAAGACGGCGGTGACCTGAAAAGTCGGCGCAATTCATGCGCGAAAACTGGGACGCGGTTTTCCCACAAACAAGGGTTCAGAGCCGGGTACGGACGTTCCAGAGTTCGGGAAACAGGACGACCTCGAGCATCTTCTTGAGATAGGAGGCGCCCGATGTGCCGCCGGTGCCACGCTTCAGGCCGATGATGCGCTCGACCGTGGTGACGTGGTTGAAGCGCCAGCGGCGGAAGTAGTCCTCAAAGTCGACCAGCTTCTCGGCCAATTCGTAGAACATCCAGTAGCGCTGCGGATCGCGGTACACCGTCTGCCAGGCGACCAGGACTTCTTCGTTTTCCGTCCGCGTCTCGCGCCACTCCGTGCGCTTTGCGTCCGCCCCAATGTCGAAGCCGTTGCGCGCCAGAAGCAGCAGCGCTTCATCGTAGAGCGACGGCTCGGCCAGGATCGCCTCCAGCTTGGCGTTGAGGTCCGGCCGGTGCTTGTGCGGCCCGAGCATGGCGAGGTTACGGTTGCCGGCCATGAACTCGATGGCGCGATACTGCCAGGATTGGAAACCCGAGGACTGGCCGAGCGAGTCGCGGAACTCGGTGTATTCGCTGGGCGTCATCGTGCGCAGCACGTCCCAGGCATTGTTCAACTGCTCGAAAATACGGGCGACGCGCGACAGCATCTTGAAGCTCGGCTCGAGCCGATCGGCACGGATCGAACGGATCGCTGCGCCGATCTCATGCAAGGCGAGCTTCATCCATAATTCCGATGTCTGGTGCTGGATGATGAACAGCATTTCGTCATGCGCCGATGACAGCGGCGCCTGCGCGTCGAGCACTTTGTGCAGTTGCAGATAGTCGCTGTAGGACATGCGTTCCTTGAACGACATCTCAGCACCTTCGGACGCCGGATCGTAGGGATCGCTCAATTGATTTTCTCCGTGCGCAGCCGGAAGCGCTGGATCTTGCCGGTCTGGGTCTTGGGCAGAGCGGCGATGAATTTGACCGATCGCGGGTATTTATAGGGCGCGATGGTTGCCTTGACGTGCTCCTGCAGGCGCTTGACGGTCATCGCGTCTGGCGAGACACCTTGCACCAGAACGACATGCGCCTCGACGATCTGGCCGCGCTCGCCTTCGTCGGCGCCGATGACCGCGCATTCGGCGACATCGGGATGCGACAGCAGCGCCGCCTCGACCTCGGGTCCGGCGATATTGTAGCCGGCGCTGACGATCATGTCGTCGGAACGCGCGGCGAAGTGGAAGAAGCCGTCCTCATCCTGCGTGAAGGTGTCGCCGGTGAGGTTCCAGCCGTCGCGCACATAGTCCTTCTGCCTGTCATCGGCCATGTAGCGGCAGCCGGTTGGCCCGCGCACCGCCAGCCGTCCGGTCTCGCCACGCGGCACCTCGTGCATGTCGCCGTCGACGATGCGGGCCTCATAGCCGCCGACCGGCTTGCCGGTCGAAGCCGGCTTCCTGTCGTCAAAGCGGTTGGAGATGAAGATGTGCAGCATTTCGGTGGCGCCGATGCCGTCGAGGATCGGCTTGCCGGTCTTTCGCGTCCACTCTTCGAAGACCGGCGCCGGCAAGGTTTCGCCGGCCGAAACGGCAACACGCAGCGATGACAGATCGGCGCCTTCGTCCATGGCCTTCAGCATGGCCCGGTAGGCGGTCGGCGCGGTGAAGGAAATGGTCGCTTTGTAGGTCTCGATGATGTGGACCATGTTGGGCGGCGTCGCCTGCTCCAACAAGGTCGCCGCCGCGCCGAAGCGCAGGGGAAAGATGGCCAACCCGCCAAGGCCAAAGGTGAAGGCGAGCGGCGGCGAGCCGACGAAGATGTCGTCCGGCGTCACCTGCAGGACTTCACGCGCGTAGGCATCGGCGATGATCAGGAGATCGCGGTGGAAATGCATCGTCGCCTTCGGCACGCCTGTCGTGCCCGAGGTGAAGCCGAGCAGGGCGACGTCATCGCGGCCGGTGCTGACGGCGGTGAAGATGACCGGCTTGTCGAGGGCGGCGCGGTCGAGCTCGGCGTCATGGTTGGCGGTGCCGTCGAAGCCGATCACCTGCTTCAGGAACGCACTGCCTTTGGCGCAGGCGGTCATCTCGTCCATCAGCCTGGTGTCGCAGAGCGCGGTCGTTATTTCCGCCTTATCGACGATCTTGGTGAGTTCACCGGCGCGCAGCATCGGCATGGTGTTTACGACGACTGCGCCGACCTTGGTGGCGGCCAGCCAGCAGGCGACCATTGCCGGGTTGTTGGCGGAGCGTATCAGCACCCGGTTGCCCGGCTTGACGCCATAATTCTCGACCAGCGCACGGGCGAGCCGGTTCGTCCAGTCGGACAGTTCCTTGTAGGTGCGGCGGCGGCCGTTGCCGATCAGCGCGGTGTGGTCGCCGAGACCCTTCTCGACCAGCCTGTCGGTCAGTTCAACACCGGCGTTGAGGTGTTCTGGATAGTCGAATCCGTCGAGCAGGAAGTCCGGCCATTGGTCGGGCGGCGGCAAATGATCGCGCGTGAACGTGTCGGTATGTGCTGAAGGCCCAAGCATCTTGCGGCTGCCCCTGTCTGCCTCACGTCCATGGTGGAACAGAGCGCAGGATCGCACCAGTCGAAATTTGTTTCAAGCCTAAAATGTTTTTCGCTCGAGCATTGACGCATGACATGGCGGCGGCCATTGCTAGTGTTGAAACGATGCCGCTTCGGGGAGGGTGCCGATGCTCGACCATCGCATTGCCGACTGGGACAATGCCTACGCCAACGGCGCCAATATCGCCCGCAGCGACCGTTGGCCGGCCGCCTGGGCGGAACCCGCGCAAGCATTCCGAGACGCGATGTCGGCTCAGGGCCGGGCACGGCTCGACATCGCCTATGGCGATCGTCCGCGCAATCGGTTCGACCTTTTCCTTCCCGATGCCGCGCCCAGGGGACTCGTGGTGTTCATCCATGGCGGCTATTGGATGGAGACCGACAAGAGCTTGTGGTCGCACCTCGCCGGTGGCGGGGTCGGCGCCGGCTTTGCCGTGGCGATGCCGTCCTATACGCAATGCCCCGATATACGCATTGCCGGCATCGTCAGCGAAATCGGGGCGGCGATCGGCAAGGCGGCGGCCATTGTCGGGGGACCACTGATGCTGACCGGACATTCGGCCGGCGGCCATCTCGCCAGCCGCATGGTGACGACATCGACGCCTTTGGCGGCCGATGTCTCGCGGCGCATACGCCATGTCGTTTCGATTTCAGGCTTGCATGATTTGCGTCCGCTGATGCGCACGGACATGAACACGGTGCTGAAAATCGACGAGCATGAGGCGCTGACGGAAAGCCCGGCACTGCTGCGGCCCTTGGATGGTGTCCGCATCACCTGCTGGGCTGGCGGCGGGGAGCGTTCCGAGTTCCTGCGCCAGAATGCATTGCTGGCCAACATCTGGACCGGGCTTGGCGCCACCACCAGTGCCGTGGTCGAGCCCGATCGGCATCATTACGACGTTGTCGATGGGCTTGTCGACCCTGCGCACGCGTTGACACGGGCCTTGATCTCGGAATAGCCGAGATCATTTTTGTCTTGTTATCAGCTTATTTATGGGAAAATTCTTTAGCGCAACATCAGAACGCTGCAAACGTCTCCGGCAGCGGATACAGGGGCAAAAGGCGCGCGCACGATCAGCCCGTTGGCGTCGGCAAGCATCCTCAGCATCGAGGAATCCTGGATGCCGAACGGCGTTGCCATCAGTTCGCCGTGGTCTTCCCTGACCACCGCCCGCACATAATCCTGGCGCAGATCATTGGCGGGCATTGCGGTGCCCAGCCGCGCCTGACGGATGTCCTGACGGTAGGCGCGACCGCCCAGCCTTGCCAGAAGCGGCTTCAGGAACAATTGCGAGCAGACCAGGCTTGCCACCGGGTTGCCGGGCAGGCCGATGCATCGGATATCGCCGAGGCGTCCGAACATCAGCGGCTTGCCGGGACGCATGGCGATCTTCCAGAAGCCGAGCGTCATGCCTTCGCCGGTCAGCACGTCATGGATCAGGTCGTGGTCGCCGACCGAGGCGCCGCCGAGCGTGACGATGACATCGGCGCCCGCCGCGACCGCTTTCCCGACCATGCCGGCGATGGCGTCCTTGCGGTCGGCGGCGATTCCGAGATCGAGCGCGCGGGCACCGACCGACTGTGCTGCCGCGGCGACGCCATAGGCGTTGGACGAAATAATCTGGTCAGGCCCGAGTTCGCTTCCGGGCGGCAACAGCTCGTCACCGGTGGCGATGATGGCGACCAGCGGCCGTTTCACCACGCGCACTCGGGGATGATTGGCCGATGCCACCAGCGACAGTGCCGCCGGGTCGAGCACGCGCCCCTTTTCCAGCAACACGTCGCCCTTGGAAAAATCGAGGCCGATGCGGCGGATGTTACGCCACTCTGCGGTGGGCTCGATCACCTCGATATTGCCACCGCCGATATCCCGGACATTTTCCTGGATGACGATGGTGTCGGCGCCGTCAGGCAGCGGTGCGCCGGTGAAGATGCGCACGGCCTGTGCCTGGCCGACCGTACCGTCAAAGCCACGCCCGGCTGACGCCATGCCGATCACCGCGAGTTTCGACGGCACCGACGCCACGTCGGCGGCACGCACTGCATAACCGTCCATGGCCGAAGCGTTGAAAGGCGGCTGGGTGCGAAGCGCCACGACGGGTTCCGCCAGCACACGATCGGCAGCCTCCATGAGAGGAACGCTTTCGCCGCCCAGCGGCACTGCGCTATCAAGCAGGCGTTCGAGCGCCTCGGCGATCGGAACCAGCGCCATCAGGCACCTGCCTTGTAGTCGCCAGACTTGCCGCCGGTTTTTTCGACCAGCCGGATACCTGAGATGACCATGGCGCGGTCCACCGCCTTTGCCATGTCGTAGATGGTCAGGCAGGCCACGGACGCGGCGGTCAGCGCCTCCATTTCGACCCCGGTCTTGCCGGTGACGCGCGCCAGGGCAGTGACCTTCAGGCCTGGCAGCGCATGATCAGGCTCAATGTCGACGGAAACCTTGGTCAGCAGCAGGGGATGGCAGAGCGGGATCAATTCATGCGTCTTCTTCGCCGCCATGATGCCGGCGATGCGCGCGGTGCCGAGCACATCGCCTTTCTTGGCATTGCCGGCAAGGATGGTCTTCAACGTCTCTGGATGCATCGAGACGAAACCCTCCGCAATCGCGGTGCGCGTCGTCTCGTCCTTGTCGCCGACATCGACCATGTTGGCCTCGCCCTGCGCGCCGAGGTGCGTGAGGTTGGCAGCCATCGTCAAATCGCCATAGAACGACGTGCGTCCATTCGGACGCACAAAGTGCGTTCTATCACTTTGACTCTATGCATCGTGCTCTCCGAAAATCGATTCCGATTTTCGGGCCGACCCATCGGACGCCTTGCCCGTGAGCAGCGAGCGTGTTGCAGCGGTCACATCCCGTTGGCGCATCAAGCTCTCGCCCACCAGGAAGGCGCCGATGTCCATCCTTTGCAGTCTAAGACAATCGTCATGCGAGAAGATGCCGCTTTCGCTGACCAGCAAATGACCACCCGGCACCATCGCCCGCAGCCGCTCCGACGTGTCGAGGCTGGTCTCGAATGTCCGCAGGTTGCGGTTGTTGATGCCGATCAATTGCGATGACAGTTTCAGCGCGCGCTCCGTCTCGGCTTCGTCGTGCACCTCGATCAGGGCATCCATGCCTAGCTCGAATGCGGTCGATTCGAGTTCGCTTGCCATGGCGTCATCGACGCTGGCCATGATGATCAAAATGGCGTCCGCGCCCCAGGCCCGCGCCTCGTAGACCTGGTAGGGATCGAACAGGAAATCCTTGCGCAGGGCGGGCAGCGTCACGGCGGCTCGCGCCTTGGTCAGAAACTCCGGTGCGCCCTGAAAGGAGGGCGCATCGGTCAGCACGGAAAGGCAGGCCGCGCCGCCTTTTTCATAAGCCTTGGCCAGATTCGGCGGATCGAAATCGGCACGGATCAACCCTTTGGACGGACTTGCCTTCTTGATCTCGGCGATCAGGGCAAAGCCGCCCGATCTGCGCTTCGCTTCGAGCGCGGCGAGGAACCCGCGCGGTGCGTCGGCGTCTTTTGCGCGCGCCTTGATCTCGGCCAGCGGCAGGCGTGCCTTGGCGGCGGCTATCTCGTCGCGCTTGTAGGCCTCGATCTTGCGCAAAATGTCAGACACGGTTCACCCGTTCGAAATTTCGACCAGCCGGTCGAGCACCTGCAGCGCCCGGCCGCTGTCGATCGCCTGCGCGGCGATGGCGATGCCGTCGCCGAGTGTCGTCGCCTTGCCCGCAATCACCAGTCCAGCGCCGGCATTCATCAACACCGTGTCGCGGTAGGCGCCGGCGGCGCCGCCCAGCATGTCGCGCAAGGCCTTGGCATTATAGGCGGCATCACCGCCGCGCAGCTCACCCTTGGTATGGCGCTTTAGTCCAACCTCTTCCGGGGTCAGCGTAAAGCTGCGGATTTCGCCGCCAACCAGTTCGGCGACCTGCGTCTCGCCCGTGGTGGTGATCTCGTCATAGCCATCGCCATGGGCGACCCAGGCATGCTCGGTGCCGAGCGCCTTCAGCGTTTCGGCCACCGGCATGATCCATTCCGGCATGAACACGCCGACCATCTGCCGCTTGACGCTGGCCGGGTTGGAAAGCGGGCCGAGCAGGTTGAAGATAGTGCGCGTGCCAAGCTCGCCCCGAACCGGACCGACATGCTTCATCGCCGGATGGTGCGCCGGCGCGAACATGAAGCCGACGCCTGCTTCATGGATGCATTTGCCGATAATCTCCGGCGCGATGTCGATCTTGACGCCGAGGGCAATCAGCACGTCGGCCGCGCCGGTCAGCGAGGACAGGCCGCGATTGCCGTGCTTGGCGACCGGCACGCCGCTGCCGGCAATGACGAAGGCGGAGGCCGTCGAGATGTTGACCGAGTGCGAATTGTCGCCGCCGGTGCCGACGATGTCGATAGCGCCGTCAGGGGCATCGACGCGAAGCATCTTGGCGCGCATCGTGGCGACAGCGCCCGAAATCTCGTTCACCGTCTCGCCGCGCACGCGCAGCGCCATCAGGAAGCCGCCGATCTGCCCTGGGGTCGCATCGCCCGACATGATGATGTCGAAGGCCTCGCAGGCCTCCTCGAAGGACAGGGCGGTGCCGGTCGCGACCTTGGCGATATGGGTTTTCAGCGCGCTCATCTTGTCGAGGCTTGGGCAACGGCGGCCTGGTCGATGCGGACGTCGTACTGCGTCTGCAACTGCGCCACCAATTGGTCGAGCAGGTCGTCGGACATGCCGGAGGTGAATGACTTCTGCGCGTCGTCCGGCACCGAGCTGGCGTCGGCGCCGGCCGGTTCGAATACTTCGGCGACCTTGAACAGGATCTGGCCGTCGCCGGTGGGCGAGGGGATCAAGCCGGTGCCGCCTTCGCCGACCCCGAACATCACGGCGGCGCCCTCCTTGCCGAAATCGGCATCATCGGCTTCGCGCTTCAAGCCGCGCTTGGTCTGCTTTTCCAGCTTGAGGTCACCGGCGATGACGTCGAGCGTGGCGCCGGCCTTGAGGCGCTTCTCGAGTTCGCCCGCCTTGGCGGCGAGCCGCTTGGTGGTCTCGGCCGCCGTCCAGTCGGCGGCAACTTTCTGGCGCACCTCGTCAAGAGTGCGGTCGCGGGCCGGTGTGATCGAACCGACCTCATAGAAGACGAAGCCGTTGTCCGCGGTGGTCAGCGCCTCGTTTTCGGTGTTGGGTTCCGCATCAAAGACGGCCTTGATCAGAGACGGTGATTCCGGCAGGTCCTTGACGATGGAGCCATCGGGCCTCAGGCCATTGCGATCGATGGCGTCGACGGTGATGTCCTTAAGCTTCAATTTGGCGGCCGCGTCGGCCAGAGAACTGCCCGATGCACGGGTGTCCTCATAATTGTCGTGTACATCCAAGAGGATGCGGCTTGCCTCGCCCAGCGCCAGGTCCTTGCGGATCTGGTCGGACACTTCGGCGAGCGGCTTTACCACCTCGGGCTTGATCTCGGTCACGCGCAACAGCACTGGGCCGAAGGTGCCCTGAACGACCTGGCTGACTTCATTGACGTTGAGCGCGAAGGCGGCATCGGCAACCGCCTTGTCGGCGATCTTGTCCTTGGCGAGCGTGCCAAGCAGCGTGTCGGCCGGGGTTTTGCCTTCGGCGATCACCAGTTTGTCGAAGGTGGCGCCGGCCTTGAGCGAATCGAGCGCTGCCTTGGCCGCATCCGGCGTCTTGAACACAAGCTGCTCGATGGTGCGCATTTCGGGCGTGGTGTAGCGTGCCTTGTTCTTGTTGTAGTCGTCACTGACCTGCTGGTCGGTGACCGCGGTCGTGTCCATGATGTCCACCGGTTCCAGGCGGACATACGAGAATTTGCGGTATTCAGGTGCGGCGTAGGTTTTCTTGTTGGCCTCGAAATAGGCCTGGAGCACGCTGTCGCTCGGCGCCTCGATCGGCTCGACCAGCGTCTTTGGCAATGTCAAATAGTCGACGGTGCGGTCTTCACCGCGGTAGAGCGCGACCGCCCTGAAGAACGTGTCCGGCGCCTTGAGGCCGTCCGAGACCGCCTCGACGATCTGCTGGCGCACCGCCACCTGGGCGCGGTTCTTCAGGTAATCCTCGGGCCGCATGCCGACCTCGTGCAGCATATAGTCGAATGTCCTTCGGTCGAACTGACCGCCAGGGCCCTTGAAAGCCGGATCTTCGCGGGTGAGTTCGGCCAGCCGGTCCTTGGAGAGGCCGAGGCCCAGCTTGCGTGCCTGTTCGTCGAGAACGGCACCGGAAACGAGTTGCGCCAGCACCTGGTTGTCGATGCCGAGCGCCTTTGCCTGTTCATGAGTGAGGCGCTGACCGAACTGCTGCGACATGACGGCGAGCTGGCGGTCATATGCAAGGCGGTATTCGTTGATCGATACCTTGGTGCCGCCGGCCGTTATCACCGAATCGTGGCCCGCAAGGCCGCCCATCAGCCGTCCGGAGATGCCCCACGCGGCGAAACTGACCACTAGCAGCGAAAGCAATGTCTTCGCGACCCAGGTACCCGCCGCGCTTCTCAATACACCAAGCATGGTTACTTCCGATTTATGCGCATTTTCGCATGCGCCGAGTTTGAAACAAGCGCAATAGCGCCCTTCCGGTCGCCTGTCGATTGCTTTGTGGCCTGATTTTGGTAGTGAGGGCCAGAGCCTGATATCGCCCGGAGAAGCACACCATGACGCCAGGAATTCGCCCCCTTGTCGCCGGCAACTGGAAAATGAACGGCACCAGCGCCTCGCTGAACGAGCTCAGAATGATCGGCAACGGTTTCATGAGCGGGCTCGACGCCGAGACCGAAGCACTGGTCTGTGTTCCCGCGACGCTGCTTTCCCATGCCGCCGAGATCCTGTCGCGCACGCCGGTCCATGCCGGCGGTGAGGACTGCCATAGCAAGGAGAGCGGCGCATATACCGGCTGCATTTCCGCGGAGATGCTGAAGGACGCGGGCGCAAGCCATGTCATTGTCGGTCATTCCGAATGCCGCGAACAAAGCGGCGAGGACGACGCGACGGTCCAGGCCAAGGCCACCGCGGCCTGGCGTGCCGGGCTGGTGGCCATCGTTTGCATCGGCGAGACGCGGCAGGAGCGTGAGGCTGGAGCCACGCTGGAGGTGCTGTCGCGCCAGGTGGCTGGCTCGGTACCGCCAAGTGCCACGCCATCCAACACCGTCATTGCCTATGAGCCGGTATGGGCGATCGGCACCGGCTTGACGCCAACCGCGGCCGATGTGGCCGAAGCGCATGCGCATATCCGCGAAAAGCTGTCGGAAAAGCTGGGGACCGCCGCTGCCAGGATGCGCATTCTCTATGGCGGCTCGGTCAAGCCATCCAACGCGGTGGAGCTGCTGGGCGTCCGGAATGTCGATGGCGCGCTGGTCGGTGGCGCCAGCCTGAAAGCGGCTGATTTCCTGGGTATCGCCGAAGCCTATCGCAGCATTGCAGGCTGAGATTCACGAGGGTGGGCGGGTCTCGTCCCGTCCAAATTCGTTGCAAAGGGCGCGTTGCTTCCCATATTCCGGCCACGGGCTTGGAAATGCCGTGAAAGCATTGTATTGAGCCGCCTCCAATTCACCGGTCGTGTTCGCGGCCGGGCAGGGCCTTGCCAGGATAAACTATGCAAACCGTACTGATCGTCATCCATCTCATGGTCGTGCTCGCCCTTGTCGGCGTGGTGCTGCTGCAGCGCTCCGAAGGCGGCGGCCTCGGCATTGGTGGCGGATCGGGCTTCATGACGGCACGCGGCGCCGCCAACGCTCTGACCCGGGCGACGGCGATCCTGGCGGCTGCGTTCTTTGTGACGTCGCTGACCTTGTCGATCATCGCCCGCTACGGCGAGAAACCGATCGACATTCTCGATCGGGTTCCCACGACCTCGGATGGCAAGGGCGTGCTCAACCAACTGCCGGGCAAGACCACGCCGGCACCCGCCGGCAACGCTACGCCGACGCCGCCGTCCGGAAACGACGCCGCGGCAAAGCCTCCGGCAACGGCCCCGGCCACGGCACCCGCCGCCGGCTCGACGCCGCCGGCGACCAATGGCACCACCAACACCGCGCCGGCGGCGCCTCAGGTTCCGAACCAGTAACTTCCACGTCTCCAAACCGCGACCTGTGATCGTTTGAACACAGTCGCGGCAAATGCTGCGCGATCACGAAGATTCGACGGGCGGCAGTGCGGTCTCGCGCTTGAGGCATCCGCGCTTATTCGACTATAGATTGCACGCGGCATTTTCGGCGTCCTTGGGGGACGCCGGGCGACGCCGTGGGCAACAAGCATTGAACGATCGGATCTTCGCCATGCAGCTTCGCAGCTTCATTTTCCTGGGACTTTGCGCCGCAATCGGCATGAGTTCCCCGGCCTTCGCCGGCATGCCGGCAAATATGGCCGCACAACAGTCGGTGTCGCTTGAAAAAACCGACGCCATCCCCGTCGCGGCCAAGAGCGATGCGGCGCAGTTGAAGCTTCTCAAGAAGAAGAAAACCCCGACACCGGACGACCTCGCCCAGATCAAGAAGATCGAGGCCAAGATCGCCGCTGGCAAGGAAGACGCCAAAGCCAAGGCGCTCGAAGCCAGGAAGCTGGCGATGCGCGAGGCAGCCAAAGCCAGGGCTGACGCGGACCGGAAGGCATTCCTGGCCAGCAAGGGTCAAAAAGCACCGGCAACCGAAGTGGCCGATGCCAAGCCGGCCAAGAAGACCATCAAGATTATCGAGCCGATTGAACCGGTCACGGCTATCCAGTCGGCCGAGCCTGTCCCGGCCGAGGTGATGAATGTCGCTTTGACCGGTAACAATGGCGAATTGCGCAGCGAGGTGGTCGGCGGCCAGAAGCAGTCAAGCGGCGGCCTGTTCGCCGGTCTGTTCGGTGGAACCTCATCCGGCTCATCGATCAGCTATCTGCCCGAGACACGCGCGCTCGACTCGGCACTTGCCCAGAAGAATGCCAAGAAGCCGTTCAAGGTGAAGCCGGAATTCGTGCCTCAGGACGTGGAATTCACGGGCTACGATGCCGGCACGATCGTCATCGACACCAGTGCTCGCCGGCTCTATCTCGTCGAATCATCGACCACCGCACGCCGCTACGCCATCGCGGTCGGCCGCGAAGGCCTGCAGTTCAAGGGCACGGTCGCGGTCGGCGACAAGCAGGAATGGCCGCGCTGGATCCCGACGCTCGACATGCAGAAGCGCGAGCCCAAGCACTACGGCCAGTACAAGGACGGCATGGCCGGCGGCGGCCAGAACCCGCTCGGCGCACGCGCCATCTATCTCTATGACGGCAAGAAGGACACGCATCTGCGTATCCACGGCACCATCGCGCCGCAGTCGATCGGCACCAGTGCCTCCAATGGCTGCTTCCGCATGATGAACGAGCACGTCATGGATCTCTACAGCCGCGTCCGGGTCGGCACCAAAGTCGTCATCATCTGACGTTTCCATCATCATGCCGAAAGGGCCGGCTCAGCCGGCCCTTTTGTTTTGCTTAAGGTCCCGCTCAAACCTGTTTGGTCGTGGTCTTGTCCAAAAACCGGATTCCACTTTTCGGGATCATGGTCCGAGCGCCTTTTTGGGAAAAAGCCTTCGCGGCGGTTTTTTCTCTGGCGGAATCAATCCGGCCGCGTTAAGCGATGACTCCCATGGCGCGATATGTATTCATCACAGGCGGCGTGGTTTCCTCACTTGGAAAAGGCATTGCCGCAGCGGCCCTTGGGGCTCTCCTGCAGGCGCGAGGCTATCGCGCACGCATCAAAAAGCTCGACCCCTACCTCAATGTCGATCCCGGCACGATGTCGCCGTACCAGCATGGCGAAGTGTTCGTCACCGATGACGGGGCCGAAACCGACCTCGACCTTGGCCATTACGAACGCTTCACCGGCCGTTCCGCCAACCAGCAGGACAACATCACGACCGGGCGTATCTACAAGAATATCATCGAGCGCGAGCGGCGTGGCGACTATCTCGGCGCGACCGTGCAGGTCATCCCGCACGTTACCGACGAGATCAAGAACTTCGTCCTCGACGGCAATGACGACTATGATTTCGTTCTGTGCGAAATCGGCGGCACGGTCGGCGACATCGAGGCGATGCCGTTCCTCGAGGCGATCCGCCAGCTCGGCAACGATCTGCCGCGCAACAACGCCGTCTATGTCCACCTGACCTTGATGCCCTATATCCCGACGGCGGGTGAGCTGAAGACCAAGCCGACGCAGCATTCGGTCAAGGAATTGCGCGGCATCGGCATTGCGCCGGATATTCTTCTGGTGCGCGCCGACCGCGCCATTCCCAAGGAAGAGCGCCGCAAACTGTCGCTGTTCTGTAATGTCAGGGAAAGCGCCGTCATCCAGGCGCTCGACGTGCCGCATATCTACGACGTGCCTATGGCCTACCACAAGGAAGGTCTCGATTCGGAAGTGCTGGCCGCCTTCGGCATCGACCCGGCGCCCAAGCCGCGCATGGAACCATGGCAGGCTGTCTCCAACCGCATCCACAATCCGGAGGGCGAGGTCACCATCGCCATCGTCGGCAAGTATACCGGCCTCAAGGACGCCTACAAATCGCTGATCGAGGCGCTCTCGCATGGCGGGCTGGCCAACCACGTCAAGGTCAAGCTCGACTGGATCGAATCGGAAATCTTCGAAAAGGAGGATCCGACGCCTTGGCTGGAGAAGGTGCACGGCATCCTGGTGCCCGGCGGTTTCGGCGAGCGTGGCTCGGAGGGCAAGATCCTGGCGGCGAAGTTCGCACGCGAGCGCAAGGTGCCGTATTTCGGCATCTGCTTCGGCATGCAGATGGCCTGCATCGAGGCGGCGCGATCGCTGGCCGGTGTCGAACATGCTTCATCGACCGAGTTCGGCCCCACCAAGGAACCGGTCGTCGGTTTGATGACCGAATGGCTGAAGGGCAACATGCTGGAAAAGCGCAGGGCGAGCGGCGATCTCGGCGGCACCATGCGGCTCGGCGCCTATCAGGCCGAGCTCGCCAAAGGCTCGAAGATCGCCGATATCTACGGCGACACCCAGATTTCCGAACGTCACCGGCACCGCTACGAGGTCAATATCGACTACAAGAAGCGCCTGGAGGATTGCGGGCTGGTCTTTGCCGGCATGTCGCCCGACGGTGTGCTGCCGGAGACCGTCGAGTATCCCGACCATCCCTGGTTCATCGGCGTGCAATATCACCCCGAGCTGAAGAGCCGGCCGCTCGATCCGCATCCGCTGTTCGCCAGCTTCATCGAGGCGGCGGTGGAGCAGAGCCGGCTGGTCTGATCGCTGCCATGCGGACCTATGTGGCGCTTCTCTATAGCATCACCCTGCGAGAGGGGCGGCGGGTCGTCATGTCCGATCTCAAGGCGATGGTGGAAGGCCTCGGCCTGAAGAATGTCCGCACCCTGGTGGCGACCGGCAACCTGGTTTTCGAGAGTGAAAAGATCTCGATCGCCGGACTTGAGAAGCGGCTGGAATCCGCCTTCGAACAGACCTTTGGCCGCCATGTCGACATCATCGTCCGTGCCGCCGGAGACTGGCGCAAACTCGCAAGCGGCAATCCATTCCCGACCGAGTCGGTGGAAGCCGGCGACCAGGTCGCGGTGCGCGTGATGCGCAAACCCGTGGCCGAGGATGCCATATCGGGCCTTCAGGCCTATGCCGCCGCGGACGAGAAGGTGCTTCTGGTCGGCGGCGACATCTGGGTCGTCTTTTCACGGGAGAGGCCTAGCTCGCGGCTGCTCGCGGCCGCAAATCACAAGCGCATGGGTATCGGAACCTCGCGCAACTGGAACACGGTGCGCAAGCTGGCCGAGATGATAGGAGCATAAATCTGGGGCGGCGTTGCGCCGCCCCAGAGAAGTTCGTCAGGCTTTTGCTATCTTGGCGCCTGCACCCAGGGCGGCGGTGCGCAGCACGTAGTAGATGACGCCGGCGATCGCCACGCCGAAGAACCAGCCATAGACGCCCCACCAGGACGGCAGCCAGTTGGTGAAGTTCGGCAGGATCGACGAGAAGACGGCGCCGATGCCGGCGGCGATGAAGGCATTGACATGCCAGCCGCCCTGGAAGCGGAACTCGCCGTCCTCGCGATACAGCGCCTCGACGTCGACGTCGCCCTTCCGGATCAGATAGTAATCGACCATCATCACGCCGAAGATCGGCCCCATCGTCGCGCCGATGACGTTGACGAAGGAGGCGGCACTGCCTTCCCACGGTGCGAACGGATAGAGCACAAGCGCGATGACAGCGGCGATGTAGCCGCCCTTCTTGAAGTCGATCTGCCGCGGGAAGACGTTGGAGAAGTCGAAGGCCGGCGACACGAAGTTGGCCACGACGTTGATGCCGAGCGTCGCCACCGCGAAGGTCAGGGCGGCAAGGGCAGCCAGGAACCAGCTGTCGAACTTGGCCGAGATCTGGTCGGGGTGCAGCAGCACGTCATGGTAAACGTCGTAGGCGGCAATGGTGGTGACGCCGGCGACCAGCGAGAACAGGATCAGGTTGATCGGCAGACCCCAGATATTGCCCTTGCGCAGCGCCGCCTGATCGGGCGCATAGCGGGCGAAATCGCAGAAATTGAGATAGAGCGCCGAAAAATACGTCACCCAGATCGCGGCGACCGCGAACAGCGACGTCCACGAGCCCGGCGTTCCAGGCACGCCGGCATCCTTGGTCTTTTCCAGAAGCACGTCCATCGGGATGTCGCTGGTGAAGGCGAAGGTTCCGGATTTGACGCAGAGATAGATGGCCAGGAGCAGCATCATCACCCAGACGGCGGGTCCCGCCCAATCCTGGAACCGGCGCACCGTTTCCATGCCTTTCTGGATGATGAGCAGTTGCAGGGCCCATATGACCACGAAGCAGATCACCTCCAGGCCGGAATGGCCGAGGAAATGGGTGTTGGCGTTGAAATCGGCGAACCATTGCGAGCGGATGAGCAATGCGACGATGGCGCCGGAGGCGGCGGCAGTCTGCGCGCCGTACCAGAAGCAGGCGACGATGGCGCGCACCAGTGCCGGAATGTTGGCGCCCCAGATGCCGAAGGAGGCGCGGGCGAGCACGGGGTAGGGCACACCGGTCTTCACACCGGCATAGCCGACCATGTTCATCAGCGCGTAGATGATCAGCGAGCCGATGCCGATGGCGATGATGAAATTGACGAAGCCGCCACAGAACAGAAACAGGCTGGCGGCGAGGTAGTAGCCCCACAGGCTATGGACGTCCGACGTCCAGACGTTGAAGATCGAGAACGGTCCCCAGTTTCGAACCTTGGCAGGAGCGAGGTCTTCATTATACAGGTCAGGCGATGCGCCTTGTATCGTCATTGCAATGTCCCCTTCTTGCAGCACGCGCCCTCACGCGTTGACCGCGGAGGTTACGCCTGACGCAGGGGAACCGGCAAGCAATCGATTTGCCGGCTTTGACCTTAAAGATATTCAATGCGAACCGCGATTATCGACGGGGCGATGATGGTGAGCCGCTTTTGAAAAGGCCTGCCTGTTGATTCGAGTTCTCGATCCACGGCCTGAATCTGGACGGACCCGTGTTCACAACATCTGTCGGCAAGCGGGGCTGCCTAGGCGATGGCCATCACCCGCTTATGGTCCTCGACTTCGGAAAGCAGCCAGTCCTGAAAGAGGCCGGTACCCGGCTTGTTGCCGATGCTGCGGCGCTGATGCAGGTAGATGCCCGCCGGATAGGTATGACGGGCGCTGAACGGGGCGACCAGCTTGCCCTGCTGCAGCAGATCCTGGGCCATCATCGTGTCGGCAAGCGCTATTCCAGCGCCATTGATCGCCTCGCGCATGATCAGCGTGCAATCATCCAGCGTCGTGCTGGATTTCGGCGTCGTGTCCAAAACGCCTTCCTGTTCCAGCCAGCGCTTCCATCGCATGGTCTCGCATTCGTGGATCAGATGGTGGTTGACCAGATCGGCGGGCGATCGCAGCGGCATCGGGCCTTCGAGCAGCGAGGGCGCACAGACCGGCGTCAGAACCAGCGGGATCAGCAGCGTCAGAGCCGGGCCGGCCTTGTAGACGAACTCGTCGACGATGGCCAAATCGAAATTGGCGCGCTTGCCTGACGTCGAAATCTCCAGATCCACGGCCGGATGCTGCCGGCGAAAGTTCGGCAACCGGTCCGCCAGCCAAAGGTTCAGAACAACCGGCACGCACAGGACCCGGACACGCTGGGTCCTGCCGTGGTTCGGGCCGTTGGCGAGATTGACATCGTCGGTGGCGCGCCAGATGGCCTCGAACGCTTCGGAGAGGCTGCGTGCATAGTAAGAGCCCCTGGTAGTGGGCGTTATCTGGCGAAAGCCGCGCTCGAACAAATCCTGACCGAGATTCCTTTCAAGCGCGCGGATATGACGGCTGATGGCGGAGGGCGTCAAATGCAGTTCTTCCGCTGCATCCTTGACGCTGCCGAGACGTGCGGCGGCTTCGAAAGCGCGCATGCCATTGAGTGAGGGTAGGGCCATTGAACGATCATGAATTGTCAGTTGAGTTTTTGTCAATCGACATGGACAAAATTGGCGTTTGATCGCTTGGCCCGTTCAGGGATACCCAAGAGGCAAGAGCAACTAAGTCGTCTTACGAAAACGACTATTTGGGGACTTCGGCATCATTCCACCAACGGCGGCGACCGGTTTGACCGGCTTCCACCGGTGGCAGGCGAAGCGTTACGCAAATTGCGAGCAGCGCCTCTGCCAAAGCCCTGCAATGAGGAGAACGCCCGCTTATGCCTCAATCGCCAGTGCCGGTCTTTGAAACGGCGGACGAGATTTCCGCGGAAACTTCCGTCGTCGTGATCCTGCAGACTGCCCAGACAGGCTTTGGCCCGCGGGCAATGGCACTGGACACCGAAATGGGCGGGATCCTCTCCCGGGCCTGTTCCGATGCAACCGCCTTGGCTGAATCCGGCGCCTGTATCGATGTCATCGCCCCCCAGGCGATATCGACCCGGCGCGTGGTTGTCCTGGCCCTCGGCAAGGCCGAGGCCGTCACCGCACTCTCCTTGGCACGCGCCGGCGGCCTGCTTGCCGCGCATCTGGAAGGCAAAGGGGAATGCGCGGCTACCCTGGTCCTTGACCCCATCGCAGGCGTAGGTCTGCCGGGAGCGGAGGTCCTGGCAAGAATCGCGCTTGGAATGCGGCTGCGGCGCTATCGCTTCGACCTGCGCAACCGGCGCCAAGGGGCGGGGGCCGATCGGACCCTGCGGGTGCAATTGGTCGGGGCCGGCGGCCCGGAGCTGAATTCGGCGCTGGCACGGATCAACGCCATCGCGGATGGCGTCGAATATGCGCGCACACTGGTCAACCTGCCGCCAAACCATCTCCATCCCGACAATTTCCACGATCATCTGGAGCCGTTGCGCGAAGCTGGCATCGACGTCGAGATACTCGATACGGCGAGGCTGAAGGAACTCGGCATGAATGCGATCCTGGCCGTGGGGTCAGGCTCCGTGCGGCCGCCGCGCGTCGCGGTCCTGCGCTATCGCGGCAAGGGTGCCCCCGCACAGCCGCTGGCCTTTGTCGGCAAGGGCGTATGTTTTGATTCCGGCGGCCTTTGCATAAAACGCGGCGAGCAGATGTTCGATATGAAGGCCGATATGGGCGGCGCGGCCGCGGTGGTCGGCCTGCTGATCGCGCTGGCCCGGCAAGGCAGCCCGGTGCACGTGGTCGGGGTGCTCGGCATTGCCGAGAACATGCCGTCGGGCACCGCGCTCAAGCCGCGCGACATCATCACGACAGCGTCCGGCCAGACCGTGGAAGTGTTCGACACGGATGCGGAAGGGCGCCTGATCCTGGCCGACTGCCTCTATTATGCCGCCTCGCGCTTCAACCCGTCGGTGATCGTCGACCTTGCCACTCTGACCTATTCGGTGATGCGAGGTCTCGGATCGGTATTCGCCGGCCTCTTCAGCACCGACGATGCCATCGCCTCGCGGATGATCGCGGCCGGAGAAATGGTCGGCGAGCGGTTCTGGCAGCTGCCGCTCGACCGGGCTTACGACGAGGGGCTGCAATCGCCGTTCGCGGATCTGCGACATCACGCCAAGGACATGGAAGACGGTGACGCTCCCTACGCCGCGGCGTTCCTGCGTCATTTCACCGAGGATCGGCCCTGGGTGCATCTCGACATTGCCGGCAAGGAACTGGCCGAGGCGGATCGGCCCCTCGGCAGGCAAGGCGCCACGGCATTCGGCGTGCAGATGCTGGAAGAATGGGTTCGGTCCGGCCGACTGACGAACTAGGGGCAAAACAAGATGTCTTCAGCCACACAGGGAATCGGGATGTCATCGGAAATCGTCACCAGGGAAGGCCGGGCCGGCTTCGGCGGGTACGAAACCTGGTATCGGGTCAGCGGCGAACTCGACGCCGACAAGGCTCCGGTCGTCATCCTGCATGGCGGGCCAGGTGCCGCCCATAATTACGTTGATGCCTACAAGCTTCTTGCCCGAGGAGGCCGTGCCGTCATCCACTACGACCAGCTGGGCTGCGGCAATTCCACCCTGCTGCCTGACAAGGGCGCCGATTTCTGGACGCCCGGGCTGTTTATCGACGAACTTGAAAATCTCGTCGATCATCTCGGGATCCGAGGCGGCTTCCATGTGCTCGGACAGAGCTGGGGCGGCATGTTGGGCGCTGAATATGGGGTGACGCGGCCGAAGGGCTTGAGGTCGCTGACAATCGCCAACTCACCGGCGTCCATGACGCTATGGGTACAGGAGGCCAACCGGCTGCGCGCCGACCTGCCCGAGGACGTGCAGGAGACGCTCACTCGGCACGAGCAGGCCGCCACGACGGACGATCCGGCCTATCAAGAAGCGACGATGCGGTTCTACGAACGCCATGTCTGCCGCGTTGTTCCGTTCCCGCCGGAAGTGACGGAGACCTTCGCTCAGATCGTGCGCAATCCGACCGTTTATCATGTGATGAACGGTCCGAACGAATTCCACGTGATCGGAACGCTGAAGAGCTGGAGCATCATCGATCGGCTGCCGGCGATCGATGTTCCCACGCTGATCATCTCCGGCCGTTACGACGAGGCCACGCCAGCGACCGTGCAGCCCTTCAAGGACGGCATCAAGGGATCGCGCTGGCAGATATTCGAACATTCCAGCCATATGCCGCATGTCGAAGAGCAGGATCTATGCATGCAGGTGGTGGGAGACTTCCTGGACGACAACGACAACTGAGAAAAGGGGAACTAAGACATGAAGAAATTGCTCTTGGCGGCCTCGGCCGCGGCATTGCTGGCCGGCTCGTGGCTGGCTCCGGCACAGGCCGAATACCTCAGGGAACATCGCGGCGGCACCATTCGCCTGCTGGCCCGCTCGGCGGCCGGAACGCTCGATCCGCATATCAACTACACCGACCAGGGCTGGCAAATGTACCAGCCGATCTATGACGGCCTGGTCGCCTTCCGCAAGGCCGAGGGCATGGACGGCTTCACCATCGTCCCCGACCTGGCCGAGGCGCTGCCGCAGGTCAGCAATGACGGCAAGACCTTCACCTTCAAACTGCGCAGGGGCATCAAGTTCTCCGATGGCAAGGATCTCGGCGTGAAGGACGTCGTTGCTTCCTTCCAGCGCATCTTCAAGGTCTCCGGACCGACCTCGGGCACCTTTTATGCCGGCATCGTTGGCGCCGACAAATGCCTTGCCGACACCAAGAGCTGCACGCTGGAAGGCGGCGTTGTCGGCGACGAAGCGGCCGCCGCCATCACGTTGAACCTCACCAAGCCGGACGCAGAGATCCTCTACAAGCTTGCCTTGCCGCATGCCGTGGTCCTGCCGGCGGACACGCCCGCGGAAGATATGGGCTCCAAGCCCATCCCCAGCACCGGCGCCTACATGATCTCCGCCTTCGATCCCAACAAGGGGATGACGGTGACCCGCAATCCCAACTTCAAACAATGGAGCGAGGACGCCCAGCCGGACGGCTATCCTGATGTCGTCCAATATGATTTCGGCCTCTCCGAGGAAGCTGCCGTCACCGCGATCCAGAACGGGGAAGCTGACTGGATGTTCGACGCGCTGCCCAGCGATCGCCTCGGCGAACTCGGCACCAAGGCCATGGATCAGTTGCACATCTCGCCGCTTTCGGCCTGGTGGTATGCGCCGCTCAACAACCGGCTGGCGCCGTTCGACAATGAAAAGGCTCGTCAGGCCGTTGCCTACGCGATCGACCGCAACACGCTGGTCAAGCTGTTTGGCGGCAAGGTGCTGGCCTCGCCGGTCTGCCAGGTCCTGCCTCCGGATTTCCCCGGCCACGAGGACTATTGCCCCTTCACCAAGAACCCCGGCGCCAAATGGTCGGCGCCTGACCTCGACAAGGCAAAGCAGCTCGTCGAGGAATCGGGCACCAAGGGCCAGAAGGTGACCATCATCGTCGAGGACACGGCCATTTCACGGTCCATCGGCGTCTATCTGCAGAGCGTGCTGACCACCATCGGCTATGTCGCCGACGTCAAGCCGATCTCGTCCAACATCCAGTTCACCTACATTCAGAACACCAACAACAAAGTGCAGATGTCCGTCACCCAATGGTACAAGGACTATCCCGCGGCTTCGGACTTCCTGAACATCCTGTTCAGCTGCGCCTCCTTCCGCGAAGGTTCGGACGCTTCAATCAACATCGCCGGCTTCTGCGACAAGGATATCGACGCCAAGATGCAGAAGGCATTGGACCTCGGCGTGACCGACCAGAAAGCCGCCGACAAATTGTGGGCCGAGATCGACAGGCAAGTCACGGACAAGGCGCCGGCTGTCGGCCTCTTCACGCCGAAGCGGCTTGACTTCGTCAGCAAGCGCGTGGGCAATTTCAAGTTCAACCGGCAGTTCAACTGGATGATCACCCAATCTTGGGTACAGTAATGGCCTGGGTGCAGTAACGAACCGCGGGGGGCACGTCCGTGTCGAACGAAGCTGTCGCCATGCCACGCAAGACGCGAGGGCCCTGGGCCGTCGCGTTTGCGAGGCTGGCAACGGACAGGGCCGCCATGGCATCCCTGGCCGTGTTCCTCCTCATCGTCTTCGCCTGCCTTAGTGCGCCTTTCTACGCGAGATGGGCTGGCGTGGACCCATTCGCCTCGACGCTCGACGCCGTCATCCAGATCGACGGCGCCGACGTTCCGGTGATGGAACAATCGACAGAGGGGCTCGGGCTCGGCTACACGCCGCTTGGGCCGACCTGGCGGCTCGGCAATTATTTCCTTGGCGCCGACAGCCAGGGGCGCGATGTCATGGCCCGGATGCTCTATGGCGGGCTGATCTCGCTGCTGATCTCCGGGGCAGCCACCATCTTCACCCTGATTCTGGGCACGGCGGCGGGATTGATCGCGGGCTATTTCGGCGGCGTCACCGACACGGTGCTGTCGCGCTTGCTGGATGTCCTGTGGGCGTTTCCAATCTATCTCTTGGCGATTTCGCTTTCGATCGTCACCATCGCGCAAGGCATTTCGATCGGGCCGATCGAGATCGAATCCGGCAGTCTGTGGCTGCCGGTCATCATCATCGGCATCGTCTACATACCCTATGTGGCGCGTCCGATACGCGGGCAGGTTCTGTCGCTGCGCCATAGCGAGTTCGTGCTCGCCGCGATCAATCTGGGGGTGCCGGGGCTGCGGATCCTGTGGCGCGACATCCTGCCCAACATCACCACAACGCTGATCGTCTTCGTGCCGCTGATGATGGCGCTGAACATGCTGACGGAATCGGCACTCTCCTTCCTGTCGATCGGCGTGCAGCCGCCCGCCGCGAGCTGGGGCACCATCATCCAGGACGGCCAGGCGCTGCTTTACACCAGGCCATTGGTGGCGCTGGTGCCGGGCCTGGCGATCGCGGTTTCCGTGATGGCGCTCAATGTCTTCGGCGACGGCCTGCGCGATGCGCTTGACCCGCGCTCCAAGGTTCGACTGGGGCGCGACTGATGATTTACGCGATCCTGCGCCGTTTCGGTCAGATGCTGTTCGTGATGTTCGGCATCTCGGTCATCGTCTTTTTAATCTTCTTTGCCACGCCGGGGGCCGACCCGGCGGCGCGCATCGCCGGCCGCAACGCATCGCCTGAGGTGCTGGAGGCGGTACGCCACAGCTTCGGCTTCGACCGGCCGCTCTACGTGCAATATGTGAAGATGATGGAGAAGATCTTCGTCACGGGCGATCTGACCTCCTTCGTCAATCGTGGTTGGAAGGTGGTGCCGGCGGTCATGGATTCGATCCCCGTCACACTCTCGCTGGTGTTCGGAGCGGCGATCCTGTGGGTGGTTGTCTCGATCGTGATCGGCATCGTGGCCGCCGCTACCCGCGACAGCTGGCCGGACAAGCTGCTGATGGCGTTGGGGCTGCTCGGCATTTCCATGCCGGTCTACTGGCTGGGCGAGGTGATGAACCTGATCACCCAGAGCCGCTATCACGACAGCTGGGCATTCTCCTGGGTGCCGCCGCTCGGCTACAAGAATTTTTCCGACGATCCGAAAGGCTGGTTCCTGACGCTGGTCATACCGTGGATCACGCTGGCCATTCTCTACATCGGCATCTACGGGCGGGTCTTGCGCGCGGCCATCATCGAATCCCTGCAGGAAGACTATATCCGCACGGCCCGGGCCAAGGGCCTGTCGGAGACGCGCATCCTGCTGCGCCACGCCTTGCGCACGTCGCTCATCGCCTTCGTCACCCTGTTCGGCCTCGATTTCGGCGCGCTGGTGGGCGGCTCGGCCCTGCTGACCGAAGTCGTATTCGGCCTGCACGGCATCGGCAAGCTAACCTATGACGCGCTGCAGAACCTCGATCTGCCGATGATCATGGCGACGGTGATGTATGCGTCCATGTTCGTGGTGGTCGCCAACGCGGTTGTCGATTTCGTCTACATCCTTCTCGATCCGCGGCTGAGGACATCATGATACTGTCGGTGCGTGATCTCCGGGTATCCTTCCGGACCGATGACGGCCCGGTGAGGGCCATCGATGGCGTTTCCTTCGATCTCGCGGAAAGCGAAATTCTCGGTGTCGTTGGCGAGTCCGGCTCGGGCAAGACCGTGTCGCTGCTGGCGGTGATGGGGCTCATCACCGACCCCAACGCCATCATCGAAGGCTCGATCCGCTACAAGGGCCGCGAGTTGGTCGGACTGCCGCCGCGCGAACTCAGGCGCCTGCGGGGCAATGAGATCGCAATGATCTTCCAGGATCCGATGACGGCGCTGACGCCGGTCTACACCATCGGCTGGCAGATCGCCGAACAGATCCGCGCCCATCGCAACATCAGCAAATCCAAGGCCATGGAGCGGGTGGAAGAACTTCTGGCCGAGGTGAACTTCCCCAACCCGCACGAGGCGATGTCGCGCTACCCGCACCAGCTCTCCGGCGGCATGCGCCAACGGGCGGTGATCGCGATGGCGTTGTCCTGCAACCCGGCGCTGCTGGTGGCGGACGAGCCGACCACGGCGCTCGACGTCACCGTGCAGGCCGGAATTCTCGATCTCGTGCGCAAGCTGCGCGCCACGCACAAATCGGCGGTCGTCTTCATCACGCATGACATGGGCGTGGTCTCCGAACTCGCCGATCGGGTCATGGTCATGTATGCGGGCCGCATCGTGGAACGCGGCAGTCGCACGGAGCTGTTTTCCAACCCGCGACACCCCTACACGCGTGCATTGCTTGGTTCGATCCCGCCGCTGACCGGTGCGAAACCGCGCCGCCTGCCGGCCATCCCCGGGTCGCCGCCATCGCTGCTGCGATTGCCGCAAGGCTGTGCCTTCGGTCCGCGGTGCCAGGTCCGCTACGAGCCCTGTCTAACCGGCAAGCCCGAGCTTGGTGCCGCCACGCACGCGGCGGCCTGCTTTCGGGTGGCGCAGACATGAGCGGACCGATGATCGACGACGACCGTCCAATCCTCGAAACGCGCTCGCTCGGCAAGCGTTTCTCGATCGGCACCCGTTTTTCCGCCGAAGGCAGGCGAACCGTCCACGCGGTCGACAATGTCTCCCTGACGGTGCGGCGCGGCGAAACCGTCGGGTTGGTCGGCGAGTCCGGATGTGGCAAGTCCACGCTGGCGCGCTGTCTGGTCAGGCTCTACGACATTTCGGACGGTGAGCTGCTGTTCGAAGGCGACGACATCACGTCGAAGTCGCTGTCTGAACTGAGGCCGCTGCGGCGGCGCCTGCAAATGGTGTTCCAGGACCCGTCGGCCTCGCTCAATCCGCGCCGGCGTGTCGGCGACCTCGTGGCGGAACCGCTGCGCATCCATGGCAAGCTTTCATCGCGCGAGATCACCAACCGCGTCGCGGAGCTCTTCGAGCTCGTCGGACTGTTACCGGACCATGTCATGCGCTTCCCCCATGAATTCTCGGGCGGGCAGCGCCAGCGTGTCGGCATAGCGCGCGCCATCGCCCTCAATCCCGATCTCGTTGTTCTCGACGAACCGGTCTCAGCGCTCGACGTGTCCGTACAGGCGCAGATCGTCAACCTGCTTGCCGACCTTCAGGAGAAGCTGGACCTCACCTATGTCTTCATCGCCCACGACCTGTCCGTGGTGCGTCAGGTCTCGACCCGCATCGCGGTCATGTATCTCGGCTCGATCGTCGAGGAAGGACCGGCGGAAGAGGTGTTTTCAGCCCCGGCCCATCCTTACAGCCAGGCGCTGATCTCGGCCGTTCCCGTCGTGGAGACGACACCCAGCGGGACGCGCAAGCGCATTATCCTTACGGGCGATGTGCCGAGCCCGCTCAATCCGCCATCCGGGTGCCGGTTCCACCCCCGATGCCCGATGGCGGTTGAGCGCTGCCGTTCGGAGCGGCCGGAACTGAGGGCGTACCGACCCGGCCGCAAAGCGGCCTGCCACTTCCCGACGATATAGCCGATATTGCCTCATCCATCCGACCGCCAGATTTTTCAAAATTCTGTGTTCCGCGTGGAACCAACCACCGGACGGCGCGTTTCATGGGGTTCGATCGAGCGCATCTCGATCGACCGGAGGAAACAATGGACTACCTGCATTTCTTTTCGCCCGTGCGGATATCGCGCGGGCAGGGACACCCTGTAGAAGAAGTGGATAGTGTCGCCGAGGCGATGGTTTTCTTGCGTAAATGGCCGAAGGGACGGCGTGGGCCTGTGTATCAGTGTGCACTGAATTGCTGCTCGGCCGCCCTGTCGGGACAGATGTCGGCGGAGGAAGCAAGAAAGGCGTTCACCGGCTTTGCCCGGATCACGCGGCTTCTGGACGATGACATGGCTCTGCCGATAGGCAACGACAGCAAGGCGAGCATACACGCGCTGCGGCGGTAGCCGTCCACGGCCTTTACTGCTGGCGGATCGCGCCCGTTGCGGGCGCGATGTCGCTGTTTGCGCTTCGGGGCAAACCGCCCCACCATCCGGTCACCAATCGACACTGTATCGATCAATCACCCAGAGCCATGATCCATCCGTTTGCCGGCGGGCGACCTCGCTTGTCACATCACCGTCCGGAAAGCGGGTCGACGTCAGCGCCAGATCACCGCTGACCACCGCCGCAGTCGATCACCGCATCCGGTTCGAACAGCGAGGCCCGATCTCGCTGAATCTGCAGGAATTGGAGCCGCTGATTGCGCGGCAACATGCGGGCGACGCGTCGACCGGATTCCCGTCTCTCTAAGCAGGTATCAGGACGGCGATGCGATGTATGCCGACCACCTTGCTTGTGTTGGTCGCCTCGTCGGTCTTGCCCTTGGCGCAAGTGTACATGTCTCCTTCCTTCAGCTTGAATTCCTTGTCCGCTTTCTTGATGGTGAATGCACCGGCGGTAATCGTGCAGACCATGTCGTTATCCATCACCATTTGAGGAGCGTGTGCGCCGGGCTGAAAGACGACGTCGACAATCGAGATGCTCTTGTAGGCGGGAATGTCGGCGTTCCCGGTGCCGACCTCCACCACCCTGATGCCGGGGGCAATCTCCTTGCCGTCTTTCGGGCCGTATTTCTTGGTCTTTGCATGCGCGGTCAGGACGAACAGAGGGGTTGCCGCCGCGGCCGTGAGACCAAGGGCAATTGCAGATCTGCGATTCATGCTTTCCTCCCATATGTTGGTCGCGCAACAATGTGAGCGACAACTAATATTACTCCTTTCCCATATGATTTTAAATGACCGTGATGGCGCCATGGCATTTCTGCCGCTCATGATCGACCAATGCAGCTGTGCGGGCAGGGGCGTGTGCACTATCTGTGCACAGAAAAGACTGATGCCTCACGTCACGGCGAGCACAGTCGCACAATAGGTGGTTTTTGGAATGGCTGCCCGGGCGGCGAGCGACACTATTGTTCGAAAGGCTCTCCCAGCGAAGCCACGCCGTTGAGCTTGAGCAGACGCCGGTTCGAAGAAATGATGCCCAGCACGACGATTGTCACGAGATAAGGTAGGCTGGATAGAAGTTGCGAGGAAACGTCGAGCCCAGTTGTCTGGGCCGCGAGGCTTGCGAGGGACACGGCGCCGAAGAGGCAAGCACCGAGGAAGATGCGACTGGCAAGCCAAGTGCCGAAGACCACGAGCGCGATCGCGATCCAGCCGCGCCCGGCGATCATGCCATCGGCCCAGAGCGGAGTGTAGACCACGGCCGCGTAGGCACCGGCGAAACCCGCTAACGCGCCGCCGAAAGCGACCGCGGCGAAACGCACGGCGATTACCGGATAGCCGAGCGCACGGGCCGCCTTGGGATTCTCGCCGACGGCGCGCACGACAAGGCCGATCTTGGTGTAGGCGAATATCGCCCAGATGGCGACGGTCGCAGCAAGCGAGAGCCACACGACGACGTCCTCGACGAACAGGCCGCCGATGACCGGGATATCTGAAAGCCAGGGCAATGAAAGCTTCGGTAGGCCTTTGACCGTGAGGCTCTCATAGCTCTTGCCGAACAGTGCCGAGAGGCCCTGGCCGAGTATGCCGATGGCGAGACCCACCGCGACCTGGTTGGCGCGGAACCCCAGCGCGATGACGGCAAAGACAAGAGAAAGAGCCGTGCTGGCGAGACCGGCGGCGAGGAAACCCAGGAGGTGACCGCCGCCGTGATAGACGATGATGAAGGCGATGACCGCCCCCATGGCCATCAGTCCCTCCACGCCGAGATTGAGGACGCCGGCCCGCTCGGCCACCATTTCGCCCAGCGCAGCCAAAAGGAACGGCGTGGCCGCCGCCAGCATTCCGGCGACGATGAACTCGAGGGCATTCATGGAGCGCTTCCGTGAGCGGCATGGCGCCATTCGAGCCGATAGCGGACGAAGGCGATGGCGACGAGATAGGCGAGCAGCAGGCTGCCCTGGAAGACCCGGACCGCGGCGACCGGCAGATTTGCCGAGACCATGGCATTGTCGCCGCCGATATAGAGGGCCGCCATGAGCAGCGCGGAAAAAACGATGCCAATCGGGTGAAGGCCCCCCAGATAGGCAACGATGATGGCCGCATAGCCGTAGCCGGTCGAGATGGAGCGCTGCAACTGGCCGAGCGGCCCGGCCACCTCGGCCGCCCCGGCGAGGCCTGCCGCGAAGCCGCCGATGAGGAGGGAAAGCCAGATCGCGCGTCCTTCGTTGAAGCCGGCGTATCCAGCCGCGCGCGGCGCAAGGCCGCCGACCTGCAGCTTGTAGCCAGCGAAACTCCTCTGCATCAAGACCCAGGCCGCGAGGGAGAAAGCGAAGGCGACAAGCAGCGAGAGGTTGACGCGGGTGCCGGGGATCAGGATCGGCACCGTCGCGTCGTACTGGAACATCACCGATTGCGGGAAGTTGAAGCCGGCCGGGTCCTTCCAGGGGCCGAGAAGCAGATAGTTGAGCAGTTGGGCGGCAACGAGCGCCAGCATAAGCGATACAAGGATCTCGTTTGCGTTGAGCCGCACGCGCCAGAACGCCGTGACCGAGGCCCAAAGCGCGCCGCCCAGTGCGCCGAGGACGAGCATGGCGGGCCAGATCCACTGGCCCGTTGCCTGCGGGAGCCAAATGGGAATGGCCGACGCGAAGATCGCGCCGAGGATGAACTGGCCCTCGGCGCCGATGTTGAAGACCTTTGCGCGAAAGCCGATGGCAAGCCCCTGCGCGATCAGTAGCAGCGGCCCCATCTTCAGCAGGACTTCCGAGAAGGAGGCCCAGGATAGGAAGGGCTCCAGAAGCATCGCATGGAAAACGGCGGCCGGATCGCGGCCCATCAGGAGGTAGAGCGCGAGATTGAGCAGTGTCGCCAGGCCGAGCGCGGCGGGCGGGGCGACCAGCTTGATTGCAAGCGAGGCGTGCTCCCGGCGAACCAGAACGGGAAGGAACGGCCGGGACCGAGCGCTCATGCGGGGACCTTTTCGGCCGTCGAATGCGCGCCGATCATGTAGCGGCCGATCTCCTCGGGTCTGGTGTCGCGCGTCACCAGCGGCGGGCTCAGCCGGCCCTGATGGATCACCTGGATCGCATCGCAAAGCTCGAACAATTCCTCCAGTTCCTCCGAGATGACCAGGATGCCCATGCCTTCGTTGCGCAAAGCGACAAGGCGCCGGCGGATGGCGGATGCGGCGCCGATGTCCACGCCCCAGGTGGGCTGCGCCACGAACAGCAATTTCGGGGACAGCATGATCTCGCGGCCTACGATGAACTTCTGCAGATTGCCCCCCGAAAGCGCCCCGGCCTCCGTTTCGGAACCCGGCGTGCGCACGTCGTATTGCCGGATGCAGTCCTCGGTGAAAGCCTTGGCGCGGGCCGCGTCGACGAGGCCTCGTTTCAAGAGGCCGGAGGAATGGGCAGTCAGAAGGCTGTTGAGGACGAGCGACATTTCCGGCACCGCACCGCGGCCCAGCCGTTCCTCCGGAACGAAGGCGAAGCCCAGCCGGCGGCGGGCCGCCGCGTCGAGCGCGCCGACATCCCTTCCCATCATAAAGATACGCTCTGACTTGTCGCGCGGCAGCACCGTCTCGCCCGAGATCAGCGCAGCGAGTTCGCTCTGCCCATTGCCCGATATGCCGGCGATACCGAGGATCTCGCCTGCCCGGACCGTCAGGCTGACGTCGGAAAGCGCCACGGCGAAGGGATCGTCCGGCCGATGCTCGAGGCCGAGGATTTCAAGGCGCTTTTCCCCGCCGGAATGCGCAACTGCCGGCATGGGCTGCGGCATATCGCGGCCGATCATCATGCGGGCGAGGTCGTGCGCGTCGTGGTCACGCGGATCCACATGGCCGGTGATGCGCCCGCCGCGCAGGATGGTCGCGCGGTCGCAGACCGCACGAATCTCCTCCAGCTTGTGCGAGATGAACAGAATGGACACGCCGCCGTCGCGCAGCCGCCGCAATGTCTCGAACAGCCTGTCCACCGATTGTGGCGGCAGGACGGAGGTCGGTTCGTCGAGGATCAGGAGCTGCGGTTCGGTCATCAGGCAGCGGATGATTTCCACCCGCTGCCGCTCTCCGACCGAGAGCGCGTGCGCGTGGGCAAGCGGATCGACCTCCAGGCCGAAGTCGCGGCCGAGCTTGCGGATGCCTTGCGCAAGATCTGATTTTTTCCCGGGCACGACCAGCCGGACGTTCTCCACCACCGTCAGCGTCTCGAACAACGAGAAATGCTGGAAGACCATGCCAATTCCCTTGCGCCTCGCGTCCGCCGGGGACGCAAGCGCGAAGGCCTCTCCTTTCCAGGTCGCTGTTCCGGCGTCCGGCTCCTCGACGCCGTATATAAGCTTCATCAGCGTCGACTTGCCTGCCCCATTCTCTCCGAGGATCGCATGGATCGAGCGCGGAGCCACGTCCAGATCGATGTCCCGATTGGCATGGATCTGGCCATAGCTTTTGGAGATGCCGCGCAGCGACAGAAGCGGGGCGGTCATGGATTACTTGGGCAGCGGCGTGGTGACACCCTTGACGTGCCAGTCCATGGCGACGATCTCGGCCTCGGTCATTGTCTTGCCGGCGGGAACGCCTTCGCTGCCGTCGGCCTTGGCGATCGGACCGGCAAAGGGCGAGAAGCTGCCGTCGGCGATCTTGGCTTCAACCTCCTTGATCTTGATCATGATGTCGGCCGGGATGCCAGGGTTCCAGTCGACGACTTCGACGACCTTGTCGCCGACACCCAAGAAGGCGTTGGCGCCCTTGAAGGTACCGGCAAGGTGGGCATCGACCGACGCTTTGAAGAAGGGCGACCAATCGGTCGCCACGCAGCCGAGGTAGGTCTTGGGCGCGTATTTCTTCATCGACGAGTTGAGGTTGAAGGCGGGGATGCCGGCCTCATCGCAGGCCGCAACGACGGAAGGCGTGTCCTGCGCGTTGGAGAAGATGACGTCGCATTTCTGCGCCAGCAGCGCCTTGGCGGCTTCCTGCTCCTTGGCCGGATCGAACCAGGAGTTCACCCATACGACCGAAACCTCGACATCGGGCTTCACCGCCTGCGCCCCCAGCGTGAAAGCGTTGATGGAGGTGATCAGCTCGGGAATGGCGAAGGCGGAGACCGAGCCGAGCTTGCCGGACTTCGAAAGCGCGGCCGCCGCCATGCCCATCAGGTAGGTGCCCTGGGAATATTGGGCGGCAAAGGGCGAGAAGTTCGGCGCCACCTGGTAACCGGAAGCGTGCAGCACGGTGACGTCGGGATTGCGGCGCGCGATTTGCAGGGCGCCGTTCTGGTAGCCGAAGGAACCGGCGATCAGGAACTTGTTCCCGTCGGCGACCGCCTTGTTCATGATGCGGTCGGCGTCGGGGCCTTCCTGAATGTTCTCGATGATGGTGACCTTCACCTTGTCGCCGTAGGCGGCCTTGACCGGCTCGAGCCCGTCGGCCAGCGCACGGCCCCAGCCGACGTCGCCGACCGGCGAGGGGACCACAAGCACGATGCCCAGCGGTTCGTCGGCGGCAAGCGCGCGGCTACCCACCGCGGCGACGAGCCCGGTAGCGGCAGCGCCCTTCATCAATGTTCTGCGGGTAAGATTTGTCAGCATGTCGGTTCCCCTTGTTTTTGGTTTTGGCTTCTAGAATTCCACGGTCGCGAGCGCCGCCTCGGCTTGCGCGAACAGTCTGGCCTCGTCGAGCCCCGGGAATTCTCCCTTGGCCCAGACGATGCGGCCGTTGATCATCGTCATGTCGGTCGGCGTGCCGATGCCCACCTTGGCCAGCAGGCTCAGCGGATCGTGCCGCGTGCCGACATAGTCCATGCGCCGCGTGTCGATGGCGAACAAGTCGGCGGCCATGCCGGGCGACAGCCTGCCGATGTCGCCGCGCCCGAGCAGCGCCGCGCCCCCGGTTGTCGCATAGCCGAGGAAATCGGCCGGCGGCGGAACCGGATGGTCACGTGTCGACGCCGACAGGCATTGCAGCATGTAGGCGGAATGGATGCAGTGCATCAGGTTGGAATTGTCGTTCGAGGCGGCGCCGTCGCAACCCAAGCCCACGATGAGCCCGAGGGCCGACATCGCCGGTATGTCGGTGATTTCGGCGCCGACGAGATAGACCGGCTCCGGGCAGTGCGCGACGCCGGTGCCGCTGGCGGCCATCGTGCGCAGCTCGTCGTGGGTCAGCTCCCAGCAATGGGCATAGAAGGCATCCGACCCGCAGAAGCCTATCTCCGCGCAATAGTCCACCGTGCGCAGGCCATGGCGGGCCTGCATGACCGGGCTTTCGCCCTCGCCGACATGGGTATGCATGCGCGCCTTGCGGTCGCGCGCTAGCGCCACCGATTCCACGAATGTCTCGCGATAGCAGTTGACCGGCTGGCAGGGCGCGACGACGACCTGGCGCATGCCGAAGCGACCGGCATCATGGTAGGCGTCGATCAGCCGGGCGCAGTCGGCGATGAACTCGTCCGTCGTTTCCAGCATGGCGTCGGGGATGGTCGAGCCTTCCGATTTCGGCAGCGTGTTGCCGCCACGTCCGGCATGAAAGCGCATGCCGAGCAGTTCGGCTGCCTCGAACTGCCGGTCGATCAGCCTTTTGCCGGCATGCCGCGGAAAGCAGTACTGATGGTCGAACGCCGTCGTGCAGCCGTGCTTTATCAACTCCGCCATGGCCGTGACCGATGCGTGGTAGAAGCACTCCTCGGTCAACCGCGAGAAGATGGGATAGATGCGGTCGAGCCATTCGATGACCGACAGTTTCGTCCAGTCCAGATCGGCGCGGTTGCGCACGAAGCACTGAAAGAAGTGGTGATGGGTGTTGACGAGGCCGGGATAGACGAACCAGCCGGCAGCCTCCTGCGCGACGGTCCCGACAGGCAGATCCCCCTTGTCGAGGCCTTCGCCGATAGCCCGTATCGCCGGGCCGTCGGTCAACACATCGACATTGCGACGGACGCGCGGACCGTTGCCATCGTCCACGATGACCGCAGCGCAGTTCTTCAACAGATAGCCCGCCACGTCAGGCCTCGCCTGGGGCGGGCTCGGGTCTGAGCTCGTGCAGCCGGTGGATGCCGGGCATCTCGATGAAGCCGTCGAGAGCGCGGATCGCCCGCGACCACAGCCGGATCACGGGATAGGGATCGAGCGAGACGCCGCCGTCCGGCGCCAGCGCCACATAGGGAAAGCAGGCGATGTCGGCGACACTCGGCCGGTCCGACGCGAGGAAGCGCTGGCCGCGGATATGCTGTTCGACGAGGCCGGCTTCCAGCTCCCGCAGGGCCGTTGTCCCCTGTCCCTGAAGGACATCGATGTTGCCCGGGCGCAGCAGCATCTCATGCAGGCGCGCCGCCCCCAGGCTGGCGGTCAGCCGATGCGAGAAGGAAAGCCATTGCTGGACGCGCGCCGCCTCTCCGGCCGTATCGTTGGCCAGCCATTGCGGTGCCGCCTTCGCGGCGAGGTAGACAAGCATGGCCGAGGATTCGGTCAGGACGAGGTCGCCATCCTCCAGGATCGGGATCGAACCCGCCGGGTTAAGCGCCATAAGTTCGGGACCGCGATGCTCGGCACCGGGATGGAAGTCGACGGGCCGGATGTCGAGCTTCACCCCGGCCAGCGCAGCCATCAGACGCGCCTTGTAGCAGCTCGGCGACAGCACGTAGTCGTAGAGCTTCATTGCGCCACCAGTTGCGCGCCGTAGGTGTAGCCATGGCGTTTCAGCCAGCGCCGGTAGGCAACCGACGTCAGGTCGGCTCGCGTGGGAATCTCCATGCCGGGATCGAGCGGCAGCAGCCCCGGAATCTGGTTTTCAAGAATCGACCGGTCCTGGACGAAGATCGTCTGCTGGAAATGGATCAGGTCTGTCATGGGCGTCTCGTCGTCGAACAGCGCCATCCATGGCCACACGTCGCACAGGTCTTCGGCAAGAGGCTGCACGAAAAGCGTGATGACGTCCCATTCGCCCGGGCGCGGCGGACAGGTCTTGTAGAGGATCGAGCAGGTCGGCGCGGGAACGCGATACATGTATTCCGTGGTTATGCCGCCTTCCGCCGACTTGGCGGCCTGCGGCTGGTAGAACTTAATCTGGGTCGCCCAAACCTCGTCCTCGTCCTCGCGGATCTCGACCTTGTAGCTCTGGACCTCCGTATGCGGTTCGGCCCCCAATATGTCGGTATGGACGAACGGAAAATGCGCAATGTCCAGGAAGTTCTCCACCGCGCGCAACGGCGAGCAGCGCACGCGCACCACCCCGACATCGACAAGCCGGCGGCCGGGCTGATCGGCCTCGGGGATCGCAAACAGCGCCTTCTGCGGATCACCGGGCGACGACCAGACATGGCCATAGCGCACGCAGACCGGCAGGGCGCGTCCGTTGCCCCCCGTGACAATGGCGTTTCCGTCGTCGCCAAGCCGCACCTCGATCGGTTCGCCCATGAGGGCCGTCTTGCGCCCCCGCGCATCGAGCTGGCTGGCAAGGCCGACCGGATACCATTCGTCGATCATCGCGTTGCGGGTCATCGGACGGCCCTGCTGCGCCGAATGCTCTCGGCCGCCCGCCGCAGCGTTTCGGCGGCCCGCGACGCGGCGATCCGCTCGGTCGGATTGACGTCCTCGCCCACCAGAACATGCATGAGCGTCCGCGCTTCCCCTGCGGGGGCAAGCAGCAGCCGCAGCGTCCGGCCATCGTGGGTATGGTCGAGCAGGCCTCCCTCGGCCTTCGCGCCCGCGGCCGCCTCCAGCGCCGCGACGTCCGCTTCCACCATCATGGAACGCAGCGGGGCCACGCCGTCGAGCCGCGGCGGCGGGGCAGCGGCTTCGCCGACGGAAATCCATATGAGCCCGCCGCTGTCCTCGACCGCCTGGGTCGCGACGCGAATCGTCTCCGGCGGCGCCAGCCCCGGATGGGCCGGGATGCGCAGGCAGTTTCCCGCCCGGGCATAGTTCCAGCCGTGATAGATGCAGGACAGGGCCTCACCGCGCACGAAGCCATGGGAAAGCCGCATGCCGCGATGAGGGCATCTGTCGGCGAAGGCCGCCGTGCGGCCGGAGCGGCTGCGCCAAAGGGCAATCGGTCCGACTGAGGATTGCGCCGGCATCACGGTTCCCGCCGGCAAGTCCGCAGAGAGGGCAACTGGCATCCATGAGCCGGTCGGATAGGGTGGCATACGTCAACTTTCAAATGACATCAACATCTTCCCGAGCACAGCTTCGCGGTCAAGGGATTTGCTAATTAGTCCGGTCACGTTTGCACAATATTTCCTCACTGACAATAATGCCTAAAAAGGGGGCATCACGTCTCCCAGCCAGGGCCAGCGAGTTTCAAACCCTAGCTCGATTCGTTGTCGATCTGCGTCCGGCGAATGGTCTCGACCCAAACATCGATTGGTCCAAGGGAGCACCCCATCTCCATCATATCGATCAGTTCGGCCGGACCGGCGACATCGAGCTCAATCCGATCGGGACCGGCAACGCATAGGGTCTGCGCGAGCCCGAGCTTGGCGGCATGACGCTCGATCCACGGAAGGAAGGATGCCGCCTCGACATCGCCGAGGATCGTCATGCGCTCCCGCCAGGAATATCGATTTTGCTCGCTCATAGAAAACCTCGGCAATGAAACAGATACATATATATCTATCTGCATTGTGCTCAATCGCCGCCGTCTTCGGCTCGCGTCCAGCAACAGCTGCGTGCCTTCGCAATCTGTACCCCTTATTAGGCAGGGCTCGTTATCTGTCATCCTAAAGGGCTGGCTGACTTCCTAGCTGCGGCGTCAGGCTTGTCCATGCTCATGTGGGGTTAGATCGATGCTTCTAGGAATCCATCATATTGCAATCATCTGCAGTGACTACGAGCTGTCGAAGCAGTTCTACAATAAACTCGATTTCGTCATCGTCGACGAAAATTGGCGCGCCGAAAAGCAATCTTGGAAGTGCGACTTGCGGCATGGTCCCGTCCAGATCGAATTGTTCAGTTTTCCCATGCCGCCCAGCCGGCCGACCAGGCCTGAGGCATGCGGGCTACGACATGTAGCATTCTCGGTGGACTCGGTAGAGGCGACAGCCCGGTTGCTTCGCGCACGAGGTGTCGAAGTTGAGCCTATCCGCATAGACCCACACACAGGCCGTCCGTTTACTTTCGTGGCAGACCCCGATGGTCTCCCAATTGAGGTCTACGAGGATAGAGTTTGACAGCCGGAGGATTGCGACGAGAAGAGTGCGCAGCTGCCGGCATCCGGCTGACGGTCGAAAAAAGCGAAGTAGCGGCAATTGTGCGCACCTCGTTAGATGGTTTCAAGCCGGCTGAACCGAACCGGGATGAGTTTCCGAGTCTCGAGTTGCCCAGCAGCATCCTTGTCGATGATAGTCAGAAACTGTACTTCTTCAGACGCCAAAGGCAGAACAAGGCGTCCCCCTGGCTTGAGCTGATTCAGTAAAGCGGGCGGCGTCCGCTCAGCCGCCACGCTAACGAGAATCTTGTCGAATGGGGCGTGCTCCGGCCAGCCGCGAGACCCGTCTCCGACACGAATAGCGACATTCGAGAAGCCAAGGCCCTGCAGCAGAGCCTCGGCATGGGTTGCGAACTCCTCGATGATTTCGACGCTCCAAACTTGTCCTGCGAGTTCCGCGAGGATGGCGGATTGATAGCCTAGGCCAGTCCCGATCTCGAGCACAGTTTCGTGCGCCTGGGGAGTAAGGAGATCGGTCATCAGAGCGACCATGAAGGGCTGCGACACGGTCTTATTGAAGCCAATCGGCAGCGGCATGTCCTGGTAGGCATAAGACGCGACCGCAGCGGGCACGAAGAGATGTCGCGGGACCCGCCGCATCGATGCCATCACCCGCTCATCGAGCGTTGCCTTGCCGAGTTCTTCGCTTGCAAGGTCGGCATGGATCGCAATCATCTCGACCATGTGCCTGCGTAGAACCGCAAGGTGCTCTTCGTTCATCGGTTTCATGACGGTGAGGCTTTCCTCGACCAGCTGCCCCCAATAACGTTATATCCTGTTCGTCTCGTCACCGTAACCGACAAGGCCGATGTGCAGGGTATTGCCCATATGATGCGACGTCGCGGCCAGCCGACGCAGAGCCTGAGAGATGCTGCGGCGGCCTCGGCGACCGCAGGCCCGCCGCGCGCCCACCTCATGCTTTCGCCTGCTTATGTTCCATTCGCGATGCAGATGCCCAAGTGGAACCGTTCCCCTCCCGATGTGCATTGATGGTCAGGTTCAACGGAGGATAGCGCAATGTCCATCATAGTCGATGCGCTGTCGGAAGGGGATGCCTGTGGATCGCGCAAGCTGCAAATGCGTCGCCTTATGCTAGCAGCAGGCCGCTGTGGAAGTTGTCATTGTGGAACTGTTCCTCATGAACCCCTATCAACGTGACCTGATCCCCGCCGCCAAGGGATACCACGACATCCCGCCCTGGTTCATGGCTACCGCCGGCCGCTGACGCAGTAGGTCACAAGGAATCGAACGCGGTCCGGCCGTCTCGCGATCGGCACCGCCGCAACGCAGATAAGGTGCGTTCACCACGGAGGCCTTGGAGCGCCGAGGGGACTTGCCTACTTCGCGCATGTCGTCGATATGAAGGTCGATGAGTTCGCCGAAAGTTTTCAGGCTCGCTTTACGGGACTTCGTCGGCGTCTCACCGTGATCGACTTGGCGCTCGGTTTCGGTCGCCCAGCGCCGCGCGTCGTCTCGGCGCAGGAAGGTCTCGCTGGCGTAGCGACCTTTGCGACGGACTTGGACACGCCAGGAACCAGACGAGAGCTTGGTGTAGGTGGCCATTTTTTCGTCTGCGCTCCGTGTGCACTGAGAGATCTAAACGTGGCGAAAAGGGTCGTATTCTGGCGTAAATTCGTGTGCACTCGGCAGGGTCTAACGATTTGATGTTAAAGAAAAAATGCTGAAAAATCAAGATCATAGAATAGCCATAGCACCCATGATGGACTGGACAGACCGGCATTGCCGGTTCTTCCATCGCCGGCTGACGACACATGCGCTGCTGTACACCGAAATGGTTGTCGCTGACGCGGTGATCCACGGCACGCGCGAGCGGCTGCTTGGCTTCGATGAGGTGGAACATCCCGTCGCCCTGCAACTTGGCGGCTCGGATCCCGCAAAACTTGCCGAAGCGGCGCGCATTGGCGAGGCCTTCGGTTATGACGAGATCAATCTCAATGTCGGCTGCCCGTCCGACCGCGTCCAGTCGGGCACCTTCGGCGCTTGCCTGATGAAAGTGCCCGACCTTGTCGCCGACTGTGTCGCAGCGATGAAAGCGGCAGTGACGGTGCCGGTCACGGTCAAATGCCGCATCGGCGTCGACGAACAGGATCCGGAGCCGGCGCTCGATGCGCTGGCGAATGGGGTTTTCGATGCCGGCGCCGATACCTTGTGGGTGCATGCTCGCAAGGCGTGGCTGGAAGGGCTGAGCCCCAAGGAGAACCGCGACATCCCGCCGCTTGACTATGACAGGGTCTATCGGCTGAAGGAAAAAAAGACGAGCAAATTCATTGGCATCAATGGCGGTATTCAGTCGCTTGAAGAGGCTCGGACGCATCTCGATCATGTCGATGGCGCCATGCTCGGCCGCGCCGCCTACCACACACCAGGCATTCTGGCCGGTGTTGACGCCGCCTTCTACGGAGCGCTGCCGGAAGCGTTCGATTTCGCGGCGCTGATCGATGCGATGGCGGACTATGCGGCGCGCCATATCGAACAAGGCGGACGGCTCGGCCATGTCACCCGCCATATGGTCGGGCTGTTTCACGGGCTGCCCGGCGCGCGCCGCTACCGCCAGGTCCTGTCCACCGACGCGACCCGGCCCGGAGCCGGGCCGGACGTGCTGAAGACGGCTTTCGCGGCTGTCGAATTCGGAGGAGCGGCCGCCGAAGCGGCCTGAACTTACAGCATGTCGCGGCGAATAGGATTCGCCTGACCGGCTGTAAGCTTCTGATTTTATGCATGCCGTTATCCCGGAACCGAGGACACTTCCGGGCGACATGCATTAGTCCCTGAGGATCATACGGTCGCCGCGCACGTCGAAGCCCGAGAGCGAACCGATGAAGTTCATGCCGAGCAGGCTTTGGCTCAGCATGCCGGGGGCGGCGATCATCACCGACATATCCTTGCGCACGATGCCGCCGATCGCCAGCTCGTGGGTTTTGACCGCCGCGGCGCGTGCCATGCCGTTGGCTGTCGAAACCTGTATTGTGTAGTTGAGCGCCGCGGGATTGAAGCCGGCGGCTTGCGCGTCTTCGGAAGTCAGGACCGTGCTGGTCGCGCCGGTGTCGACAACGGTGCGAACCGGGTTGCCGTTGACCAGGATGCGCGCTTCGAAATGACCATTGTCGGCCTTGTCCAGGGTCACGGTGGCGTGGCCGTCTTCGACGCCGAGCGCCAGCGGACTGCCGGGAACAAGGCCCGCGGTCACGCGGCTGGCGACGTCCTGCAGCTCGTAGCGATATTGGTAGCCCGCGATCAGCGCGAGCACGATTGCCGCCCAGGCGCCGAGATTGCGGGCCATCACTCCGAGCGGAGCCGACCGCAGCAAGCCGGCGCCGATAAGGGCGCCGAAAGCCCCAAGCCAGATCAGCCGGCCAAAATCGTAATTCTCGACGCCGAGCGTGCTGCCGGCGGAATCGTTGAGCATGAGAAGCACTGCCCCCACCCCGATCACCGCCATCACAGTCCAGAACAGCCGGCTGCTCATCCGTTCCTCGCTAGAGTGCGTCGCGTTCGCGCGCCATACGGGTGCGGCGTGTTTCCCGGCGCGGCCGGCGCTCGACGGTTTCCAGCCGGGCCGGCAGTTCGGCCATCACGCTGCGGCGCGTCTCGGGCGTCATCGCCATCCAGGCGCCGATCTCCTCGCGCGTGCGGCCGCAACCGAAGCAGAAGCCGGTTTTCATATCGATCGAACAGACCAGGATGCAGGGAGTTTCGATGGCCGTCATGACTTTCTCTCGAGGGACACGGTCCGGAATCCGCTCTTCCATCTCCACATGGTGCAACGGCAAAGCCAATGCAAGCCCTCGCGATAGCGCCTTCCGTGACCGCCTTTGCGGCAAATCAGGGAAGGACGATCGAGGAGGTTGTGCCGATCACGCAAGGCAGCTATGCCGCTCCCCGGATCCAGGAACGATTGTTCGCGACATGACCAGTGCACTGCCTTTCGATGATTTCCGTAACCTGCTCGACAGTTTGCCGGCAGCCGACCTTAAAGCCGAAGCGCGCGTGCGCACGCTGTTGGCCAAAGCCGACAAGCCGGTGAATTCGCTTGGCCGCGTCGAGGACATCGCCGCGTGGCTCGCGGCCTGGAGCGGTCGCGCTCCGCCCGCCGTGACCAGGCCCTTGATGGCTGTCTTTGCCGGTAATCATGGCGTTGTCAGGCATGGCATTTCGACGAGGCCCGTGGCGGCGACCGCCAACGCGGTCGAGCTTTGCGCGGCCGGCGGTGCGGCGATCAACCAGATCTGCATTGCCAACGACCTCGGTCTGAAGGTGTTCGATCTTGCGCTGCACATCCCGACCAGCGACATCACCGAGGATGCCGCGCTCGATGAACGCGGTTGCGCGGCCACCATGGCCTTCGGAATGGAGGCGATTGCCGGCGGCACCGACCTGCTTTGCCTGGGCGATCTCGGCGTCGGCAACTCCACCGTCGGCGCGGCCCTGTTCGCCGCGTTGCTGGGTGGCAGGGGTGCCGACTGGATTGGTCCGGGATCCGGCGCCGATGCGGCGATGCAGGCCCGCAAGGCGAAGGTGATCGATGCGGCGCTGGCCTTTCACGGCCACCATCTGGAAGACCCCCTGGAGGCGCTGCGCCGGGTCGGCGGCCGCGAGTTCGCGGCGATAGCCGGCGCAATCCTCGCCGCGCGGATGCAGCAGATACCGGTACTGCTCGATGGGTTCGCGGCAACGGCAGCCGCGGCGGTGCTGCATGCGGCGAACCCCGCAGCGCTTGATCATTGTCTTCTCGCCAGCCTGTCGCCGGAGCCCGCGCATGCAAGGGCCGCCGAGCACCTCGGGCTGCGTCCGCTGCTCGATCTGGGCATCGGTCATGGCGAAGGGGCAGGAGCAGCCCTGGCGGCCGGGCTGGTCAAGGCAGCGGCATTGACCAGTTCAGGCATGGCGGCGGCTGTGCGGGGCTAACGTCCCCGGTCCTCGCGCGTCAACGCCGGCTATTGGGAATGCGATAGACGACAGAGGTATATTTCGAATTCGAGCGTGTCTCGACTATTGAACCGCCAAGGCCTTCCGCGATCCTTCTGCTCGCCACGTTCTCTTCTGCGACTGGGTACTCGAAGCAATCCGGATTGAATGCGTCGGACGCCCAAGCCGCCACGGCGGCAACGGCCTCACGGCCGATGCCGTTTCCATGTACGTCCTCCCTTAGCCAAATTCCGATCTCGGGACAGGCAGTCCTGGCCGCATGAAGGCCGACAAGCCCCATGCAGCGACCGTCCGCCAACGAACGCACGACGAAATGCAAATCCGATCCGTCAAGGATCGGGATCAGCCAGGATCGCCATACCTCGGCAAAAGCCGCTGGTGATCGAGGTGGTTCCCACTGCATGAAACGGGTGATCGCGGGAGTGATGGCGGCAAAGACGTCTGCGGCATCGTCGGCCGCAAACAGCTTCAGGCGAAGCCGCTGCGATTTGATTTCGATGCTGCTGGCATCCCACTCCGCCCTCATTATGGTCCACGTTTCTTTCCAGTCATGTCGACGCAGGTCCCTTAGGCGCTACCGCCGCCGCGCGGCGACCGCGGCGGTCGGCAGCGCCGGCAGTTCTTCCATCACCCTGCTCAGCGGGAAGATGGCGATCGCCTCGGTGCCCTCGCGCAGCTTGGAATGAAGCTCGAACTCACCGCCATGCATGGCGAGCAGCCCTTGCACGATCGGCAGCCCAAGCCCGGTGCCTTGCTCGGCGCTCTTGATGGCGATCGAACCCTGGCCGAAGGCTGAAAGCACGATCGGAATCTCGTCCTCGGGAATGCCGGGGCCGTTGTCCTTGATCGAAATGTACTGGCCGCCACCCGCCGTCCAGCCGACCCGGACGCGGATTTCGCCGCCGGTGGCGGTGAATTTGATGGCGTTGGACAGAAGGTTGAGCGCGATCTGGCGCACGGCGCGCTCGTCGGCGAACAGCCGCGGCAATGTCTGTTCGAAATCCTGAACGACGCGGATATCCTTGTTGCGTGCCTTAAGCTCCATCATGTGGCAGCAATCCTCGACGATGTTGAGCAGCATCACCGGCTCCTCGTTGAGCTGGTATCGGCCGGCCTCGATGCGCGACAGGTCGAGGATCTCGTTGATCAGGTCGAGCAGGTGCTGGCCTGAATCATGCACGTCATGGGCGTAGTCGCGATAGGTAGGATTGCTCATCGGCCCCAGCACCTCGTTCGCCATCACCTCGGAAAAGCCGAGAATGGCGTTGAGCGGCGTGCGCAATTCATGGCTCATCGAAGCAAGGAAGCGCGATTTTGCAAGGTTGGCGTCCTCGGCCCGCCGCCGCGCCTCGTCCGACATCGATTTCGCCGTCTCCACTTCGGCGATCAGCGCATCCTTTTCGGAGCGGAACGACAAGAGCAGCAGGGAGAAGCGATTGAGGTGACTGGCGATATAGGCGAAGAAAGGCAGCGACAGGACGAGCAGCCCGGCCATGATCGCCTCGACCGGCATCCACGACCTGGTCGCGGCATAGGCGTAGAGCGCCACTGGAAACGCGAAGGTCGCCAGCAGGGCGCCGCTCAGGGACGAGGCCATGAGCGCGGTCCCTGCCATGGCGAACAGGAGCACTACCGCCTTGATCACCTGGAACTGGTCGACCTCGCAGGCGCCGCAGCCCAGCCAGACAAACCAGGCCCAGCCAAGGCCGCAAAGGAAATGCCCGACCAGGAATTCCCTTCGCGTTTGCAATGAGTTGAGTTCGGAAGCTTCCGTGCGCTCGATGCGCCGCGCCATGAAGACGACTGTTGTATAGCAGGTGAGCGTAAACAACGCCCAGAGGCCGATCTCATTGCCGACACCGGCCAAACGGCCGACGGCGGCGATCACCAGGACGAGCAGCGGGATGACGACGGCACCGCTTGTCATCGCCCGGGCGTGGAGCTTCAGCAGTTCGCGATCGAAATCGGGGTTGCCGGCCTGCTGCGAAAGACGGTCGCGCGTCTTGCGCACCGCGCGCGCGACATCGCTGTTGCGATGCCGTTTCCTGCGGTCCACAATGAACTTGTCCGCTGTGTTCGAGCGTTGCAAGGGCATCAAAAGCTTCAATTTATGCGCGCAGCGATTTCAAGGTGTTAAGCTACGTTCGAATGATTAACCAACCGTTTGCCATATGAGCCGTTCCTGGTCGCCAAGGTCGCGCCCGCGGTACGCGGCACCTCGCCGCAGAAGCCTGTGGCGCAAGCTGCTGGACTACGGGCTGACCGTCATCATTCTGGGGCTGTTGATCCTGCTTGCGGCGCGTCTTGACCGGGTGGAGACACGCAAGACGCAAGGTACGGCCATCATCAATGACGGCGATTCGATCACGCTCGGCGCCGAGCGCATCCGCATGCGCGGCATCGACGCTCCGGAGTATACCCAGACCTGCCGCAAGAACGGCGCCGACTATGCCTGTGGTACTCAGGCGCGCCAATCGCTGGTGCGGCTGATCGCCGGCAGGCCGGTCACCTGCAGCGGCTGGCAGCGCGATCGCTATGGCCGGTTGCTTGGCGACTGCAAGGCCGGCGGCACCGACCTCAACCGCGCCCAGGTCGAGGCGGGCTGGGCCGTCGCCTATGGCGACTTCGAAGGCGAGGAAGCCACCGCGCGCGCCGCAAGGATTGGCATCTGGGCGGGCACGTTCGACCAGCCGCAGGATTGGCGCGACAGCCACCACGGCGATGTCGTGGAGCGAAAACATGGCATGCTGGCGTCGATCGGCGATGCCGTGCGCGAGATATTTCGCTTCTGGTGAAGCATGTCTGGCGGAAGGAAAAGGAGGATCGAAATGAAGCTGTTCGACGGCGGTCGTGCGCCCAACCCACGGCGGGTTCGCGTTTTCCTCGCTGAAAAGGGGATCACGGTTCCGTTGGTGCCCATCGACATGAGCGCGCTGGAACACAAGCAGCAGCCGGTCAGCTCGCGCAATCCGCTGCGGCGCCTGCCGGTTCTGGAGCTCGATGACGGCACCATCCTTACCGAATCCGTCGCTATCTGCCGCTATTTCGAGGAGCTTTATCCAGAGCCGGCATTGTTCGGGCGCGGCGCACTTGGCAAGGCGCAGGTCGAGATGTGGCAGAGGCGGATGGAGTTCAACCTGCTCAGCAGCGTCACGCAAGCTTTCCGCCACATCCATCCGGCCATGAAGGAATGGGAAATCCCGCAGATCCCCGAATGGGGCGAGGCCAACAAGCCGAAGGCGGTGGATTTTCTCAGGCTGCTGGACGCTGAACTGGGCAGCCGCGAATTCGCCGCCGGCGACAGCTATTCGATTGCCGACATCACCGGCCTGATCGCGATCGACTTCATGAAGCCGGCACGCATCAAGGTGCCGGAGGAATGCACCAATGTGCTACGTTGGCATCAGGCCGTCTCCAGCCGCCCGAGTGCCGCCGCTTGAGCGTCCAACTGGACAGGCTCGCCGCGACGGTCCGCGCCTGCCGCATCTGCGTCGACACTCCCGTCGGCAAGCCGCTGCCCCACAAGCCGCGTCCGGTGCTGCGACCCTCGTCCAGCGCCCGCATCCTGATCGCCAGCCAGGCCCCTGGAACCAAGGTGCATGTGTCGGGCATGCCATTCACCGACGCTTCCGGCGACCGCCTGCGCAACTGGCTCGGCGTGACCAGCGACGAATTCTATGACATCGAGAAATTCGCCATTGTGCCGATGGGCTTCTGCTTTCCCGGACAGGACGCCAAGGGCGGCGACCTGCCGCCGAGGCGTGAGTGCGCCCCCGCCTGGCGCGCGCCCTTGATGGCGTCGATGCCGCGGATCGACCTGGTGCTGGCGATCGGCCTCTATGCGCAGACCTGGCATATGGGCGCGGCGCGCCGCCCCTCGCTGACGGAAACGGTGATGAACTGGCGCGCCATCTGGGAGAGTTCCGTCGGCCCCAAAGTGCTGCCACTGCCACATCCATCCTGGCGCAACACTGGCTGGTTGAAGCAGAATCCTTGGTTTGAAATGGATTTGCTGCCTTTCCTGCGGTCGGAAATCCGCTATCGCCTCGCTTAGGCATTCAGCAAGAAATCACTTGCTTTCGGCGCAGGCAGCAGAATTTCTTTCTTGTGAACGGCCCAAATAAAAGGGAATATAGCGAAACTATTCCACCAGGAGCCTCCGATGGATCGCCTTGACCGAAAAATTCTCCGCCTCCTGCAGGAGGACGCGACGCTCGCGGTCGCCGACGTTGCCAAGAAAGTCGGCCTGTCGACCACACCGTGCTGGCGGCGCATCCAGAAGCTCGAAGAGGAGGGCGTCATCAAGCGGCGCGTCGCCATTCTCGACCACGAAAAGGTCAATGTGCGGGTCACCGTCTTCGTGTCGATCCGCACCAATTCGCACAGCCATGAATGGCTGCGCCGGTTCTCCGAGGTCATCCAGGAATTTCCCGAGGTGGTCGAATTCTATCGCATGAGCGGCGACGTCGATTACCTGTTGCGTGTCGTGGTGCCCGACATCGCCGCCTATGACGCCTTCTACAAGCGGCTGATCGCCAAGATCGAGATCCGGGACGTGTCGTCGTCCTTCGCCATGGAGCAGATCAAGTACACGACCGAAATCCCGCTCGACTACATGGTGCTGGACAAGGAGTCGGGCGCCAACGCGGCCTGATCCCGCAACTCAATTCTTCTTCTTATTGAGGAAACTCCAGGGCGAGTTCACCGGCAATACGACGGAGTCCGGAACCGTGTCGACGCCCACGACATCGGCCTTGCGCACGGCGTAACCGGATTGGATGACGCTGACGCCGTCGAGAATGAACAATTGGCTTTTCTCCATCTCCGGCTTCAGGGCACCAGTAACGGCGACCGGCTGGTAGGCTTGCGACATCTTGTAGGGACGGGCAGGCGTGACCAGCACGATCTGATTGGGCGGCGGCGTCGGCATGTGGCTGCACGCGCCGGTCCAAGGTACCAGCAGGAACTGATAGACGAGATCGCCGTCGCGATCGACCGGCAATGCATAGCCGGCTAATTGTATCGTTTTGTCCTGCAGGGCAACCGACAGCGTCTCGCCGTGATCCGGCAGTTTCGCCGCGATCATCGGCAGGCCGGCGTCTTCGGCAACCGCCTGGGTTACCGGGCGCAAATCCTTCCAAAAGATGTGCGTGGTTTCGGCCGAAGCGCCGGCGGTGGAGAGAGCAAGCGCGGCCGCAAGCGCCAGGATTGATTTGAAATGGGTCATGGCCGCATCCTTTGCGGGCGAGTAAAGACGCCGCCGTCGGTGGCGTCAATGCTCGAGCCGCATCACATGTCGGCGAGAACCGGCCGCAGCACTCCTCAACCTGTCAGGTCTTTCTGGCGGCGAGGCGCTCGATTGTCCTGGCATCCGACAGTTCCTTCACAGCATCCTTGCCGATCCAGCGCGCGGTCTTGTCAGTCGATTGCGCGAGCCTTTCGGCGACTGCAAGGGCAGCACCGTGCATAACCATGGACCGTTTGCCGAGCGAACGAAGGGCCCAGTTCACACCCTTCTTCACGTAGTTGCGGGCGTCGGTGGCCTGCGCTTCGATGATGGGCAAGAAGGCGAGAAAGGTCGCCTCCGGCTCTTTCTTCCGGTGGACGACAGACCAGGCCATCATGGCAAAAGCCGTGCGTCGAACAAATTCCCGTTCATCGGCCGCAAATTCGTTGATCAGTTCTATCCAGGCATCCGTGTCGACGAACAGATCAGAGACGCCATCGACGATATCCCAGGAGTCGAAACTCGACGCCCATTGCCTCGCATCCGCGGCGGAAAACCGCTTTGGGTCGGCCGTGACGGAGGCGATGAACTGCGCCTCCACGATACCTGTCTGCCACAGCGCGAACGCGCGCTCGTGGTTGCGTTTGATTTTCTTGGCAATCTGCCGCTGCACACCGTGCGAGATACCGAGCGCACGTTCGATCTTGATGCCGTAGCGCAGCATGCCAAGACGATTTTCCTCCGAGGCGATCGAGCGCAGATGCGCGACGATTTCGTCGGCACTGGATTGGGGCGAAAGCTCGGCCATCGCGATCCTATTTTTCCAGCCGGGCCAGCAACGAGGACGTGTCCCAGCGTTTGCCGCCCATCGCCTGCACGTCCTTGTAGAACTGGTCGACAAGCGCGGTCACCGGCAGCCGGGCGCCGTTGCGGTCGGCTTCCGCCAGGCAGATACCGAGATCCTTGCGCATCCAGTCGACGGCGAAACCGAAATCATATTTGCCGGCGTTCATGGTCTTATGCCGGTTTTCCATCTGCCACGAACCGGCCGCACCCTTGGAAATCACCTCAATGACCTTTTCGATGTCGAGCCCGGCCTTCTTGCCGAAATGGATACCTTCCGACAGTCCCTGTACCAGTCCGGCGATGCAGATCTGGTTGATCATCTTGGTGAGCTGGCCGGCGCCCGCCGACCCCATCAGTCCAACCATGCGGGCAAAGGCGTCGATGACCGGCCTGGCCCTGTCGAACGCAGCCTCATCGCCACCGACCATGACGGTCAGCACACCGTTCTCGGCGCCGGCCTGACCGCCGGAGACCGGTGCGTCGAGAAATGAGAATCCGCCCGATTGCGCGGCTTGCGCCAGTTCGCGCGCGACTTCAGCCGACGCCGTGGTGTTGTCGATGAAGACCGAGCCTTTCTTCATCGCCTTGAAGGCGCCTTCCGACCCCGTGGTCACCGAGCGCAAATCATCGTCATTGCCGACACAGGAAAAGACGAAATCCTTGCCCTCGGCGGCCTGGGCCGGCGTCGCGGCAAGGCTGCCGCCATGTTGGGTGACCCATTGTTCGGCTTTGGCTTGGGTGCGGTTGTAGACGGTGACGTCGTGGCCGCCCTTGTTCTTCAGGTGTCCGGCCATGGGATAGCCCATGACCCCAAGACCGAGAAATGCCACCGATGCCATGCCTTGTCCTTCCGGCGAAACAGAGATTTCAGCTGCGGAAGCTCTAGGCCATGCGACGAATTCGTCAAGGCGCGCACCGCCGCATCGACTGGCACAGGCCGATCAGGAACGGTTCAGCGCTTTAGGTGGATCGTGATCCGGCGCTCGATCCATTCGACGCCGTGGCGCAGGATTTCGACCATCACAAGATAGACGATGGCGACCCAGACATAGGCCTGGAAATCGAAGGATTTGGCGTAGGCGAGCTTCGCGTTGCCCATCAGGTCATAGACGGTGATGATGGCGACGATCGCCGAAGCCTTGATCATCAGAACCAGCTCGTTGCCGTAGGGCCGCAATGCCACGATGAACGCCTGCGGCAGGACAACCTTGCGCAGCGTCTGCAGCTTGTGAAGGCCGAGCGAGGCGGCTCCTTCCCATTGGCCCCTGGGCACGCTTTCGATGGCGCCGCGCAGGATCTCGGCCTGATAAGCCGCGGTGTTGAGCGCAAAGGCGAAGACGCCGCAGTTGAAGGCCTCGCGGAAGAACCACCACAGCCCGATGGATTCGAGCTGCAGCCGGAAAGAACCCAACCCATAGTAGACGAGGTAGACCTGGACCAGCAGTGGCGTGCCGCGGAAGAAATAGACATAGCAATAGGCAAGGCCGGACAGGAAACGGCTCTTCGACATGCGGCCATAGGTGACGGGCAGCGAAAAGATCGCACCGACCACCATCGAAATCGCAACGAGCGACAGCGTGGTCCACAGCCCCTGCAAATAGGCAGGCGCATATCTGGCAAAGAACTCGCCGTTCCAGGCATAGATGAGATAGGCGAGGATACCGAGGCCGAAGAGAATCCAGAGGCCGACGAGCGCGTACCCGACGATACGGGTGCGCGGCCAGCCGCGTGCCTGCGGCGGCGGCCGGTCAACGGACATAGCTTGGCTGACGCTCATCGTGCCTCCCTCCGTCCCAACGAACGCAAGATGAACCCGGTCGCGATCGACGACAGGATCGCCAGGACGAGGAAAACCAGGGCCGCGACGCTGTAGAACAGGAACGCGTGTTTCGTGACACGCGCCGCCACCCCCGCGTTGCGCAGGGTTTCGGCGAGGTTGACGACCGAGACCAGGGCGGTGTCCTTGAGCAGGCTGAGCCAGCAATTCTCGAGGCCGGGGAAGGCGATGCGCAGCAGCTGAGGCAGGATCACCTTGCGCATGGTCAGCCATGTCGACAGGCCGATCGCGTAGCCGCCCTCATACTGGCCCTTGGGAATGGCGCGAAAGGCGGAGAGGAATACCTCGCTGGCGTAGGAGGAAAAGATCAGCGACAGCACAATCATGCCGGCGATGAAGCTGTCGACGTCGACCGTCGCCTCGGGCTTGAAGAGGCGGATGACATATTGCAGCAGGATGGGCATGCCGAAGAAGAACAGGAACAACGTCACCAGTTCCGGCAGGCCGCGAAACACGGTGGTGTAGATGTTGGCGGCCACCCGCAGCGACGGTTCTTCGGACTGCTTGGCCCAGGCGATGAAAAAGCCGATCGTCAGGCCGATCGGCAGCGTCGCAAGGGCAAGCGCGATGGTGACCAACGCGCCATAGGCAATATCGTCACTCCAGCCCTCGGGTCCCCAACTCAGCAGTGTCCATATGCTTTGGGCTGGCATTGACTGGTCTTATCCCCACGGCGCTCCTGAGATGAAAGGCGGCAGGAGACCCCTGCCGCCTTGGCAATGAAGATCAGGACTCGGCGCCGTAGACGTCGAACTTGAAGTACTTGTCGTTGATTTCCTTATATTTTCCGTTGGCACGGATGGCGTCGATGGCGGAATTCAGCTTGTTGACCAGGTCGGTCTCGCCCTTGCGAACGGCTATGCCGGCGCCAGGGCCAAAAATTTCGACCGGTTGCGGCGATGGCTGGCCGAGGATCTTGCAGCAGGCGCCGTCAGGCGAATCAAGCCACTGCTGCAGCACGACGATGTCGTCCTCGATAGCGTCGAGACGGCCATTGGCAAGATCTGCCTGCTCCTCGGGGCTGCTCGGATAACCTTTGACGGTGCTGTCGGTGTAGGTCTTCGAGGCATAGTTGAAATGGGTGGTCGTGGTGGCGACACCGATGCTCTTGCCGGCGAGGTCTTCCTTGGTCACGCCCTTCAGCGGCGAATCCTTCGGCACGGCGAGCGCCGACGGCGTGTTGTAGTATTTGTGCGAGAAGTCGACCTTCTCCTTCCTCTCCGGCGTGATCGACATCGAGGCGACGATGGCATCGAACTTGCCGGCCTGAAGTGCGGGAATGATGCCGTCCCAATCCTGGGCGACGAAGGTGCACTTGACCTTCATCTCATCGCAAAGCGCCTTGGCGATGTCGATGTCGAAGCCGACAAGCTGGCCATCGGCGGTGAGGTTGTTGAATGGGGGGTAGGCGCCTTCGGTGCCGATCCGCAGGGTCTTTTCCTGGGCCTGGGCTACGCCGAGCGTCAGCAGCGCAGCCGATGCGGCGAGCGCGATACGCAGTGCAATACGCATGATAGTCCTCTCTTTATGGTCCCGGCCGTCGTTCCGAAACGGCTCTGTGGGGCGGTGCTTTTTGACCGCCCGCTAGGCCGATACTCCCACTCTTTCCAAGAAAAAAGCAACTGCAAAACCGCCAAAATCGGTAATGGGATTCTGCCCTTACGTTACATCTCAAGCAACGAGGCCGGTCGTGCGCTCGATGAAGTCGGCTATGGATTCTACGTCGTCGAGGTCGAACACCGGCAGGCTCTTGTCGGTGATGGCGAAATCCGCGGCGACGGCGACAATATTGGGATCACCCGCCGCAAGCGGCGTCCGGTCCTTCGCTTCCAGTCGCCTCGTTTCGATCTTGCGGTGGGATTCGCGCTTGTAGCCTTCGACCAGCACGATGTCGCACGGGGCGAGCCGCGAGAGGATCGCGTCCAGCGGCGGCTCTTGCTCGCCACGCAACTCGTGCATCAGCGCCCAGCGATTGCCCGACACGATCGCAACCTCGGTTGCGCCGGCCTGCCGATGGCGGAAGCTGTCCGCGCCTGGCTTGTCGATGTCGAAATCATGATGGGCGTGTTTGACCGTCGAGACCTTCCAGCCGCGCCGCACAAGCTCGGCGACCAGCTTCTCGGTGAGTGTGGTCTTGCCGGAGTTTTTCCAGCCGGTGATGCCGAAGACGCGTCTGTTCATGGCGTCATGCTCTGCAACAGGCGCGCGGCCAGGGCAAGATCGTCCGGCACGTTGATGTTGAAGAAAGGATCGATTGGTTGTCCGGCGGATTGCAGGAACGGGAATTCCACCTCGACATAGTCGTGCCGCTCGATGAAGGCCGAAACCCGCTTGTTGTCCTCGTCGACCAGGAAATGCCGCAAGGCTTCGCGGCATCCGGTCGGCCATAGCGCGAAGGTTGGATGCCGCCTGCCTGACGAGAAAGCGACGGCGATCGAACCGGGACGCTCATCGACTGCCGCCGCCAGACGATCGACGAGATCAAGCGGCAGGAAAGGCGTGTCGCCGGCAGCGGTGACGATCGCCTTGCAAGGCCTGCCGGCAGCGGCCCATTCCAGGCCGGTGAGGATACCGGCAAGGGGCCCGGCAAAGCCTTCAACGGTATCGGCCAGCACCGGCAGCCCGAAACGCGCAAACCGTGCCGGGTCGCCGTTGGCACTAAGCGCCAGGGTCTCGAACTGCGGACCAAACCGCGACAGGACCTGGTCAAGCACGCAGCCGCCGCCCAGCGGCAACAACGCCTTGTCACCACCGCCCATTCGTCTCGACTGGCCACCGGCCAGAATGATCCCCGCGACATCGCGCTTCATGCCATCCAGCCTGTACGCCAGCCGCGGGAAATCGCAAGCGGCTTCAAGGGAGTGCTAGAGTCCTTCCGGCGCCATGGCCGGGCCGGTGCTTTCGGCGACGATCCTTCGCCGGCCGACGATGCGCTCGCGATAAAGCGCATAGAGGCCCGAGCCGACGACTATTGCTGCGCCGGCGATCATCGGCATGTCCGGTATGTCACCGAAGATGATCAGGCCAAGCAGTATCGACCAGAGGAGCGCGGTGTAGCGGAACGGCGCGATGAAGGAGATCTCGCCCGAACGCATCGCCATGATGATGAATTGATAGCCGATGAGCACCAGCACTGCCGCCAGTGCCAGCAGCGCCGTGCTTTTGCCTGTCATCGGTGTCCAGCCGCCCATCGGCGTCAACAGAAACGCGCCGACGACGGTCATGGCAAGCGCGGTGGCGGTTGATACCAGCATCGTCGGGACGGCCCGGGGGATGCGCTTGGTGGCGAGGTCCCGCACCGTGCAGCACGCGACGCTGGCCAGGGCCACCAGAGAATAGACGCTGAAGCCCTCGAAACCCGGCCGCACGATGATCATAACCCCGGCAAAACCGATAGCGATCGCCAACCAGCGCCGCCAGCCGACCGCTTCGCCGAAATACAGCGCCGCGCCCATCGTCACCGCCAGCGGCAGTGCTTGCAAGACGGCCGAAACGCTGCCGATCGGCAAATGGGCGAGGGCGATCAGGAAGGACACGGTAGCGCCCGCTTCACTCAGCACACGGATCGCCACCAGCGGCTGCAGCATCAGGCGAGGCTGGACAAGCGCTCCGCGTTGCCAGGCCAGCAGGCCGACGAAGAGCGAGGCGAACGCCCCTCTGATCAGCATGACCTGCGCCATGTTCATCGACTGGGAAGAGTATTTGGTAATGGCGTCGTTGAGCGTGAAGCCAACCATCGCCACCACCATGAACAACGCGCCGCGAAGATTTGGGGAAAGGGGCAAGACATCAACCGGTTGCTTTGGCAGGCAAGCCTGTAACAGCCCGCAACGAAACAGCAACAGCAAAGGGCTAGGCCAGGACCGGATACCCATCGTCGCCGGCGTGAAATCATCCTGGATCAGGCACGAATTCTGTCGGAAGGCGGCATTGCCTCCCGACACCTGTACAACCGAGGCGATCGCTATTTCTTCGGCGTCAGCACCTCGGTGCCGTTGCCGTCCTTGCCGGCGATGGTCCACAGGCCATGCAGCGACCCGTCATCCTCGACCTTGTAGACGACGAGGCCGATATCCTTGCCCATCGCGTAGCCGGCGGAGAATGCGTTGTCGTTGCGCATGCAGATACCATCGGAGGATGAGCCGCCCGTCTCCCAATGAATCGCGCAGGTGGTCCCGCTGGTCAGCGTGATGGTGGCTTCGCCGTCATAGGACGAACCGTCGAAATTGGTGCCGGCGACGATGTAAGTGCCGCCGATCGACTGGGCAGCCGCGGGCAGGGCGGTCAAGCCGAGCAAGGCGAAAGACAGAAGAAGTTGGCGCATGATGTTATCCCCCGGGAAAGCGATGAGCCGCTAGGGAACGGAGGCTAGGCGGGAAACCGTCACCAGTAAATCAGACCGGCATTTGCGGACAAAGATTTGCTTGCGGTGTGACTAAAATGCTCATGCGCCCCCCGTTCATGGCCCCTTTAGGCTGCCGGCGATGGCGCCGACCAGCGGGTCATATTTCGATTTCAGCGCCGGTGGGTAATCGATCCAGACCGTGCGGATGACGCCATCCCTGCCAAACAGCCGCCGCTCGTAAAAGATCTTTCCATCCTTCACGCCCGACAGCACCGCCCAGTCCTTGCCGGCCTTGCTGTAGGTGACCTCGTAGCCCGGCTCGTTGCTCGCTCTTTCGCCGGCAATGAATCCCTTCGGCGTGTCGTCATCGACATTGAATATGCCGGAGCATGTCAGGCTGGCGCTGTCCGCACTCAGCCACACCTGCCCGTCGCCATTCTCAGGCTCGGGCTGGCGATCGGTAAAGACATCGTCGGGAAAGGTGCAGACGGTGCCGAAGCGCTCGTTCACGTAGGTGGATTGCGCGGCAAACGCAGTGCTCGCCGAGGCCACGGCGAGAGATGTCACGATCGAAAAGAGCCACCGCATGTCTGCCCGAAGCCGATGATTGCAGGGCAATTCTCGCACAAAAAGACGAGAAGGTCAGCCGCCCGTGACACTCATATGCCGTGACACCGACGGACGGCTGGTGCGGCGATCGATGATGAAGTCATGGCCTTTCGGCTTGCGGCCGATTGCTTCGTCTATAGCATCGGCGACAAGTTCGTTGCCTTCGGACGCGCGCAGCGGCGCGCGCAAATCGGCCGCATCCTCCTGGCCAAGGCACATGTAAAGCGTGCCCGTGCAGGTCAGCCTGACCCGATTGCAGCTTTCGCAGAAATTATGCGTCATCGGCGTGATGAAGCCGAGTTTCCCGCCGGTCTCGCTGACATGGACGTAGCGGGCCGGGCCACCGGTCTTGAACGGGATGTCGGTCAGCGTGAACTGGCGCTCGAGCGAAGCGCGCAGCAGCGACAGCGGCAAATACTGGTCGGTGCGGTCGGCATCGATCTCACCCATAGGCATGGTTTCGATGACGGTCAGGTCCATGCCCCGGCCATGCGCCCAGCGCATCATTTCGGGCAGCTCGGCGTCGTTGAAATCCTTCAACGCCACCGCGTTGAGCTTGACTTTCAGTCCCGCCGCCTGAGCCGCGTCGATGCCGGCCATGACCTTGTCGAGATGACCCCAGCGGGTGATGGCGTGGAATTTGTCGGCATCGAGCGTATCGAGCGAAACGTTGATGCGCTTGACACCACAATCGGCGAGTTCGGCGGCGAAGCGCGAAAGCTGCGAGCCGTTGGTGGTCAACGTCAGTTCTTCCAGTGCGCCGCTTTCGAGGTGCCGCGAAAGCTGGCGCACCAGATGCATGATGTTCTTGCGCACCAACGGCTCACCGCCGGTGAGGCGCAACCGTCTGACACCCTTTTCGATGAACACGGTGCAGAGCCGGTCGAGTTCTTCCAGCGACAGCAGGTCCTTCTTGGGCAAGAAGGCCATGTCCTCCGCCATGCAATAGGTGCAGCGGAAATCGCAGCGGTCGGTGACCGACACTCTGAGATAACTGATCGTGCGACCGAAGGGGTCGATCATGTTCATGTTCGAACGTTTCCGTGGCCGCTATCGGCATCGTTATATATAGCTATGTGATACGATCCAGCCCGCCATTCAAGATAGCTTGCCTCGATCCTTGGTAACATTCCGCGACCGACATTGCGTGTCGGACACCGTTGACGCCTTTGCGTAGGGGGCGAAGCAGCGTAGGGAAGGGCATTCAGGCAGGATCGACCATGACAGCGCCAAAAGAACTGAGGGTCTCCAGGGACCGCAAGCTGCTCACCGTGACGTTTCCCGGCCATCAGCCGTTCGAGTTGCCGGCGGAATTGCTGCGCGTGGCATCGCCTTCCGCGGAAGTGCAGGGCCATTCGCCGGAACAGAGAGTGACGGTTCCCGGCAAACGCGATGTGGCCATCCTGAAGATCGAACCGGTGGGCAATTACGCCGTGCGCATCACCTTCGACGATTTCCATGACACCGGCATCTTCACCTGGAATTACCTGCACACGCTCGGCCACAAGAAGGACGCACGCTGGAACGCCTATCTCGCGGAGCTCGCCGAGAAGGGCTTGAGCCGCGATCGTTAGCCGCCGTTGCGTCGTCAAAACGTCATGTGCCGGGAGTAGGGGCGGCGGATCGGGAGACGGAAAATGTCGGTGATCACCACAGTCGAACAACTCGAAGCGCTCTACGGATTGCCCGGCGAAGCCTCCGTGGTCAAGGAACTCGACCATGTCATTCCCGAATACGCAGCCTTTATCGAAGCCTCGCCCTTCGTCGCGCTCGCGACCAGCGGTCCGGAGGGGCTGGACTGCTCGCCGCGCGGCGATCTCGCGGGCTTCGTGCGCATCGTCGATGCGAAAACGCTGATGATGCCGGACCGGCGCGGCAACAACCGTGCCGATTCGCTAAAGAACATCATCGGCGACCCGCGCGTCGGCCTGCTGTTCCTGGTGCCGGGCTCCGGCACGACGCTGCGCATCAACGGCCGGGCGCATATCACCACGGATGCAGCCCTGTGCGCGTCGTTCATGGTCGACGGCAAGCCGGCGCGTTCGGTCACCGTGATCGATGTCGATTCGGTTTATTTCCAATGCGCCCGGGCGATCGTGCGGTCGGAGCTGTGGAACCCGGAGAGACATGTCGATCCGAAGTCGCTGCCGACACCCGGAAAGATCCTGGAAATCACCAGCCGCAAGAATATCGACGGCGAAAGCTACGACAGGGAATGGCCGGAACGGGCGAAAAAATCGATGTGGTGATCTACTGAAATTCACGCTTCGTTCAGCACGTCATAGATCTTGCGCATCTGATCGCCGATCATGTCGCATTGCTCCGGCGTCGACTGGCTCATCGCCTTCTCGATCAGCGCCATATGCACTTTCAGCGCCTGCATCAGCAGCGCCTCGCCGGCTTCGGTCAGCGTAAGCCGCAAGACGCGCTTGTCCTTCTCGTCGCCTTCGCGCCGCAGCAGGCCACGTGTCTCGAGTTGCGGCAACAACATGGTAATGTTGGAGCGGCCCACGAGCAGCTTGCGGGCAAGGTCGTGCTGCGACATGCCGGGATGGCGGTAGAGATTCATCAGCACGTCGAGCTGCGCCGGCTTCAGATCGAGCGGCGCGAGTTTCACCGCCAGCGTGCGCTCCAGCACATGGCAGGCGCGCGCCACCGCGACCCAGTTGCGAAAACGCGGGTTGTCCCAGGGTAGCTCTTGTTTATTGTTCATCTTTGAACTATTATGTTCATGCTTGAACGTATGGATGGATTCTGACTATGGCATCATTCGGGCTGAAGGTCATCCGAGGTGTGTTTGGTGCGGCCGAACATGTCGCGCCGCGCATCACCGGACGCGCGGCTTTCGAATTGTTCTGCCGTACGCCAAGCACCAGGACGCTCACCGACGGCGAGCGCCGGGCAATCGACCGCGCCGCCGAGTTCATGGCCGAGGCGCGGCATCACCGGCTGAAGACCGCGACCGGCTGCGTCATGGTGCATGAATTCCGCCCCGAGCCGGGCCGCGAGCCTGCCGGCACCGTTCTCATCATCCACGGCTGGCGCTCGCGTACCGAATATATGCGCGTGCTGATCGAAGGGTTTCGCGCTGCCGGCCATAAGGTCGTCTCGCTCGATCTTCCCGGTCATGGCCATTCGCAGGGCAGGCACCTCAACATGGTCAACGCCGTCGAAGCCGCAAGAGTGGCCGGCGAATGGTTCGGGCCATTCGTTGCCGCCGTCGGCCATTCCTTCGGAGGCGCCGTTGCCGCCAATGCCATCGCCGGCTCCGTCAAGGACATCCTGCCACTGGCGGCCGCACGTCTTGTGCTGATCGCGGCGCCAAGCTCACTGCCGGCAATCTTCGCCGACTTCAGCCGCATGCTCAATGTCGGTCCCCGCTCGCAACTGGCGATGGCTGACCGCGTCGAATATCTCTCCGGCCGGCCGCTGCATGAATTCACCGGTGACCGCCAGCTTGCCCAGGCGCCCGTGCCGACGCTGGTCATCCACGCGCCTGACGACCGGGAGGTGCCGGCTGAACACGCACGACGCTATGCCGGCGCCGGTGATCATGTGCGGTTGCATTGGGCCGACGGGCTCGGCCATCGCCGCATTCTGGTCGACAAGGGTGTGGTTGAACGCGCCGTCGACTTCGTGGCCACGCAGCGCGGGCCGTCGCTGCTCCACTGAGCTTCAGGCTATTTCTTCTTTTCCCCCGGCTCTACGGGCAACCCGGCCGCTTTCCAGGCCGTGTAGCCGCCGAGGATGTGCTTGACCGGCGAAAGCCCCATGTCCTGCGCCGTCTTTGTGGCCAGCGCCGAACGCCAGCCGCCGGCGCAGAAGAAGACGAAGCTTTTTCCCGAAGCGAAGAAGGCCTTGTGGTAGGGGCTTTCGGGATCGATCCAGAACTCCAGCATGCCACGGGTGACATGCTTGGCGCCGGGAATTCTGCCGTCACGCTCGATCTCTCGAGGATCGCGCAGATCGACGAAAATGGTGTCTTCGTCTTCAAGCAGTCCTGCCGCCTCCTCGGGTGAGACCACTTCGATCTCGGCGTTGGCCTCATCCAGCAGTTCGCGATACCCTTTTTTCACTGTCGTCCCTCCCGGCCGCAGGTTTGCTGGCAAGGCGGATTTCGAGCACAACGAACTGTGTTTGTCACGCCTCGACAGTGCCGGCCATGGTCTTCCAGGCGGCCATTGCCCCGGCTACCGTCGCCAGCAGGGCGGCCCGGGAAGCGCCGTCGCGCGCCTGGATCGACATGCCGTGCTGGACCGTTGCGAAAAAGGTCGCCGCGGCACGGCAATCGAATCCGGCGGGCAGTTCACCCTCGGCCACGCCGCGCTCGAGACGCTTCCTCAGGGCGGTAAGATTCTCGGCGCGGCGGCGCCGCAAATCCGTGCAGATCGCGCCTCGGCTCGAGTCTTCGTGCAGCGCACCCAGAGCAATCAGGCAGCCCTGCGGGCGACCCGTCTGCGAATAGGCCTTTGCAGTGCGGCGCAGAAACCGCTCGATCGCAAGGCGCGCCGTTGGCGCCGCTTCCAGCGCGGTCCAGATGTCGGCGCCCTCCACGCGGGAATAGAGATCGGTCGCCTCGAGGAACAGGGCCTCCTTGCTACCGTAGGCGGCATAGAGGCTCGGCGAATTGATGCCCATCGCGGCGGCGAGATCGCTGATCGACGCGCCTTCATAGCCCTTGGCCCAAAATACATCCATCGCGCGCCGCAGGGCCGCGGTTCGATCGAACGTGCGGGGACGGCCTCTTTCCGACATGACGCTCTTTTCTGTGTTGATCGATACATAAATGAGTTGACGCGATTGGGCAAGGTTGGCAGATATTTATGTATCAATCGCTACATAAATGGAGAAATCGATGTCATCAGGAAGTTTGAACGGCAAGGCGGCACTCGTCACCGGAGGCAGCCGCGGTATCGGCGCGGCAATCGCGCGAAGGCTCGCGGCAGACGGGGCCGATGTCGCGCTGACCTACCTGCATGGAGAGGAACTGGCTCGGTCCGTCGTCGCCGAGATAGAGACCAAGGGCGGTCGCGCCATCGCGATCAAGGCCGACAACCGTGATGTCGAGGCCATAGACCAGGCGGTTGCCGATGCGGTGACCGCCTTCGGCCGGCTCGACATCCTGGTCAACAGTGCCGGCATCTGGCGTGCGGCGCCGATCGATACGCTGTCGCTTGCCGATTTCGACGAAACCATGTCGGTCAATCTGAGGGCGCCGTTCATCGCCTCGAAAGCGGCGGCAAGACACATGGGCGAGGGCGGCAGGATCATCTCGATCGGCAGCAATCTGGCCGAGCGGGTCACCGACACCAGCCTGGTAGCCTACTCGGCCAGCAAGGCGGCGCTGGTCGGCCTGACCAAGGCATTGGCCCGCGACCTCGGGGCACGCGGCATCACCGCCAATGTCGTCCATCCCGGCTCGACGGATACCGACATGAACCCGGCCGACGGCCCGCATGCCGACCATCAGCGCCAGAAGATGGCGACCCCGCGATTCGGCAAGGCGGAGGATATCGCCGGCATGGTTGCCTGGCTCGCCGGACCGGAGGGCCGTTTCGTCACCGGAGCCGCGCTGACCATCGACGGCGGCGCAAACGCTTGAGGCGCGAGGCTTCCCGTGGCCGGGGCGACAGTTCGGTCGCGCCGGCCGTCACGATGTTGTGAAACCGTTCTGCAACAGCCCTGCCGAAATTTATGAAAGCTTAACGAAATCGGTATGAATCGGTATAGTCGCGCCTTACATCCGCCATGCGGTGAGCGGGACGGTTTAGCGTGCGGAACGGGAACCGGTTGCGACCGGAGCGGGTGATCCATGAAATTCCTCGGTAAAAAAGCAACCGTGATGCCGCTCGTGGCGATTACGGCGACGCTGGCTTTCGGCATGCCTCAGGCAGGGGCCCAAGGGCTTTTCGACATGCTGTTCGGCGGCGGGATCAGGCATGAGCCGAAGGGCGAATTTCCGCCTCCTCCGCCAAAGCACAAGCCGAAGGCGCCGGCCGGCAGCGGCGGCGGTAGCGTGAGGATCAGCGGTCCGTCATACTATACGTACAAGGCCGACAGGCTGGTGCGTGTCGACTTCTCGACGCTAGCGACCGCGCCGCAGCCGGCGACACCGCAAGATGCCGCCTTCGTTCCTTCGGCCACCGGTGCGGCCTTCCACGATGCCATTGCCGGCCTCAGCGACTACGAACTCTACGCGGAGCCCGACATCGCCAAGGCGCTGATCGCCTATTACTCGGCCAACCCGGATTTCATCTGGGTGAGCGGAACCAGCCCCAACAACCGTGCGCAAGATGCCTTGCGGGTGCTCGGCGAGGCTGCCAGCTACGGCCTCACGCCTGCCGACTACACCGTCGACGTGCCAGCCACCAGTTCGACCTCGACAGACGACGCAGCCAAGCTAAAGGAACTCGTCCGTTTCGAGATGGCGCTGTCGGCACGCGTCCTGCGTTACGCCCATGACGCCCAGAGCGGCCGTGTCGAGCCCAATCGTATGACCGGCTACTACGATTTCCCGGCCAAGCCGCTCGACATGATAGGCGTGCTGAAGACACTGGCGCATACACAGGAAGTTCGCACATATCTGGAATCGCGCCATCCGCAGAATGCGGAGTATCAGGCGCTGCGCGTCGAACTGGAATCGCTGCAGGCGAGTGCCGAGAACGAGATCGTCGTCGATCCCAAGCTGCTGCTGAAGCCAGGCGAAACCAGCCCCGAACTGCCAAAGCTCCTGTCGCTGATCGCGCGTAATCTCGACGACGAGATGGGCGGCAGCTATGGCGAGGTCCTGTCGCGGCTGGCAACCAGCGAACTCTATGTTCCCGAGCTGGTCCCGCTCATCAAGGCGGTGCAGCAGAAGGAGGGCATGAAGGGTGACGGCGTCATCGGACCGCGCACCGTCGCCACACTGGCTGGGACGTCGAAGGCCGACAGGCTGCTGAAGGTCGAGGTGGCGCTGGAAGAACTGCGCTGGCTGCCTTCCGATCTCGGCAGTCCGCGTGTTTTCATCAACCAGCCCGCCTTCACCGCAAGTTACATTGACGACGGCCAGGAAAAGCTGAAGACGCGTGCCGTCGTCGGTCGGGTCACCAACCAGACGGCCTTCTTCTACGATCAGATCAAGCAGGTCGATTTCCACCCCTACTGGGGCGTGCCGCAGTCGATCATCGTCAACGAAATGCTGCCGAGGTTGCGCGGCGACCCCGGCTATCTCGACCGTGCCGGCTACGAGGTGACGGATTCACGCGGCAAGCGCATTCCTTCGTCGGCAGTGAACTGGGGCGCTTATGGCGCCAACATCCCCTACAATGTGCGCCAGCAGCCGAGCGAGGCCAATGCGTTGGGCGAACTGAAGATCCTGTTCCCCAACAAGCATGCGATCTACATGCATGACACGCCGCAGAAATCGTTCTTCAAGCAGGATATGCGCGCGCTCAGCCATGGCTGCGTACGCCTGCAAGATCCACGCGGCATGGCGGCGGCGGTGCTCGGCACCTCGGTCGATTATATCGCGGAGAAGCTGAAGCACGGACACTCGACCGAGGATGTAACGCGCAAAATCCCGGTCTATGTCGCCTATTTCACCGCCTGGCCAGACATGTCCGGCAAGGTCGAGTATTTCAGCGACGTCTATGACCGCGATTCCCGGCTAAAGCAGGCCCTGGATGCGACCGAGGCGGTGCGCTCACCCTCGAGCTAATCGCTAACTCTCTGACAGCGGGCGCCGGAAACCCGCGTCGCGCCCGGCGATCAGCCAGTAGACCAGCCCGGCCACAAGACCGGCGACGGCGATGATGCCGATATCGGCCCAGCGCTCCGGATCGACGTCCTCCGCCGCGCTCGGCCAGATCAGGAAGAAGCCGCCGGCCGCTGCGGCGGCGCCGAAGAGCATGTGCAGCAGGGCGCTGCGCAGGAAGAAAAACTCGGCGATCAGCGCGAAAATCAGTGTCTGTGGCGCGGTCAGCACAACCGTCAGGAAATAGATGAACATGCCGAGCGGCGGCACCACCAAGGCCGCGATCGGCGATACGCCCATGAGGTCGAAATAGGCGGGCGCGTTGGGCAGAGAACTCAGCGCCGCATAGATCGCCACCACGGCGATCAGCCCGACCAGTATGGCGACAAGATAGCCGGCCAGCATCATCAGGACGCGCTTCATCAAGTGCTTCGCAGTCGACATGCCCACCCCCGTGAAGCCCGTTCATCCTACAGTCAGCCATCAATGGCGAATTGACGCAAGGGGAGACGGAAGACCTGGCCAGCGTCGAGGCCCGACGCAGGCGGACCAGTCACTCAGGCGCCGCCGCACATATGCTGCGAATCCGACAGGGCCCAGGAGCCTTTCGCGACGAGGTCGACGGAATAATAGACCCGGCCACGGTCGTCGTCCTTGGGGCAGTCCCTGGGAATCGAGATCAAGCACATGACGACCGGTTCTCCAACCTTCGAGGCGGCCAATCCAGGCTCGCGGTCATAGGAGACAGCCCCGCCACCATTGGTGAACGTGGCCGCGCTGCCCGCTTCGGGACTGGCCGTTTCCAGCGGATCGTCGCCGAGGCGCGTGGTAAGCGTCTTGATGTGCGTCGATGCGCATTGGCCGATTGCTAAGGGCAAGGGCTGATCGTTACGCCCGGGGTTTCGCCCGGCGCCTTCGAGCGCCTTCTTGCCAATCAGCGCGACGTTGTAGTCCTGCACCCAGGATGGCGCATTCCCATAGGTCTGCAAGGCGTTGTTGAGCGCGCTGACGATACAGGCCGTATCGCTCTTGCAGGCATTGCGGTCGGCGACCAGCCCGCGGGCAATCTTGCGCTTGTCGCCGCCGAACGCTGGCTCGAAACCCTTGTACGCCTTCGAAACCAGCAGATCGATCGCCGACAGTTGCGGGTCGGCGCAGATCGCTTTTTCCGCCGGCAGGCTTGCCTTGGCGCAGTCGAAGGACGGCCCATCGGCCCGCGCCGGAGAAACAGCAAGGAAAGTGCCGGCTGGGACGATGGCGAGCACAGACAGCAAATAAGTTCTAACGAAACATCGCATCATGGTCCCCAAGCCAACAGGATTGCCCAAGGCGCGGCCCTGCGCCGGCGCATAACATACCCCAAGGATGGACAATTTGGGCTCCCGTTTCGTCGTTGAGAATGCTCGTAGGCAGCGCATTCGCGACGAGGATATCCCTACGAATCCTATTTTGGTTCGGCCGTCACAGGATCGAAGTCGATTTCGACCTTTGCCTTGTCCGACGTGTAGTAGGTGACGGTGTAACCGTCCTTGTCCCAGTCGACCTCTTTCACGTAGCGAAACCCGTCACGCTGCTCGACCTTGGCGATGATCTCCGACAGCTTCTTGGCATTGGGTGGCGGCAGCGGAGTTTCATCCGCGGCAAAGGCGGGTCCGGCGGCGAGAAGAACGGCGACGGAGGTCGCCACGAGAAATCTGGACATGGTTTTCCCTCAAGTTTCGACGGAAAGAAACTCGCTGCCATGCAGGTTTGTTCCGCATGTGGGCATCCCGGGTCACCGATCCAAGGATTTGCAGTTGCGGCAAGACAAGCGTCCTATGCCAAAAACCACGATAGCCGCTTCAATATTCATGGCCATGCAACGTTGGCGCCACGTCGTCCTGCCTGCATCCCGGCGTTTCAATGCCTGCGCAAAAAGGCAGAACGCTGAAGGAGCGGACTGTAGCTGCCGATGTGATGCCCAGCAAACAGATGGTGGGCGATGCAGGGATTGAACCTGCGACCCCACCCGTGTGAAGGGTGTGCTCTCCCGCTGAGCTAATCGCCCGCTCGTTGCCCGAAGGCCAAGCGAGCCGCGATATAAGGGAGGCCGGCCCGTTAAGTCAAGGCAGTGTCTGGTGTTCTCACACAGATCGGATTTGCGGTCCCGCCAGGGGCCGTTCCGAAGACATTTTCATCGCCGGCGCTCAGTGTGCGGCGGCGCCGATCAGTCCTTGCGCCAGATCGAGCGTCAATGCATCAAAATGCGATATCACCGCCGAGGGCTCGAACTCGCGCACATGACGGTCGGTGTAGCCGAAGTCGACGGCGACGACAGGAATGCCGGCGGCCTTGGCGGTGTCGATATCTGTTTGCGAATCGCCCACCATCAAGGCGCAGTGCGGATCGCCGCCGGCCCGTTTGATGGTTTCGATCAGGTGACGCGGATCGGGCTTGCGGAACGCGAACGTGTCCTGCCCGGCAATTGCCGCGAAATGCCTGGTCAAGCCAAGCGCTTCGATCAGCGCCAGCGAATTGGCTTCGTATTTGTTCGTGCAGATGGCCAGCAGATAGCCGGCCTTCTCAAAGCGGGCAATCGCCTCGATCACGCCGGGGTAGGGGCGGGATTTGCCAGGAATATTGTCGGTGTAGTGATCGAGGAACAGTTTCAGAAGCCGGTCGTGCTCCTCAACCTTGAGGGATCGTTGCTGCGCGGCATGCGCCCGTTCGATCATCACCCGGCCGCCATGGCCGACGAAGCGTCTGAAGCCGGCTTCGTCGACGGCTGCCAGTTGGCTGGCCGCCAGGCTGTGGTTGAGGCTGTCGAGCAGGTCCGGCGCCGTGTCAATCAGCGTTCCATCGAGGTCGAACACGATGATCGGGCGACTCATGATCCATCCTGCGCAGGTTTATGCATCGGCAGGCGATAGCGGCTGCGACGCTTTAAGGCAAGCAGACTGGTGGGGCCGCCGCCAAAGGCTTTGACCCGGCCGGCAAAAGTGCTAGGAGCCCGAAACGCTAAAGCGCGTTGCGTCGAAACGGACTCTCCGCGGCGTGCTTTGGGTCTTTGTTTCATGCATGTCGTTTCCCAAAACCGAGGTCACTTTTGGGCGGCATGCATTAGGTTTCGGGGCAGCAAACGGCATGGATGCGAGGCAATTGAAGGTCGAGGCCGCGCGGGCGGCCCTTGCCCATGTCACCGACGGCATGCGGCTCGGCATCGGCACCGGCACCACTGCCGACGAGTTCGTGCGGCTGCTCGCCGACAAGGTTGCCTCCGGCATGACCATAACAGGCGTACCAACCTCGGAACGCACCGCTGCGCTGTGCCGCGAACTCGGCGTGCCGCTGTCGACGCTGGAGGAAACGCCCGAACTCGATCTCACCGTTGACGGCGCCGACGAAGTCGACCCGGAGCTGACATTGATCAAGGGCGGCGGCGGTGCGCTGCTGCGTGAGAAGATCGTGGCCGCGGCCTCGCAGCGCATGATCGTCATCGCCGACCGTTCGAAGATGGTCGAGACGCTCGGCAGGTTTCCTCTTCCGGTCGAAGTCAACCGGTTCGGCCTGCGCGCGACCGAGATCGCCGTGGCGGTGGCGGCTGGAAGTCTCGGCCTTTCCGGTCCGGTGACATTGAGGATGACGGGAGGCCAGCCTTTTGTTACAGACGGCGGCCATTTTATCCTCGATGCATCTTTTGGCCGCATTCCGGATACAAGAGCGCTTTCGAATGCTCTCCACGCCATTCCTGGCGTGGTCGAGCACGGTCTTTTCATCGGGCTGGCGTCAGCGGCCATCATCGCCGGCGGCGACGGTATCCAAACTGTCCATGCCGCCCGAAAACCAGGGAGTTCTACCGATCATGATGTTGCATAACCGGGTTCGCCGTCTTTCCGTCCTTGTGGCGGCTTCGGCCGTCATCGCGTTCTCCTCGCCTGTCTTCGCGCAGGACGTCACGGAATCGCATCTGAAGGCCGCACGCGCCGCGGTTGCCGCGATCCACGCGACCGACCCGTTCGACAGCATCCTGCCGCAGGCCGCCGCGGCGCTCGAATCGCAGCTCATCCAGAAGAACCCTGACATGCAGGAGCTGATCGGCAAGACGATCAACGAGAAGGCACTGGCGATGGCCTCGCGCCGCGCGGATCTCGAGAAGGAAGCGGCTCTTGCCTATGCGAAAGTGTTTTCCGAAAAGGAACTCACCGACATCGCGGCCTTCTACAGCTCCGAGTCCGGCAAGAAGCTGCTCGACAGCGGCCCGACCGTGACGCGCGACCTCGTCAAGGCCGCCGACATCTGGCAGAACGGCGTAGCTCGCGATCTTGCCCAGCAGGTCGGCGAAACGCTGGCGGCGGCGGCAAAAGCGAAGGCGCCGGCTGCGCCCGCGCCCGCCGATGGCGCCGCTCCGGCCGACAATGCCGCCCCGGCGGATGGCGCCGCACCCGCGGACGGTTCGGCTCCTGCCGACGACACGCAGAACTGATCCTGCATTTCAAACGCGGCCTTGCGGCCATCTGTAAAGCCCGGCCTGTCCGGGCTTTTCTTTTGGTGGTTTGCGGCCTACCTGTCACTCACATTTTTGGCGTTCAAGGAGCCGCTTCATGGCCGGTTATGATTACGACCTCTTCGTCATCGGCGGAGGCTCCGGCGGGGTGAGGGCGGCACGGGTCGCGGCAGCGCTCGGCAAGCGCGTCGGCATCGCCGAAGAATACCGTTTTGGCGGCACCTGCGTCATCAGGGGCTGCGTGCCGAAAAAGCTCTATGTCTATGCCTCCCAATTTCCCGAGCATTTCGCCGACGCCGCCGGCTACGGCTGGACGGTGCCGGAAGCCAGATTCGACTGGCAGACGCTGGTCGCTAACAAGGACCGCGAGATCAGCCGCCTGGAGTCGATCTACAAGAAAAACGTCGAGGGTTCGGGCGGCGAGACCTTTCATTCGCGGGCGATGATCGTCGACCCGCACGTGATCCATCTCCTGAGCGAGGACCGCACCGTCACCGCCGATCAGATCCTGATCGCCACCGGCGGCCGTCCGGCGGCGCATCCGGCACTGCCCGGCCACGAACACTGCATCTTCTCCAATGAGGCTTTCGACCTCAAGGAACTGCCGAAGACGATCATGATCGAGGGCGGCGGCTATATCGCGGTCGAGTTCGCCAACATCTTTCACGGGCTCGGCGTCGACACCACGCTGGTCTATCGCGGCAAGGAAATTCTTGGCCGCTTCGACATGGACCTGCGGCGCACGCTGCATGAGACGATGGAAAAGAAGGGGATAAAAATCCTTTGCCATTCCGTCTCCGAATCGGTCAGCAGGCGGCCGGACGGGCGGCTCGACGCGCAGCTCATCAGCGGGCAGGTGCTGACGGTCGACCAGGTGATGCTGGCCATCGGCCGCATCCCCAACAGCGAGAATATGGGCCTGGAGGGCATAGGCATCGAGATGGCCGCCGCGACCGGTGCGATCAAGGTCGACCGGTATTCCCGCACCAACATCGACAATATCTGGGCGATTGGCGATGTCACCAACGGCGTACAGCTGACGCCGGTGGCGATCCACGAAGCCATGTGCTTCGTCGAGACGGCGTTCAAGGAAAATCCGACGGCGCCCGACCACGACACGATCGCGACCGCCGTCTTCTCGCAACCCGAAATCGGCACGGTCGGCCTATCGGAAGACGACGCCGTCAAGCGCTTCGCCGATATCGAAATCTACCGCGCCAGCTTCCGGCCGATGCGGCACACGCTGTCGGGCCGTGACGAAAAGATGCTGATCAAGCTGGTCGTCGACGGCGCTTCGCGCAAGGTTCTCGGCGCCCACATACTGGGGCCGGATGCCGGGGAAATGGCACAGTTGCTCGGCATCCCCCTGAAAGCGGGGCTGACCAAGGATGATTTCGACCGCACCATGGCCGTGCATCCGACCGCGGCAGAAGAGCTCGTCACCATGTACAAGCCGACCTACCGCGTGAAGGACGGCGAACGCATCGACTGACGGCAAAATCAAGAACTCCGCCCGGAGTGAGACGTACACTGGTGGTGATGCGCAAAGCGGACCTCTCAGCCTAATTCCCGGCGCTGACGGGGAGGAGCTTCTCGACTATGCCAAAGGCGACCACGAACGCGCTACGATGAGTTCGACAAGGCGAGGTGCTTCCTCGGCGATCGCCAATATGATGCCTGACTTGCGTGTGGAGGCGAAATCCAGTCCGGCGAAGTAGAGGCCCGGCAGGACGCCCACGCCATCCGTGTGAACGGGCTGTCCGGCAGCGTCGAGCGCATCAGGAAGTCTCACATAGCTGAAATCGCCCTTGAATCCTGTGCACCACACCACGTTGGTGATGCCGGACCGGGAGAGATCGAGCGAATCTATGACGGGATCCCGCTGACGCCACGCGACCGTCTCCGTCGGGTCGGGGTCCGACACAGCTGCGTCGATCCCGGCTCGGCCAATATAATCGTCGATATAGCGTTTGGCATTGTCGGAGGCTTCATCCCCAAAGCGAACATTTGCTTCGACATCGTCGGCGAACGAGAGGCGGCCGCCATCCGAAACGCCGGTCAAGCGCCCGAGAAGCACAATACCCTGGGCGGCGAGCGCCTGAAGGCTTATCGTGTGCTCCGACCCGAGCACACCACGCGGTGGGATGCGCCCCGCAAGCCGAATGACCTCCTCTCGCCGGACGTCGAGAAATCCGCTTTCCTCGAGCCAGATCATGACGTCGCGCCCCCGATAGCGCCGTGGGAGCCGCCCGACGCGACTGGTCGCAAGGAACACCGTCCGGCCCGCTTCCGCCAGTTCCTCCGCGATCTGGGCGCCTGATTGACCGCTTCCGACCACCAACACCGCTCCGTCGGGCAGATCGGCAGCGCTGCGATAGCCGGACGCGTCTATCTGGTGAATGTCAGGCGGCAACGCATCTGACGAGATCGGGCGCACCGGACAATTCAGGTTGCCGCTCGCGACGATCACGTTGCGCGCTCGAAGCGTGCCGTGCGAGGTGGTCAGCCGATAGGCGCCATTCTCCTGCGTGAGTTCGCTCACCTCCGTATCCGATTCGATTGGCAGCCCATTTCTCCCGGCGAAGTGCTCAAGAAGAGCGACGAACTGGTCGCGGGAGAGGACACCATACGGATCCGCACCCTCGTAGCGGTCGCCTGGCATGACGGTCTGCACGTTGGGCGTGTTCATGCGAAAGCGATCCCACCGCTGCGTGCGCCAGGTCTCTCCTATGCGACCCCGCTCCAGGATGCTATGGCGCAGGCCCTTTCGTGCCAGCCAATAGCTGACACCGAGGCCCGCCCAGCCGGCCCCGACGACGACAGCATCGAGAACATCGACACTATCATTCATTTGCCGCGATGATCTCAAGATCGGCGTCCCCAACCATCCCCGCGGCATTAAGCCTTGTTGATGGCAATGAGTCCAGTGTCGCCGATGTCCGTCCGACTGGCACGGCAGATGCCACAACGGGCAAGCCATCGGTTGCGCTACAGCAGAGTGCCGCGCAGGATGACCAGCGCCACCGAGAAATAGATCACCAGTCCAGTGACATCGACCAGCGTGGCGACGAACGGCGCGGATGCGCTGGCTGGGTCGAAACCGACCCGTTTCAGCGCGAAAGGCAGCATCGACCCCGACAGCGAGCCGAAGGTGACGATGCCGACCAGTGCGGCGCCGACAGTCGTGGCGATCAGCGGCCAGTGCGGGCCATAGTCGTAGAAGCCCATATATTGCCAGAGCGCGATGCGGCAGACCCCGACCACGCCGAGCATGGCGCCGAGCACGAGACCGGTAGGCAATTCGCGCAACGCCACCCGCCACCAGTCGCGCAGGCCGATCTCGCGCAGCGCCAGCGCTCGGATGACCAGCGAGGTCGCCTGCGAGCCGGAATTGCCGCCGGAGCTCATGATCAGCGGGATGAACAGCGTCAGCACGATCGCTTTCTCCAGCTCGCCCTCATAGCTTTGCATCGCATTGGCCGTCAGCATCTCGCTGATGAACAGCGCGCAGAGCCAGCCGCCACGCTTCTTGATCATGGCGAGGAAGCTCATCTTCATATACGGCTCGTCCAGAGCCTCCATGCCGCCGAAGCGATGCACGTCCTCCGTGGTCTCCTCGATCATCGTGTCGATGATGTCGTCGATGGTGACGATGCCAAGGATCTTGCCGTGGTCGACGACCGGAACGGCGAGCAGATCGTATTTGGAGATCGTCTGCGCCAGGTTTTCGCGGTCGGTCAGCGGGCTGACCGTCACCGGCATGCGGTCGGGCGCCACCGACAGGATCGAGTCGTCCGGCTCACCGGTGATGAGCCGACGCAAGCCCGTCGACCGCACCAGGAGGTGTGTTTGCGGATCGACGATGTAGATTGCATAGACGGTCTCGCGCGTCCGCTCGACCTTGCGGATGTAATCGAGCGTGCGCCGGACGGTCCAGTCGGAGGGAACGCTGACGAACTCCGTCGTCATGATCGAGGCGGCGCTGCCTTCAGGATAGCCCAGAATGGAAAGCAGGGTCGCGCGCAGCGGCGGCGCCAATGCGCCGAGTAGTTCGGAGCGTGCCGACTCTTCGAGCTCGCGCAGGATGTCGGCCGCGCGGTCGACCGACATGGCGGTGAGCAGCTTGCTCGCCTTGGGACGGGGCAGGGCCTCCGCCAGTTCGGGCGCGCCCTCAAGCTCAGGCTGATCGAAAATCTCGACCAGCCGTTCGAAGGGTACGGCGCAAAGCAGCTCCGTCGCGGTTTCGCGCGATTCATGATTGAGCGCCTCGACAACGTCGGCGACGTGGTCATTGGCAAGGATGCGGGCGATGGCGACGGCCTCGTCGCCCGCTACCGGGGAAAAATCGTTCATGGTTCACTCCTTGCCGTCCGGCAGGACATGAACCATTCAGGTCACGTCTAGGCGGACGGCGGTTGCGTTCGACTGTGACTGTCGCCAGGCATGGCGCGGTGACCTTTCCGCTTGCGGGTTCGTTTTTGATTGTCTGCAAGCCGGCGCAACATAGGAGCGCGCCTTGCCGAGTCAATCACGGTGACGAAGGAAAACTGTGCCGAACGGTGCCGATCGCGAGACTGTGATCACCGTGTGCCGTTCAACGCGGTAAGTCCCGGTGACGTCGTCGTTATTTCTGCTTCAGCCGGCGCGAGAACCGCGTCCATTTGTCCTCGACCGGCCTTGGCTGGGCCAGGATCGTGGTGAGTTCGAGAGGCAGGCTCGGGGCGAGTGGTTTCTTCGTGGCGACACCGTCGGCAATCAGCACCATCGAGTGGTAGAACTCGGTGCCGGCAGCCGATCTCGGCGCCACGGCTTCGTGCATGACACTGATCACCGTCACATCCGGGCAGTTGTCCTTGATGGCCTGGTGGAAGGCAATCTTGCCGTCAGGGTCGAGAGCACCGGTCGCCTCGTCGAGGAACAACAGTCCCGGCTGCTGCAGTATGATACGAGCCACCACCAGCTTCTGTTTCTGGCCGCCCGACAGGACCTGATCCCAGCTTTTGCCCTCGCGGCTTTCATTGGCCATGTGTTCGATGAAATCGCCAAGGCCAGCCTTGTGCAGCGCCGACGCGACCTGGGCATCGCCATGATCGCGTTCGGAGCCGGGCAGGCAGACCAGCTGCTTCAGCGACACCTGCGGCAGCTTGACCTCCTGGGCGGCATAAAAACTCTTCACGCCCTCGGGGAAGACGATAGTGCCGCGACCGTAGGGCCACAAACCGTTGATCGCCTTGATCAGCGAGGTCTTGCCGCAACCGGATTCGCCCTTCAGGAAGGTCCATTCGCCGCGCCGGAAGCGCAGGTTGGCGGAGCTGAGGAATGGCGTCGCGTCCTCGCCCTGATGCGCCAGCTCCAGCTTCTGGATGGTCAGGCCGAAAACCGGATTCTGGCTGGCGTAGTGGAAGTCGGAACGGCCGCTCTGGCTGTAGAATTCCTGTGGGTGCTGGACATTCTCGATCGCGTTGGCGAGCTCCGTCACACGCTGGCTGTTTGCGCGAAGCGTGGCGATGGCGGGCATGACATGGATGAACCACGAACACTGGCTGATGAGTTGGCCCACCATTTCGGAGCCGGTGATGTAACCTTTATAGTCCAGGCGGCTGTGGATGAACGGCACCAGGCCAGGAGCATAGGCTACAATACGGGCGCCGATGAAATTATAGATCAACTCGAACGACATATAGCTGGTGTTGACGACATTCAGCCGTCCCCAGGTGCGATCGATGTCGACATAGAGCCGATCGTGCATCATTTTCTGCACGCCCTCGCCATGTGAGGCGGCGACATGGAAGCTGCGGCGCAGAAATGTCGTCAGTTCGCTGCGATAGCTTCCCTCGGCCTTCTGCATGCGAATATTAAGACGTTCCAGCAGGCTGCCGAGCTTGACCGCGATCCAAGTGTTGAGGGGCACGTAAGTGGCAACCGCGAGGAGGGCCAGAACAGCGCTGCCATAGCTGCCAAGAAACTCCAGTCCTTTGACCTCCACTGACGACTGCAGCAGGTTCTGGCCGATAAAGTAGAGCGAAGTCGCCAGCCCCAGCACGCCCATGGCGAGGCCGATCGCGCCGCCGGTCATGTCCTTGATCGATTCCTGGATGCGCTGGTCGACATTGTCGGGCGCAACGATGCCGCCGTCCGCGGAACCATGTTGAGCATGGAAATGAGTATGGTTGCCGTCGAGCAAGGCCTGGTTGAATTTGTCATTCAGCCAGCCACGCCATTTGCGGTGCAAGGTTGCCGAGACGAGATTGCGAATACCGGTGAAGCCGGCATCCTTGAGCAGGACGAGCAGCACCAGCACGCCGGCGTTGGTCAGGATTGTCTCCAGCGGACGGGTGTTGGCGGCGTCGTGCAGGAAGGCAATTGAATTCACCAATTCGCCCGAAGCCATGGCGAACCAGACGCTGGCCTTGCTGGACAGCGCGGTGAGCAGCGCGATCACCAGCGTCAGCGTCCAAGCTTCCTTCCAGCGGTCCGAGACCCAGTAGGCTCGCATGAGCCCCCAGAAATTGCGCATCGAGGATACCGGCGTCAAATGCGACTGCCCTGCGGCGTCGCGGTGTAGTCCATCCGGTACTGACTCTTGCGATCGTCTGCCGATCCGAATCACGATCCCGCCCAAACCTTTTTTGTTTTGTTACGGATGGTAACACCAATTGATCATTTTCCATTAATTTTAAACCGGGCAGACCAGAAAGCCGCCGCGGCCGTTGCCCTGAGGCAACAGATTGAAGATCGAATTGACATCAAAACCGTGGATGATGGTCAGAAAATTTCAATGTATTTCAGTCATTTAGGCACCATGGCCGTGGCTGCGGCAGATCTTCCCTTGGGGAAGCTTCGTACACGGCTTTGTGACTCAAAAGTCGTGTGGGGCGGGGGATTTTCTTACTGGGCCTGGCCAGAATTCCCGAAATACGCCGCCCTCAATGTCTGATTCCTTGCCGCAGCGACGTCGCCAAACTCGCCTGTCCCGTCATCAACCAAGGGGTTGATCCGCACCAGCGCGCCAACGGTGGCTGGTTCTCTCATCAGCAAGGCCAAAATGGCGGCGAAGTGGCGTCTGCTGGCCTCAGTCGGCCTTTTCCAATTCACCACGCGCCTTGGCCGCCGCGACCTGACGGATCGCATCAGCCAACGTGTCCGCGTCCTGTGCGCCCATCACGGCATATTTACCCTCGAGCAGGAAGCATGGCACGCCTGTGATACCCATGCGCGAAGCGGTGGTGATTTCCGTGCGAACCGCTTCGACATCGGCGTCGCTCGGCAAGAGCGTTTCAACAACCGAGGCGTCCATGCCGGCCTCGCGGGCAGCTTCGACCAGCACCGTATGGTCGCCGATGTTGACGCCTTCCTCGAAATTCAGCTGGAACAGGCGGCGCACCAGCCGGTTCTGAACGTCCTCGCCGGCGGCACCGGCCCAGCGGATCAACCGATGCGCGTCGAGTGTATTGGGCGCCACCTTTATGGCGTCGAAAGCAAAGGAAATGCCCTCGGCCTCGCCAAGCGGCTCGATGCGGGCATGAATCTCGCGAATGCGCTCATCGCTGCCGAACTTGGCCAGCATGTAGTCGCGGCGGTCCTTGCCTTGCGGCGGGATAGTGGGATCGAGCTGGAACGGCCGCCAGCGTATATGCACTTCGACATCTCCGGCCGCGGCAACCGCCTTGTCCAGCCGCTTCTGGCCGATGAAGCACCACGGGCAGACGACGTCCGACACCACATCGACGGTTATGGCGTTCACTTCGCTCATCTCTATCTCCGGATTTTCAGTTCGGTTTGCGCCACCAGGTCGGCAACTGGTAACCGAATATGGGCGTCTTTCGCGGATGTTCCAGATAATTCCAGTAAGCAAGCCATTGCTGCGTGTTGTATTGCATCGGCACCATATAATTGCCGGAGATCAGCAGCCGGTCGAGAACGCGAACCGCCGCGACATAATCCTCCTTCGAACGGGCTCGCAGCATTGCGTCGATGGCGGCATCGATCGCCGGATCGGCGACGCCGGCGAGATTGAACGATCCTTCGGTCCTGGCCGCGGCGGACGACCAGCGCCCGATCTGTTCGATGCCAGGGGACAACGAATTGTTGAAGCCGCTGGAGCCGATCAGGGCTTCGAAATCGAAACGCTGCTTGCGCGACTGGATCTGGTCGCCATCGAGGCTGCGGATGCTGACGTTGATGCCGATCTTCTCCAATGTGCGCTGGTAGATGCCGGCCAGACGCTCTTCGTCCTGCGAGGCGGTCAGGATCTCGAAACCAAAAGGTTTGCCATCGGGATCGATCATCGTGCCATTGTTCACGTGGTAGCCGATGCTTTTCAGAAGGTCGAAAGCGGTCTTCAGCACCTTGCGGTCCTGGCCCGAACCGTCTGTCACCGGCGGTTTCCAGGTACCGTCCATGACGTCGGCCGGCACGCGGCCGGGGTAGGGCGCCAGAAGCGCCTTTTCCCTGTCGTCAGCCGGATGGCCGAGCGCGGAAAGCTCGGAATTCTGCCAATAGCTCATCGTGCGGGTGTACTTGCCGCCGAACAGATTTTTGTTGGCCCATTCGAAATCATAAAGCATGCCGAGCGCGCGCCGAACCACCGGGTTGGAAAACTTCGGCAACCTCGTGTTGAACAGAAAACCGGTCACGACGGGCGGAATGCCGGTGTCGAAGGTTTCAGAAACCACGTCACCCCTATGGAAGGCGGGAAAGTCGAGATCGCGCTCGCGTTTCACCGGATCGCCGTCGTCGTCGATGGCGCAAAGCCCCTTCTTGAAGGCCTCGAGCTTGGCGTTGGCGTTGAGAAAATACTCGATGGTGATCTGGTCGTAATTGTCGAAACCCCGTTTGGCGGGAATGTCCTTGCCCCAGTAATCGGGGTTGCGCTTGAAGACGATGCGCTGGCCGGGCGTCACCTGCGCGATCCTGTAGGGACCGCTGCCGATCAACGGCTTCAGCGTCGTTCTGTCGAAAGTGTCGATGTCGAAAGCGTGCTTGGGGATGATCGGCGTCAGCGCGATGATCAGGGGAAACTCACGATCGGCCTTGTCGTTGAAGGTGAAGCGCACGCTATGGTCGCCGGTTTTTTCGAGCTTGGCGATCCTGGCCATGCGGTCGCTGTAGGGTGGGCGGCCTTTCTGCGTATAGGCATCGTAAGTGAACAGCACGTCTTCCGGCGTCACCGGCTGACCATCCGACCATTTGGCATTCGCGTTGAGATGGAACTCGATGCTCTTGCGCTCGGGGTCCATGTCGGCGGTGTCGGCCAAAAGCCCGTAGAGGGTAAAAGCCTCGTCGGCACTGCGCTGCATCAGCGGCTCGAAGACCAGATTGCCGAAGATCGTGTCCATCATGCCGCGCGCCGTCGTGCGCAGGCTTTTCAGGATGAAAGGGTTCAGATTGTCGAAGCTGCCGACGACGCAATAAGTGATGCTGCCACCCTTCGGAGCGTCGGGATTGACGTAGCTGAAATGGGTGTAGTCCGGTGGCAGGGCCGGTTCGCCCTGCATCGCAATCGCGTATTTCGGCTCCGACAGCGCCGGTGGCGACGACAGGGTGAAAAACGATAGTGCGGTGACCAGCCAAACAAGAACGCGGCCCATGACCGTCTCCTTAACAGGTCGGCTTGATGATTCGGTCCGCACCCTAGCATGGGGCAACTGCGTGGCGGCCAATGGCGTCGTCAAGAATTACAAGTGGGCGGGCTGGATTCGACGCCGCTTGCAGTGTAACACGCCGTCCGAAGTCATTCTGTTGCCTCATTTTGGCAACAGGTAGCTGGACCACACGGCACGAAGAAGCCGGTCCCGGGATCATTGAGAGGAAGTACACGACATGACGAGCCTGAACAGCAACGCGTACCGCCTGTCGGTCATGGCCGCAGGCGTGGTTGGCTTTCTCGGCGCAGGACTTCCCTCTGCTTCCGCGCAGCAGCAGCCGCAGATTCCGCAGGGCTGGTTCAAGGCCTGCACCAAGCAGGAAGATGTCGACATCTGCAATGTCCAGAACATCGTCACCGCCGGCAATGGCCAGCTCGTCACCGGCGTCAGCCTGATCGAGCTCAAGGGCAAGGTGAACCGCAAGGTATTCCAGGTGACGGTCCCGACCGGTCGCCTCGTGCCTCCCGGCATCGGCCTGCAGATCGACGCCGGCAAGGCGCAGAAGCTCGACTATGTCATCTGCTTCCCGGATCGTTGCGTGGCCGAAGTGCCGCTGACCGACCAGCTCGTCGCCTCGTTCAAGAAGGGTCAGGGGATCACGCTGACCTCGATCAATTTCCAGAACCAGGCCAACCCGATCAAGATCGCGCTGCAGGGCTTCAGCGGCGCCTATGACGGCCCCCCGCTGCAGCAATCGGACATCGAGGACCGGCAGAAGAAGCTCCAGGACTTCGTCGCCAAGAACAACCAGGACTTCGCCAAGAAGCTCAAGGACGAGCAGGACAAGGCGAAGACCGCGAACTGATCCACCATCGGGTCATTATCGAGTCAAAAAAAAGCGGGGTCATGCCCCGCTTTTTCATTTCTGTCCGTCTCAGTCTCAGTATGCCGGAAGTCAATGCCTGGACTGCCGTTTTGGCGCGTAGCGCCCATCCGGCTTCTTGTCGAACATTTCCTTGATCTGCGGATGGCGGACGGGTTCTCCCGACTGATCCTCGAGCAGATTCTGCTCTGAGACATAGGCGATGTATTCGGTTTCTGAATTCTCGGCGAGCAGGTGGTAGAACGGCTGGTCCTTGCGCGGCCGCACGTCGGCGGGGATGGCTTCGTACCATTCGTCGGTGTTGGCGAATTGCGGATCGACGTCGAAAATAATGCCTCGGAACGGGAACAGCCGGTGGCGAACCACCTGTCCGATCGCGAATTTGGCCGTTTTCATCGTACTCACCACTGAATTCCTTGACTTTATTTGGCGCAGACTCCGCATCAATTCAATCCCGAGCGTCTGAGCGCCTTCAAAATACGCGGAATGCGCAACAAAGGTTTTGGATGAACGTCGCGATACCGCGGCAAAGTCCTCAAAATCGCTACCGCTGCCGCGTCGGCTTCCGCAGGCCGCCCGCAAGGGCCGCAAAGCCGCTGCCGGGACGCAGCCCTTCGCGCATGAAAAAGGCGCGAAGCGGTGCAAAACCACCAAGCACGCCGAGACCGACGCCACGCGCCATCTGCGCCGGCAATATATCGGAAAGAAGCGACACGTTGAGCAGATTGACCGCGCTGCTCCGCGCGAGGATGTCAGGCCGGCGTTTGAAATCGTAGGCTGCAAGGGCCTCGGCAGCGCCGGGATCTCCGCGATTTTCCGTTGCGATTCCAATTAGATCGTCGATATCCCTGATGCCTAAGTTGAGGCCTTGCGCACCGATCGGCGGGAAGACGTGCGCGGCTTCACCGACAAGCGCCACCCGTCGCGCCGCGAAACGCAGAGGAGTCACCGTCGATAATGGATAAATCTGGCGGCCCGGCTCCACGGTTACTCGGCCGAGCATCGACTGCATCTTTCGTTCGATCCGCAGCGAGAGCGTTGCGTCGTCCAACGCGGCAAGCTCCTTGGCGGTCTCGGGCTTGACCACCCAGACAAGGCTGGAGCGATTGCCCGGCAGCGGAACCTGCGTGAACGGGCCAGTCTCGGTATGGAACTCCGTCGAGGTGAAGCCATGTTCGCGGCCGTGGCCAAAATTGAGGACGAGCGCCGCCTGGGGGTAGGCGCGCGCCGCCGTCGAGATGCCCGCGGCCTCGCGGGCCGGCGACAGGCGACCGTCGGCAGCGACCGCAAGGGATGCATCGATATCGCTGCCGTCAGCCAGCGCGGCATGAGCTTTGTCGCCGCCGAGATGCCAGGCTTTCACCATCGATCTGCGCCATTCGATCCCGGAATGCGCGGCCACCTTGCCGGCAAGCGCGGGTCCAAGGACGCTGTTGGGCAGGTTCAGGCCGAACTGTTCCTCGTCGATCTCGCTGGCGCGGAAAGTGACGACGGGACTGCGGATCAGCCGGCCGGTCGCATCGACAATGCGCATCACCTTCAAGGGTGCGGCCTTGGGCTCGATGTCCTGGAGCACGCCCAGCCGTTCGAGCACTTTCAGCGCAGGCGTCATGAGCGCCGTGGTACGGCCATCGGGAGCCGAAACCTCGGGCCCGGCAATCGTCACCGGAAAACCGGCATCGGCGAAGCCAAGGGCGGCGATCAATCCCGCCGGCCCCGTGCCTGCGATCAGTATCCGCGCTGTTTCCTGATGCTCCAAGATCGGTTTCCGGCTTGCTGTGCGAGGCGGCCATCAGACCTGCCAGTCAAGAGACGCATATAGGGCAGATCATGCGGCTTGATCAACGCGGCGATTCGGCCCATTCGAGTGGAATGGCCGGCCAACAGGATGATTTCAGCCACCTCGATCGTGCCGGGCGCGCCACGGCAAACGTCGCGCGCAACCCGCGCTTGACGGTCAACGTCGTCGTCGGTGCAAGCATCGCACTGGCTTGGCTGCTGCTTGCCGCGATGGCGATTCGCAGCGCCGACGCCCAGATCAGCGCGCCAGGCGCTGCTTTGTTGCGTAATTTGCCGCAACTGCCGTTACCGGCCTTCCTCGAACGGTTCTTCGCGCTCTGCCTTTCACCAGCGCCGCTCGACGCAAGCATCGGCCCGCATACCTTGGCGCTCATCCTCATGTGGTTTCTCATGGCGATCGCCGCGATGCTGCCATCCGCGGCACCAATGATCCGCATTTATTGCGAGATCGCCGATACGGCGCGGATCAAAGGGGAGTCAGTCGTCCATCCGCTGGTGCTGGTTGCCGGCTATCTCTACGTCTGGCTTGCCGCCTCGATGTTGTTTGCGGCACTGACACTTGCCGTCCACGCATTCGCCGCCTCCGGAAAGATATTCGATCCGGTGCTTGGCGTTGCTGGTGGGCTCGCCTTGCTGGTTGCTGGCCTCTACCAGTTCAGCGGCCTCAAGGAAGCCTGCCTGACGAAATGCCGGAACCCGTTCTCGATCCTGTTTTCGAACTGGAGTGCCGAGACCCTCCGCGTCTTCCGGCTCGGCGCCGCGCAAGGCATCTGGTGCCTGGGATGTTGCTGGGCATTGATGCTGGTGATGTTCGCCGTGGGCGTGATGAATGTCTTCTGGATGGCGCTGATCGGTGTGTTCACCCTGATTGAAAAACAGACGACGGGCAGCCTTCCAACCCGGCTGGCTGGTGCGATACTGCTTGTCTGGGCAGCCGCGCTGCTAGTAGTCTCGCTATGACGGGGGGAAATTCGATGGCAGATCAAAGCTGGGCAATGAAAGGAGAGCTCGTACTCTCCTGCAATTGCACGGTTTTTTGTCCTTGCGTGCTGTCGCTTGGCAGCCATCCTCCGACCGAGGGCTATTGCCAGACCTGGGCGGGTTTTCGTATCGACGCCGGGCATTTCGGCGAGGTCGACCTCTCCGGCCTCAATCTCGGGTTGATCATGGAAATCCCCGGTTACATGAGCCGCGGCAACTGGACCGCGGGCCTGTTCATCGATATCAGAGCCTCGGTCTACGCGGTCAAGGCATTGACCAAGATCTTCACCGGCAAGGCCGGCGGGACGACGTCGCTGCTCTCGATCCTCGTCGGTAAATTCCTGGGCGTCGAACAGGTGCCGATTACCTACGAGATGCGGGACAAGACGCGTATTTTCCAGATACCGAAGATCATCGACGGGGCGGTCACGCCAATCGCGGGCAAGGACCGCGAGAAGGATACGGTGATCACGAATTCCGAATACTGGATCGCGCCGGAGATCATCGTGGCGAGGTCCGACAAGAGCAAGATGCGCGCCTTTGGCCGCAATTGGAATTTCGCCGGCCGCTCGGCCGAAATCTGCAAGCTGGATTGGCGGGGCCCGTGAGAAAGACCACAAAGGCCCGGAAAATCGCCGAGAAGATCACCGAGCGGATTCCGCGACCGAAGAAGAAGGTAACCTGGCCGCAGGCGCGCGCGTTTTCGGTGCATCTGCTGACCGCCTCCGGTTCGTTCCTGGCTTTCCTGTCGCTGGTCGCGGCGAGCGAGGAGCGCTGGACGGCCATGTTCTGGTGGCTCGGACTGGCGCTGTTCGTCGATGGCATCGATGGGCCGATCGCCCGAAAGCTGGAGGTCAAGGAAATCCTGCCGACCTGGTCCGGCGAACTCCTCGACAATATTATCGACTATGTGACCTACGTGCTGATCCCGGCCTTCGCGCTCTACCAACGGGGCTTCATGGGCGAAGGCCTCTCGTTCCTTTCGGCCGCCATCATCGTCGTGTCGAGCGCGATCTACTATGCCGACACCGGCATGAAGACGAAGGAGAACTTCTTCAAGGGATTCCCCGTGGTCTGGAACATGGTGGTGTTCACTCTATTCGTCATCGAACCCGGACAATGGGTTTCGTTCGCGGTGGTCGTGGTGGCCGGTATTCTGACTTTTGTCCCGATAAACTTCATCCATCCGGTGCGGGTGGAGCGGCTGCGGCCGATCAATCTCGGCATGACACTGTTGTGGTGCGCCTTTGGCGCGCTTGCGCTCGCGCAGGCGGCGCTCGCCGCTTTCTACGATCAGATCGGCGTGCTGGGCGAGCAGGTCGGCACCTTCACCAAGATCGGCATTACCGTTACCGGGCTCTACCTTGCAACCATTGGTGGCCTCATGCAGTTCTTTCCAAACCTCGGCGCCAAAAAGCCCTGACCAGCCGCTTTTCAAGGAATCCCGTCCATGTCCAAAGCGATCCGCATCCATGCCAATGGCGGCCCGGAAGTCCTGACCTATGAAGACGCCGATCCCGGCCAGCCGGGTTCGGGCCAGATCCTGATCAGGCATACCGCGATCGGTCTCAACTTCATCGATGTCTATCATCGCTCGGGCCTCTATCCGCCGCCCGGAGGGTTTCCGCTCATTCCGGGCAGCGAAGCCGCCGGCATGGTGCTGGAAGTCGGCAAGGACGTCGACTGGCTGAAGCCCGGCGACCGGATTGCCTATGCCGTGACGACGGGCGCTTATGCGCAAGAGCGCGTCATCGATGCCAGCAAGGTCGTCAAGGTGCCGGACGGCATCAGCGACGAACAGGCGGCCGCCATGATGCTGAAGGGCATGACCGCGGAATATCTGCTGCGCCGAACCTTCAAGGTGAAGGCAGGCGACACGATCCTGTTTCATGCAGCGGCCGGCGGCGTCGGGCTCATTCTGGGCCAGTGGGCGAAGCATCTCGGGGCGACGGTCATCGGCACCGCCAGCTCTGCCGACAAGATCGAACTGGCCAAGGCACACGGTTTCGATTACGTCATTAACTACAAGGAGCAGGATTTCGTCGCCGGCGTCGACGCGATCACCGGCGGCAGGAAATGCGACGTCGTCTATGATTCCGTGGGCAACGACACATTTCCGGCCTCGCTCGACTGCCTCAAACCGCTCGGTATGTTCGTCAGCTTCGGGCAGTCTTCCGGACCCATCCCGCCGTTTTCGATGTCGCTGCTGGCGCAGAAGGGCTCGCTGTTTGCCACGAGGCCGACGCTGTTCGTCTACAATGCCAAACGCGAGGACCTCGACGCCTCCGCCGCGGCACTGTTCGAGGTCGTGCTCAGCGGTGCTGTCGAGATCAAGATCAATCAGCGTTATGCGCTGAAGGACGCCGGCAAGGCACATCAGGATCTTGAAGGACGCAGAACGACAGGCACGACCGTCCTGGTTCCCTGACGACAGTCTGCCTGGGTTTTCAGCGTCCTGCCGCAGCGGCGGGCATGGTTTGCACGAAAAGCCGGCCAGCCGTATCCTTGTGCGAGAAGGGCTAATCTTTACCCTTGAGTTTCCGCTGAAATTCTTGAAGCTCTTTCAAGTTGCGTGCTGCTTTCGCACGAGAGCCGGCCGCGCATACGATGCTTGCGGGAACACAGAACATGTCCGGTAATCCGGATGGGAGGCACTGTGAGTGCAAATCATGATGGGGCGAACCTGCTTGAGGTTCGTGGCCTGACCAAGATATTCGGCACGCTGACAGCGTGCGACCATATCGACCTCAACATCGCCAAAGGTGAAATCCACGCTTTGCTCGGCGAGAACGGCGCCGGCAAGTCGACGCTGGTCAAGATGCTGTTCGGCTCGCTGGAGCCCAATTCGGGCGAGATTTTCTGGAATGGCCAGGCGGTGCGGATCATCGACCCTGGCGCCGCCAAGAAGCTCGGCATCGGCATGGTGTTCCAGCATTTTTCGCTGTTCGAGGCGCTGACGGCTGCCGAGAACATCGCGCTGTCGCTGGATGACGGCTCGCCGATCAGCAGCATCGCGGCCAAGGCGAGGGCGCTTTCCTACAGCTACGGCCTGCCGCTCGATCCGGAATCGCTGGTCGGTGACCTTTCGGTCGGTGAGCGCCAGCGCATCGAGATCATCCGCTGCCTGCTGCAGACGCCACAACTCATCATCCTGGACGAGCCTACATCGGTGCTGACGCCACAGGAGGCCGACAAGCTGTTCGAGACGCTGGAGCGGCTACGGGCGGAAGGCAAATCGATCCTCTACATTTCGCACCGGCTCGAAGAGGTCAAACGCATCTGCGACCGCGCCACGGTGCTGCGGCACGGCAAGGTGGTCGGTCACTGCAATCCGCGCGAGCAGACCGCTTCATCGCTCGCCCGCATGATGGTCGGCAGCGAGGTGCAGGCCGTGGTGCGGGCGCCGGTCGAGGGGATCGAAACCGCGCAGCCGCTGCTCGAAATCCGCGGCCTCAACCGCAAGCCGGCAACGCCGTTTTCCATTCCGCTCAGGAACGTCAGCCTCAATGTCCGCGCCGGCGAGGTGATCGGCATTGCCGGCGTCGCCGGCAACGGCCAGGGCGAGTTCTTCGAATCCGTCTCCGGCGAGGTTTTGCAGCAGGATGCCGCCTCGGTGCGCATACGTGGCAAGGACGCCGGCGGCCTCACCATTACCGGGCGGCGCCTGCTGGGGGCTGCCTTCGTGCCGGAGGAGCGTCTCGGCCACGGTGCCGCGCCGCGCATGAAACTGTCGGAAAACCTCCTGCTGTCGCGCCATGCCACGGACGGCAAGGCCTTTGTCGGCACCGGTGGCATGGTCAGGAGCGGCGCCGTCTACGCCGCTTCGCAACGCATCATCGAGGCGATGGATGTGCGCAAAAGCGCGCCGGATCCCGAAGCGGCGGCACTTTCGGGCGGCAATCTGCAGAAATTCATCGTCGGCCGCGAACTCGACCGCCGGCCAAGCGTCATGGTGGTGAACCAGCCGACATGGGGCGTCGACGCCGGTGCCGCCGCCCACATCCGCCAGGCCTTGATCGAGCTCTCTCGCAGCGGATCGGCCGTACTGGTGATCAGCCAGGATCTGGACGAGCTGTTCGAGATATCGGACGCGATCGCGGTCATGCACAATGGCGAATTGTCCAGGCCGATGCCGATCGCCGAAGCGACTTTCGAGAAGGTCGGCCTGTTGATGGGCGGCGCCGAACCCGGCCACGCCGAACACACGCTGGAGACGGCATGATGCGCCTCGAACTCGTCAAACGCCCGCAGCGCTCGGCGCTGTTTTCGATGCTGTCGCCGTTCATCGCCTTCGCGCTGACCATCATCGCCGGAGCCATTATGTTCGCGCTGCTCGGCGTCAACCCGCTCAACGCATTCAAGATCTATTTCATCGAGCCGATCAGCCAGGTCTGGCAATTGCATGAGCTGGCAATCAAGGCCGCGCCGCTGATCCTGATCGCTGTCGGCCTGTCGGTCTGCTACAAGGCCAACATCTGGAACATCGGCGCCGAAGGCCAGTTCATCTTCGGCGCAATCTTCGGTTCCATCATTCCCGTGCTGTTTCCGCAATTCGAAGGCCTGCTGGTGCTGCCGCTGATGCTTCTGCTCGGCATGGTCGGCGGTGCGGCCTACGCGGCGATCCCGGCCTTGCTGAAGACCCGGTTCAATACCAACGAGATCCTGACCAGCCTGATGCTGGTCTATGTCGGGCAGCTGTTCCTCGACTGGCTGGTGCGCGGTCCCTGGCGCGATCCGCAGGGACACGGCTTTCCGCAGACGATCCAGTTCGGCGACTCGGCCGTGCTGCCGGAGCTGATGCCCGATGCCGGGCGAGCCAATTGGGGCTTCGTCTTCGCCCTGGTTGCGGCGGTGCTGATCTGGATCCTGATGGGCCGCATGCTCAAGGGTTTCGAGATCCGCGTGCTGGGCTCCAGTCCGAGGGCAGGGCGGTTCGCCGGCTTCGGCCTGAACCGCATGGTGTTCTTCGCCTTCCTGCTGTCGGGCGCGCTGGCCGGCCTTGCCGGCATCTCGGAAGTCTCGGGTGCCATTGGGCAACTGCAGCCCGTGATTTCGCCCGGCTATGGCTTCACCGCCATCATCGTGGCCTTCCTTGGCCGCCTCAATCCGCTCGGCATCGTCGCCGCGGGTCTGGTTCTGGCGCTGACCTATCTCGGCGGCGAGGCGGTGCAAAGCGCGCTCGGCATTTCCGACAAGGTGGCGAGGGTGTTCCAGGGCATGCTGCTGTTCTTCGTGCTCGGTTGCGACACGCTCATTCATTACCGCATCCGATTGATCGGCCTGGCGCTGACCAAACAGGAAGCCCCCGCGAAGCTCGAAGCCGCGCCAAAGTTGAAGGAAGCCCGCTGATGGACATTACCGTCAACATCCTCCTGACCATCGCAACGGCGGCGACGCCGCTTTTGATCGCCGCCATCGGCGAATTGGTGGTCGAACGCTCTGGCGTGCTCAATCTCGGTGTCGAAGGCATGATGGTCATGGGCGCCGTCGGCGGCTTCGGAGCCGGCTACCTAACCGGATCGCCCTGGATCGGCCTCCTGGCGGCGATCGCCGTGGGAGCGCTTTTCTCCCTGCTGTTTGCGGTCATGACGCTGTCGCTGGCCACCAACCAGGTGGCGACCGGCCTGTCACTGACACTGCTTGGTCTCGGCCTTTCCGGCATGATGGGAACGCGCTTCGTCGGCCAGCCTGGCGTCAGGCTGCCCAACCTCGACATTCCCGGCCTCAGCTCGATTCCGGTCGTGGGCAGGCTGCTCTTTGGCCAGGATCCTGTGTTCTACATTTCAGTCGCGCTGACGGCCGCGGTAATGTGGTTTCTGTTCAAGACGCGTACCGGGCTGACGCTGCGTTCGATCGGCGACAGCCACACATCAGCGCATGCGCTCGGCATCAAGGTCATCCGCTACCGCTACCTGGCGGTCATCTTCGGCGGTGCCTGCGCCGGTCTTGCCGGCGGGCATCTGTCGCTGGTCTATACGCCGCAGTGGGTCGAGAACATGTCCGCCGGCCGCGGCTGGATCGCGCTCGCACTGGTGGTGTTCGCATCCTGGCGGCCGTGGCGGGTGCTGGCCGGCGCCTACATCTTCGGCGCGGTCTGGATCGGCCAGCTTCATGCACAGGCTTTTGGCATTCCGGTGCCCTCGCAAATGCTTTCTTCTCTGCCCTATCTGGCAACGGTCGTGGTTCTCGTTCTAATCTCGCGCAACAAGCGTCTGACGATGATGAACACGCCGGCCTCCCTGGGGCAGCCATTCGTTCCGGATCGTTGACAACAACAAAAAGACGGGAAGCTCCAAGGCTTAACACAGAGAGGTAACACAATGAAAAAACTGCTTATTGCCCTGATGACGACGACAGCGGCTTTGTCGCTGGCCGCGTCAGCAGAGGCCGCTGACAAGTTGAAGGCCTGCTGGGTCTATACCGGCCCGATCGGCGATTTCGGCTATTCCTACCAGCACGACCAGGGGCGCCTCGAGGTCGAGAAGGCGCTCGGCGACAAGGTCGAAACCGCCTATCTGGAAAACGTCTCCGAAGGCCCCGACGCCGACCGTGCCTTCGAGCGTCTGGCGCGCGAAGGCTGCAAGATCATTTTCGGCACCTCGTTCGGTTTCATGGACGCCGAAGTGAAGGTCGCCAAGAAGTTTCCCAAGGTGATGTTCGAGCACGCCACCGGCTACAAGACCGGGGACAATCTCGGCATCTACAATGCGCGCTTCTATGAAGGCCGCTACGTGCTCGGCCAGATCGCCGCCAAGGAATCGAAGTCCGGCGTCGCCGGCTACATCGTCTCCTTCCCGATCCCGGAAGTGGTGATGGGCATCAACTCCTTCATGCTCGGCGCGCAATCGATCAATCCGAACTTCAAGGCCAAGATCGTCTGGGTGAACTCGTGGTTCGATCCGGGCAAGGAAGCCGACGCCGCCAAGGCGCTGTTCGACCAGGGCGCCGACATCATCGTCCAGCACACCGACTCGACCGCTGCCCTGCAGGTGGCCGAAGAGCGCAAGCTGCACGGCTTCGGCCAATCGTCCGACATGATCAAGTTCGCGCCGAACGCGCAGCTGACCTCGCTGACCGACGAGTGGGGCCCTTATTATATCAGCCGCGTGCAGGCAGCCATCGACGGCTCCTGGAAGCCGGACAATGTCTGGCTCGGCATCAAGGACGGCGCGGTCAAGCTCGCGCCCTACACCAACATGCCCGACGACGTGAAGGCGATGGCCGAAGCCACCGAAAAGAAGATCGCCGGCGGCTGGAACCCCTTCACCGGACCGATCGCCAAGCAGGACGGCTCGGCATGGCTGAAGGACGGCGAGGTCGCCGACGACGGGACGCTGCTCGGTATGAATTTCTACGTCAAGGGCGTCGACGACAAGCTGCCGCAATAAGCGGCGGATCATTTCGGATCCTGAGAGGGCGCCGCGAGGCGCCCTTTTCATCTGTCGGAAAAGCGAGGAAGGGTCAGACGGCCGAACCGTAGAGATCATAGGCGTCGGCGCGCTCGACCTTGACGGTGACGATATCGCCGGCGCGCAACGGCCGGCGCGACTGGATGTGGACCGAGCCGTCGATCTCAGGCGCGTCATATTTGGTGCGGCCCTTTGCCGAGTTCCCGTGCGCTTCGTCGATCAGCACCGGCAGCCGTTTGCCGACCTTCCTGGCAAGCTGCGTCGCCGAGATCTTCTGCTGGCGCTGCATGAAGCGATGCCAGCGCGCTTCCTTGATCTCCTGCGGAACCTGCTCGAGCCCAAGGTCGTTGGAACGGGCGCCTCTGACCGGCTCGTATTTGAAGCAGCCGGCGCGATCGATTTTCGCTTCATCCAGCCAATCGAGCAGCATCTCGAAATCGTCGTCCGTTTCGCCGGGGAAGCCGACGATGAAGGTCGAGCGGATGGCGAGATCCGGGCACACGTCGCGCCAGCCGCGAATGCGCTCAAGCGTCTTTTCGCCGTGGGCGGGCCTGCGCATGTTCTTCAGCACCTGCGGCGAGGCATGTTGGAAGGGGATATCCAGATAGGGAAGGATTTTTCCCTCGGCCATCAGCGGGATGACGTCGGCGACATGCGGATAAGGGTAGACATAATGCATGCGAACCCAGATGCCGAGCTTGCCCAGCTCCTCCGACAGATCGAGGAATTTCGCCCGCACTTCGCGGTCGCCGAACATCGACGTCTGGTATTTGATGTCGATGCCGTAGGCGCTGGTGTCCTGCGAGATGACGAGGAGTTCCTTGACGCCGGCCTTGGCCAGTTTTTCGGCTTCCCGCAGCACATCGGCCGCCGGCCGCGAAACGAGATCTCCGCGAAGTGCCGGGATGATGCAGAAGGTGCAACGGTTGTTGCAGCCTTCCGAAATCTTCAAATAGGCATAGTGGCGCGGCGTCAGCTTGACGCCCTGCGGCGGCAAGAGGTCGATGTAGGGATCGTGCGAGGGAGGGGCAGCCTCATGGACGGCGGCCATCACGCTCTCATAGGCCTGCGGCCCGGTGATCGCCAGCACGTTGGGGTGCTTCTCGCGGATCACGTCCGGCTCGGCGCCCAGACAGCCGGTGACGATGACCCTGCCGTTTTCCGAAAGCGCGGAGCCGATGGCGTTGAGCGACTCGTCGCGGGCGGAATCGAGGAAACCACAGGTATTGACGACAACGAGATCGGCGCCGTCATGCTTGCGGGCGATCTCGTAGCCCTCGGCCCGCAGACGCGTGATGATGCGCTCGGAATCCACGAGCGCCTTCGGGCATCCAAGGCTGACGAAACTGACGCGAGGGGCGGACATAGGCAAGTTTCCAATGGGGGCACGGGCCGAAACGGTGCCCCGGCCTCAAGTCGCTGTAAATGTCGGTCTGTGGGCATGGCCGGAGCCAATACGCGCGGCGCAATAGCACGGGTTCAGCAATCAAGCAAACCTGTCGATGGGCTGGTCCACGCCATCAGGGTGGCTCAGTGGCCTCCCGATCCGAACCAGGGTGCCAAAAAAGCGAAATGATCGGGGAATTGCTGCACGGCCCCATCAAGCAGCATCTTGACCGCGACATAGAGGATGATGACCAGGCCGACATAGGCAATCCAGCGGTATTTGTGCAGCAGGCGCGCGACGAAGGACGCGGCAAAGCCCATCAACGCGATCGACAGCGCCAGTCCGACAATCAGCACCGTCGGATGGTTCATGGCCGCTCCCGCCACGGCAAGGACATTGTCGAGCGACATCGAGACGTCGGCAATGACGATCTGCCAGGCGGCCTGCGAGAAGGTCTTGCTTGGCCCCTTGCCGCCGACGACGCCATCCTTGTCGAAGTCGCCGTTCGACAGCGCTTCGGTGGCGTCGCGCTCGTCGTCGTGGCTGACACGCAATTCGCGCCACATCTTCCAGCAAACCCACAGCAAAAGCAGGCCGCCACCGATAAGCAGCATGGGACCAATGGTCAGCAGCCATTGCGTGATCAAGGCGAAGAAAATGCGAAGAACGGTGGCAGCCGCGATGCCGACAAGAATGGCTCGCTTGCGTTGGCTGACCGGTAGGCCGGCCGCCGCGAGGCCGATGACAATGGCATTGTCGCCCGCGAGGGCAAGATCGATGGCGATGACCTGAAGAAGAGCCGAAAAGCCCGCGGTGGTAAAAATTTCCATCGACCTGGAAGCCCTTCGTCGAGTGTTCGTCGTCGATCGTCCAAACGGGCCTAAAGGCATGGTCCGCTGGCGTCAAGTCGCGGCACCGGACAACGCTGGAAAACCATTTTCGTGGCGGTGGAACCACGCGAGATTCTCAACAGCCGCCGACTGCAGCCAGATGCCGGCGCGAGCCCGCGAGAACCTAATCGTACAGATTGTACTTCGCCCAGTCGGCTTCCGGGATCTCATCCCCGATCCGATAGCGGAGCTGGAGAACGTCCATATGGTCCGGCCCCGTCTGGCATTTGAATTTCAGCCGGTACCATTGTCCCTTGCTGCGGAACGCCGCACCGGGGCTCCGGATCGCGTCGGCGCTCATCTCTGGCGTCGCGAAGGCATATGCGACGACGCGGTCGGCCTTGAACTTGCGGTCGTCATGAGAGATGCGGTCGAGGATTTCGGCGTCGCAACGCTGTTCGAGGCGAGTTTGCGGGTCGAGTTTCAGGAGGCCGGCGCGCAGGGCGCTGTCCATGGCGCTGGCCGGAAAAGCCAGGGCCAAGGACGCCACGGCCGTCATACATAGTGTCTTCATGGGCGGGACTAGCAGCATGTTTTGTCTGAAAAATCAACCAACGGGCCTGGCAGGTTCCCGTGTTCAGGCGGTCGGCGCGTTCAAAATCCCGTGTCGTGTTTCATCGTCGGACGACCGCGGCCAACGGATCAGCGAGGCGTGAGTAACGCCGTCCCCAAGACTTGGCCGGCGCCAACCTGTTGTCGGAGAAACACCTTTGTGTCCTGGTCGAGATTCCGCCAATCGCAGTCGCACAATGCAGCTTCCATCGCATAGAGCGCGAGGATCGTCACATGCCGGCCAAATCGAAACTTCAGGCGATGATAGGCTTCGACCGAGCCGAGATTGCGCAAATCGTCGTCGGACACAATGTCGATTTCCGCCAACATCCGCGCCATCGCCGGGCCAAGGTTTCGCATGTCCTGGATGCGCACCATCACCATGCATCCCCTGGTTCGATCGGCAAATCCCACTCAAACTGACCGACGGCATAGAGCACGTTCACGATCATCCTGGCGAACTGTCCGGGGCCTGCGGCCAACGGATCAGCGAGGCACGGCCAGCGTCGGTGAGATCGTAGACGCCGCGGTCGACGCGCGCGAACCAGCCATAGACATTATGCAGCAGGATCTTTGGCGCAAGCGGCGTCAGCGCCTTCAGGTCGCGTGGGCGCTTGGGCCCGTCCGCCAACGCCGCGGCGCAGGCGAGGGCGCTCTGCCGGTAAGCGGTCATGATCGGAGTGCGCGATCCTCCGCCGGCGACAGGATCGCCGCGGCGGCGCTGGTGCTCGTCGACAAGGCGAGAACGCCGTCGCGCATTCTTGCGCGGCGCCACGGCGATCGGACTGAGAAGCACTTCGACCCGATCATTGGCGGTCACGCCAATCAGGCCGAAGCCGAGCCGACGGCAAAGGTTGCGGAACCTGGCATCGCTTTCGCGCCCCTTGCCACGCGCCGACATGCGCGCCGCCAGCCACACTTCATCGCAAGCGGCAGCACGGTCGACGCCCTGCAGAACCAGCTCGAGATTGAACTGCAGCTTCAACTCGCAGATGACGACGATCGGCGGCTCTCCCTCGCGCAGCGCGACGATATCGCAGCCGCCGATTTCGCCTTTCACGACGAAGTCGAGGTTTTCGAGGAAACGCTTCACCGGCGTATAAAGTGAGGTCTCGTTCATGCCGCAAGGCTTAGCCGATTCGACGTGAAAAGCCTCGCAGGCGAAATGATGTCTCGCGTGCATGCCCGGAGCTGGGACTCCGGAAACGGTGCGGCAGGGCTCAAGGATGAATTTTTTTGAGGAAGGCCAACAGCACGCGATTGAACTGGTCGGGACGCTGCAAGGGCGCGAAATGACTGACCTCGGGCAGCATGACCAATTCCGATCCCGGTATGCTGTGGGCCAAATAGATCGCGTGCTCGTCCTTGATAAACTCGTCGTGCTCGCTTTGGACGACCGCCACGGGCACGCCGATCTCTCCCAGGTCGGCGGCGCCATAATTGGGTTCGCTCTTCATCATCAGGCCGACAGCTTTGACAAACGCATCGAATTGACCTGGCGTGGCCGACAGCTCGGCATAGTCCTTTTTGTGCCGGCTGAAACACCGCTCGATGACCGGACTGGCCTCGAACTCCTTCGTGCCGCTGGGATCCATATTGCAGCCGAAGAAGAACACACCCGCGATGCGATCGGCGGCCTTCATGCCAAGGATCAGGGCAACGCAGGCGCCATCGCTCCAACCCACTGCGATAGCCTTGTTCAATTGCAGGCGATCCATCACCGCCAGGACATCCGAGGCCATCAGTTCGTATTTGTACGGCCGTTCGTCGCGGGTGCTGCGTCCATGGCCGCGGCTGTCGATGGTGACGGCCTGATAGCCGTTCTTGACCAATGACGGGACCTGAAATCCCCAATTGCCGCTATGGCCAAGGCCACCATGCAACAGGATCACGGGATAACCCGTCCCAAACGTCGCGTACCAGATCTTTGCGCCCTCGTGCTCCACCTGGCCTTCGTTCGCCGCGGCCGGCAAAGGAGCGGCGCCGTGCGCTTCGAATTTCGTGAGGTCGTCGTCGCGATAATCCATGCCGAAACCAGCCTCGTGGCAAATTGCGCAGGACCTACATTTATCGCCGGCGCCCGCCGACACCAACCCACGAAGGAATTTCTGCTGCCATCAGCCGACACGACAAGTGGGGTTGTGTTGCCGCCATGAACGCCGTTCGGCGCGAAGCAGCCACATCGGGCGGCAACAGCTGCGGTCAATATCTGCCGTCAGCCTTTGCTCTCCGGCGCTGCCCGATTCGATCGTTTCCTGCGGCGCAGCAGTGGATAGCCAATCTGCCCGAAGTAGCTGGAAGGGACCGGATCATCGACGCCATACTTCTCAGGCACTTTGTTGCCTGTCGCATTATAGGTGCCGAACACCACGTCGAGGAGGGGCAACTGTCCGGCGAAGTTCTTGTCATAGGCTTCGCGCTGGTTGGCATGGTGCCAGCGATGGAACTGCGGGCTGGCGATAAGCCACTTCAAGGGGCCGAACGGAATTCGCAAGTTCGAATGAACGAGCAGAGTGTGCCAGAAGTAGATGACGGAAAAGACCCCGATCGAAGCTTCGGAAAATCCGAGAAAAAAGATCGGAGTCAGCGAAATTGCCTTCGTGATTATGGAGTCGACGGGGTGAGAGTGGAATGCACCGAGCCAGTCCAGTTCCTCGATGCCGTGATGGACCGCATGGAACTTCCAAAGCGCGGGGATTTCGTGAAACGCACGGTGTGCCCAGTAGACACCTGTATCGGTAATCACGATGATTTCGGCGACCTGCAGCCAGATTGGCTGGCCGCCGATCGCGTGCGTTACCGATTGCGGGACCAGCATTGCAGCGGCTTCGAGCGTGTTCGCCGCGATCAGGACTACTACTGCCTTTACGACGAGGCCGTTGAACAGCACATAGATCAGGTCGACACCCAAGCCGTTGCGCAGGATCTTCTGCGGTCGCTCTGCAAACAGATGCTCGAACGGAATGAAGATCAGCGCGCAGATCAACAGCCCCTTGATGCCAAAGATATCCATTCGACCGCTATCGCCTTGCCTTTGGCCAGCGCCACCCGCGCTTCAGTTTCGAACAGAACCACATTTCTCCTTTCGAAAGGCTTGATGCCGGCGGCCTGTGTCACGCTCACGGCTTCCCACGCAATCGCCGGGTGTCACATCCGTGTCGCAAGCTGGCGCTACTTGGTCGGCGCGCTTGTCGAACGCAGCGCAACGCGCGTCCTCCCAGGACTAACCCCTCCGGTCCCTGCCGGCGGGGTTTTTCATTTCCAGAACCATATTGTCGGTCGCGAGTTGTCCTTGCTATTGTGACATTGCGGTCAGCACAGGGACGCCCATCATGGACGCAAGCGAAATGAGTGCGATCGGCGACACTCTCATGAGGATCGTCACGCCCGACATGTCTCCCAAGCAGCTTGTCAAAGCTGCCCGGAAAGCGCACCCCAAGGCCTCCAAGAAGGACATTGCGAGAGCAGCCTTCTTCTCGATCATCGTGAACGCGGACCAGGACATCGGCAAGGCCAGGAACCTGCAGGCATTTGCCATCGCGGAGCGCACACAGCAATCGGACTGAGCAAGTCGGCGCCTTGGCGTTGGACTTACTATCGCTGCGCGATCACGCTTCATCGCCGGGGATAGGCCGCCCGGCAGACTGACATGACGGTATCGCGCAGCCAACGATGGGCCGGGTCGGCGTCCATGCGAGGATGCCATATCGCCGATATCTTGAACTCCGGAATGGGAAGCGGGAGCTCGAAGCTCTCGAGACCCGCCGTGACGGCATGGTCGCTTGCGCCGGCGTTGCCGAAACACGAGCGCGGCACGGTCGCGACCAGATCCGATTGGCGCACGATCCGCATTGCATCGGGGTACCCGGGCACGACAACCACGACGGTGCGTCCAAGGCCAAGCTTCACCAAGGCTCCATCGATCGGCTCGACGACATTTCCTTCCCGTGATGCCACCACATGCTTGCAGGCGGCGTAGCGTTCGGGCGTCACACAGGCGCCCATCAGAAGCGGGTGTCCGGCCCGGGCCACGCCGACATATTTGTCGTGGAACAGGAACTGGGTGCGTATCTCGGGCGCGGACGTTCCAAGCAAACCGATCTCCAGATCGATGAGACCTTCCCGAAGCGGACGCGCGTCCTTGTCGGGCTTGGGTGCGAAGCGCAGGCGAACACGGGGCGCCGCACGGGTGACCGCAATCACGACCGGGCCGGAAAGGAATTCCAGGAATGCTTCGCTGGCGCGAATGGTGAATGTCAATTCGAGCGTGGCCAAGTCCAGGCGCATGTTTTGCGGCCGAAGAACAGCTCGCACATCCCGGCTGAGCTCATGGACGCGATCGCGCAATTCCGTGGCGTGGGGCGTGGGCACAAGCCCGCGTCCGGCCCGGACGAGCAGCGGGTCGCCGGTGGCAGCGCGAAGTCGCGTGAGCGTCCGGCTCATCGCCGAGGTGCTCAAGCCGAGCCGGCGGGCCGCCCCCGTCACGCTGCCTTCGGCAAGCAAGACGTCCAGCGCCACGAGAAGGTTCATGTCCACATTGTCCATGGCACAGCCTTATCGCAGCTGTTCTGGCAGACATAGCGCCGGATGCAACCATAGTTTGAATTTGGCGCGTCTGGCGCGGGGCTTCCGCTTGCCCATATCTGCGGTCACCCAGCAAACGAAAGAGATTGCCCAATGTCCGCAGACGTTCTGAACACCCCATCAGGTACAGCCCTTCTTATCGGCGCATCGCGCGGCCTCGGCCATGCAATGGCGGCCGAGTTCCTCAGGAAAGGCTGGCACGTCGTTGGCACGATCCGGGCAAGCGGCGGCCGGACCAAGCTGCACGATCTCGCGGATGAGTTCGACGGCCGGCTCGAAATCGAGACGGTCGACATCTGCGAGCCCGATCAGGTCGCGGCCTTGCGCGACCGGCTATCCGGCAGGGCATTCGACATAGTGTTCGTCAATGCCGGCGTGACAAACAACCCGTGTGAAACGATCGCTGATGTGGCGACCGACGAGTTCGTTCGCGTGATGGTCACAAATGCACTCAGCCCGATGCGTGTCCTCGAGAGCCTGGAGCCATTTGTCCCGGCGACCGGTCTGATCGGCGTGATGTCGTCCGGGCAGGGCAGCATTTCCAACAACGAAACAGGTCAACGTGAGGTCTACCGCGGCAGCAAGGCGGCGCTGAACATGTTCATGCGAAGCTTCGCGGCCCGTCATGCCGCAAAATCGCGTGCCATGGTGCTGATGGCGCCCGGATGGGTCCGTACTGAGTTGGGCGGACCAGAGGGACGGCTGAGCATCGAGGAAAGCGTGCCCAGCCTTGTGAACGTCCTGCTTGCCAGGCGGGGAACCCCGGGGTTGACCTATGTCGACTATCTCGGCCGCACCGTCCCCTGGTGATATAGGCCCGCCAAGCGGAACGTCGCAAACGTCACCGGCACCGCACGATGGTTCTGGAGAAAGAGGGACAAAGGTTCGGGCGTCGGCGCTCAATCCTTAAGCGTCGGTCCTGTGCGGAAAGTGCAGGCGTCTGAAAGCCTACATGTTGCTGGCGGCGTGATGCTGCGGCGGAGCCGGTCTGTTCTTGGCGGGCCGGGGTTTGATGTGAACCGGCCGATCGGCGAGTGTTTTCACTATCGGCGGCATCACGCGCTGCTTGGCAGCTACGCGCTCGCGTTTCACCATCTTGGCGACAAAGCTCCGCACTTCAAACATAAAGGGCTCCTCCCAGATGCCCTCCCGCGAGTCCATCGTACGCCTGCTGAAGGCCAACCGCATCTAGATTCGGCATGGTTAAGCCGCCTCCCTGCCTTTGCTGCCGCTCCTCGCCCTCACCGCGGCGCTGGCCGTCGTCGGCGCCCCGCTGCTGCACTGAAAGGAAACACGATCCCCCAAATCAAACCTGCATATTTGCAGGTTTAGCTCGGCTGCTCAGGTGCCCGGACTTTCTTCGTCTGTGGCGGAGGACTTTCTTCGTCTGTGGCGGAAAAGTCACGCAACCCGGATAATGCGGCGCTTCAACTGCTGCGCGCTTATTATCCAACCAGGCGAGGCGTATCGTCATCGAGGGTAAAAGGGGGCCACCCTTGACCGCACGCGTTTCATTTCCTCCCATGAACTAGCGCCCGCTGCGCAAAACGTGGCGGGCGTTTTCTTGATTCAGGGGCGTCAAGGCCCGGCGGGGTTCGGCTTCCGGCCCTTTTCATTTTGCCAAATCTCAGCCAATAGGAACATATTCCGCGCGTGGCGATTTTCTCATTCCGAGGCCGCACCTCGCCCAAAACCATTGCCGATGCGATTCGTTTTACGTCACTTGCGGCATCCCAAGTGCAAACATTCCGTCAAGTTCGACCTTGAGGCGCTAGGCGCCCGCCTGGGGCTTGAGCACGCCCATGCACGATGACTTGGTGAAGATGTTCCGGTGCGAGTGCAAGCAGGCGGGCAGGGACCGCGCCCAGTCGTGGCCGCAGGCGGGCTGAACTCGATGTCGAGCAAGCTGTCAAAGTGGAGGCTGCCGAGGAGGCGCGCGCGCAAGCGAACGTATTGCGAGCACTCGCTGCGCTGACCGTAAAGGATTCGGCGGGTCCGACACTATCAAAAGTTGGCGGACAATAACTTAGACGTACCTGCCCCCTGAGCCGCCGAACGCAACAGGGGGCATTGCTCCTGAAGCGCACGCTTTCTCGACTGGCCATTTTATGATATTTAGCATTTCGATAGGAATTATCGCACGCTAATCGGGAGTAGATTTAGAAATGCCTGAAGAAGGCGACAGTACAGGCGAAAATCGATACCGATCTAGGCTGGCATTGCGCCTGCGATACCAGCCATATTCTCATTTCATAGCTTGTAATTCATGCGGCGTTTGCCTCGGATCTTCGGTCCGGGGTTTTTCGCGTTCGCCTGATAAAATCTGATAGGTACCGCCATGGAATTCCTTGCAGATCCAAACCTCTGGATCGGCCTCACAACCCTTATCGTTCTGGAAGTCGTCCTCGGCATCGACAATCTCGTCTTCATCGCAATCCTCGCCGACAAGCTTCCTCCGCATCAACGAAACAAGGCAAGACTGCTCGGCCTGGCGCTGGCGCTCGCCATGCGCATCGTATTGCTGTTCTCGATCTCCTGGATCGTAACACTGACGCAGCCGCTATTCAGTGTTGCTGGCCTGTCATTCTCAGGGCGTGATCTCATCCTGATCCTGGGCGGCGTGTTCCTGCTCGCAAAGGGCACGATGGAACTCCACGAGCGGCTAGAGGGCTCGCATCGGCCCAAGGAAGGCAAGGTCGTTCACGCCGTCTTCTGGCAGGTCATCGTTCAAATCGTCGTGCTAGACGCCGTTTTCTCACTCGACAGCGTGATTACCGCCGTCGGCATGGTTGATGAGCTCTGGGTGATGGTCACAGCCGTCTGCGTGGCGATGGCGGTTATGATGGCGGCATCGAAGCCGCTCATGGCCTTCGTGTCGAAGCATCCGACCGTCGTCGTCCTGTGCCTCGGTTTCCTTCTGATGATCGGTTTCAGCCTGGTGGTGGAGGGTTTTGGCTTCCATGTCCCGAAGGGCTATCTGTATGCGGCCATCGGCTTCTCGGTTCTCATCGAGGCAGCAAACCAGGTCGGGCGTCACAATCGGGAAAAGCGCATAACGACCGGCGATCTTCGTGAGCGCACGTCAGCGGCGGTGCTGCGCCTTCTTGGCGGCAGGGTGGGTGAAGAACCGCTGGGTGAGACCGTGGACGTGATTGCCGAGCAGGTCGCGCATGGCACCCTCTTCAAGCCCGAGGAGAAGGAGATGATCCGCGGCGTGCTCGGTCTCGACAATCGACCGGTCAGCTCAATCATGTCGCCGCGCAACGAGGTCGAGTGGCTCGACTTGAACGACGAGCCATCCGAGCTTCAGACAGCGATCTGCAAGCTGACGCACAGCCGCGTCATTCTTGCCCGTGACAGGGTCGACGAGTTCGTCGGCGTCGCGATCACGAAGGAACTCCTGAACATGCTCATCGACGGGAGATCGATCGACTGGACACGCGTCGTCCGACAACCGGTGATCGTCCACGAAACCACCAACGTGCTGAAGGTCATGGAGCAGCTGCGCCGCTCGCCGGTCCAGATGGCGATGATCGTCGACGAGCATGGCTCGCTCGAAGGGATCGCCACGCCAACCGACATCCTTGAGGCGATTGCCGGCGAATTCCCTGACATCGACGAAGAAGCGGCGACACTCGAACGCCAGGATGATGGCTCATGGCTGGCTGATGGCTTTGTCGACATTCGCCAGTTCAGCGGCGCGATTGACCGCGATTTCGTCGACGATACAAACCGCTACTCCACCCTTGGCGGTTACATCCTCACGCAGTTGGGCCACCTGCCGGCGGCTGGCGAAACGCTGCAGGTCGACGGAATGAGCTTTGAAGTGGTCTCACTCGACAAGCGAAGTATCGGTAAGGTTCGTGTCAAGGATCATGAGGATGCCTGGGGTCAAAACGGGCGTCCTTAAATTGTGGCCAGCACCTCAGCGACGAGTGGGGCCATAGCTTAAGAGGCCCCGCCGCCCCTCTCTAGAGCCGTCAAAGACGGTCATTGCGGGAGGCACCAACGGCGGCGGCCGCTCGCACCTGCACCCTGAGATTCCGCGCACCCTGAGCGTCAGGGAATGCGCGCGGCTTCAGACCTTTCCCGACGACTACGCCTTCGTCGGGCCGACGGCTCGGCAGTTCGCGCAGGTCGGGAACGCGGTGCCTCCGGTGCTCGCAGCTGAGGTCGCCACACAGTTGCTAAAGACATACTTCTGAACGCCTGATTCTCGCGGTCATGGGAATTCATCCCCAACTGGCTCGAATCGGGCCTCGGTGCAACAGGATAGCTGTTGCACTATTGTTGCAGTAGCATCCCGAAATGTTGCAGGGAGTCCGCTTCAGGGTTGTGGGTTCGTCAACGAATTTTGCGTAGACAAACCAACAGGTTGTGGCGGAGGGAGTGACCTTAAGTTGGCCTAGTCGTGACTAGTCGCTATTAGCCAACCTGTTGATGTCGCTATGTTTTGCTTAATCGTAGCTATTCAACTGATCTGTCGGACGGCTTCTAACGGTTAGTACGGCCATCGCCATCTAACCAAAGGACGCTCCGCACATGGCAACCAAAATCGACACTCTCAATCGCGAACTCCGTAACCGCATTAAGGCAGGCAAACCCAATCTTTGGTCGCACGGCAACGGCTTGTGCTTCGCGCTCGCCAAGAACGGAACGGCGTCATGGGTTATCCGCTACACCGTCAACGCTAAGCGCCGCGTGATGACGCTCGAACCGCATTCGGACCCGATCAGCGACCGCAAGCTGAAAGAGCTTGAAATGGTCGCGCTCGAATATCGCGACAAAGTGAAAGCCGGGATCGATCCGCTCGCAATGCGCGAGGCAACCGCGAACCGTTCGAAAAGCGCTTCCGGCGATACGTTCGAAACTTTCGCCCGCGACTACATTGCGCAGCATGAAAGCGATTGGAAAAACGAGAAGCATCGTCAGCAGTGGGATAACACGCTTAGTCAGTACGTTTATCCCAAGATCGGACGGGCGCTACCACACGAAATCAGCGTTGATGACGTGTTGTCCGTTTTGCAGCAACCGCACATTCGGCGCGGCAAGAAATTGCCGTTGTGGGATGCCGTGCCGGAAACCGCATCGCGCGTCCGGATGCGCATCGAAACGATCATTGCCGCCGCGAAGTCCAAGGCACTCGGCAGCGCCAACCCTGAAACCAAGGCTTTGTGGAAGGACCATCATAACCCTGCAAAATGGGAAGACGGTTTGCAGCACTGGCTGGGCAAAAAGGGAAAGCAGTTCAAGGGCAATTTCGCAGCAATGGCTTTTGCGGACGTTCCGGCCTTTGTCCAGGAGTTGCAGACAAAGGCCGACTATTCAGCAAAGGCGCTCATGCTGACGATCCTTTGCGCAACCCGCACGTCGGAAACGTTGAACGCGGTCTGGACGGAATTCGACCTTGAAGCCGCAACGTGGACCATACCAGCGGCGCGGATGAAAGCCGGTGTCGAACACCGCGTTCCGTTGTCGAGCGCCGCAATCACTCTGTTGAAAGGTCTGCACCGCATCGCTGACCATCCGTATGCTTTTCCGGGTGCGAAGCGCAATCAACCGCTTTCAAATATGGCAATGCTAGAAAGTCTCCGTGGCATGAGAGACGGATTGACCGTTCACGGCTTCCGCAGTGCATTCCGCGATTGGTGCAGCGAAACAACGTTGCATCCAGATACTATCGCCGAAATGGCTCTTGCGCACACCATTAAAGATCGGACCGTAGCCGCCTATAGGCGCGGCGATGCCTTTGACCGTCGCAAACAATTGATGCAGCAATGGTGCGATTATCTTTTGGTTTCAAACGACAATTATAAGCAAGAATGGCAACGACTAATCGCATAGATCAATAGTCTGTGGACAACTATTTCAAGCGGCCCGTTAATCCGGGCCGTTTTGCTTGACTATATCCGCATAGTCATGCTCCGCTCCGGTTTGCCGCCTAGATCGGATGATCGGCGGCGCTAGGGCGCTGGATGGTGCCGTGCAGCGAGCAAGACGCTGTGAACCGCAGGTGGACTGCCTGCAATAATCCCGGCAACCCAGAGATTTTGAAAGGCCCGTTCGCTATGAACGACATGACCATCCTGACGCGCGATCAGCTTTGCGCGAAACTCCTGATATCCGACACTACACGCCAACGGCTCGAAAAGACGGACCCGGCGTTTCCACGCAAGCTGCACGTTTCCGTGCGCAAGGTCGGCTACCTTGTCAGCGACGTACAGGCGTACATCGCCCGCCAGCACCAAAAAGCAGCATGATCGTTAGTAAAAGCGGTTAGATGGCGATTTTTGCGCCCGGCACCGCTGCCAAATGTGCAGTATTTTCAGCAATTTATTTGAAACAGGTTCGACAGAGCCATGCTCCGCCGAACTCAAATAAAAAGCCCGGCAGGCCGTGCGAAGCCTCACCGGGCATAGGAATAAATGCAATGACCGCTTTAACACCGCCTGCGCCAGCGGGCAACCGCGCCGTTAATCTTGCCCGCCACGGCTACGCGGTTTTTCCCCTAACGAACAATAAGCTGCCTTTTGCTAATGAAACCGTTGCGAGCGTCCTTGGCATACCGGCGCCTCCAAAAGGGCAAGGCGGCGTTTGGCTGGCGACACGCGATGAAACGGCAATAGCGCGCCTCTGGACGGCCTTCCCCGCCGCGCTGATCGGAATTGCGACTGGTGCGCCATCTGGCGACCTGATCGCCCTGGACGTTGATCGGAAGAACGGGCGAGACGGGTTGCATACGCTTGCCATATTGGGGCTGCGCTTGCCGACGACGGCTTGGCAGCAAACCACTTCGGGCGGCTATCACTATCTTTATCGCGGTCCAGCCGGGCAGGGGTTGCCGACCGATGCGGGCCAGTTAGGCGAGGCATTGGACCGGCGGGGCGATGGCGGGTACGTGGTCGATTACGGCTTTGATCTTGCCACACCACTTGCCATCGCACCGGAATGGCTGTTGGCAGGCGCTAGGGCACTCTCCGGCGGTGATCGAAAGCCATTCGGGACAGACTGCGCACCCACATTCGCCGATGCCCATGCTGCGCTGTTTAGCATCGACAACCCGGAGCAGTACGACGATTGGCGCAATATCAGCGCGGCATTCCGGCAAGCGGCGACCGGCCTTGTTCACGATGATCTTGTGCGGATGATGTGGGATAGCTGGTGCGCACAGTGGCCGAAAAACAACAAAGCCGAGAACCAAAAGCTTTGGCAATCATTCGACGCCGGGACGCAACTCGGCTGGCGACGACTTCACCGCGAGGCATACGGGCGACCGCCGCAGCCGGACGCCACGGCACTGTTCAATGGCGCGACGTACCAACTGCCGCCCGGAGCGTCCTCCGCGCCTCGGCGGCCGACATTATCAACGTCAAGCCGCGCAATCGAGGCAATCTTGAACGACGCGGCGAAGTTGACGCCGGAAAATGCCGATGCGATCACGATTCTATGTAGAGAAGCCGGGGCGCTTCCACCGATCCACCGCGATACCGTGTTGAACGCAATTCGCACCACGACCGGCATTAGGATTGCCACGCTTCGCGCTGAAGCATCGCAGACGACCGACGACACCGAAGCGGATCACCTAGCGCTTGCAAGGATGACACTCGCAGCCGTGGGCGTTGAGAACGTGATCCATGCCGAACATCACTTTTGGACATGGGAAGGCCGAGGCGTTTGGAACAAGCGCGACGATATCGCGATCAAGAAGTGGGTTCAGACAACGCTTGAGGCAAACAGCTGCGGCGTTACCGCGCCAAAGGTCAACGGCGTGACCGACGTTCTCCGTAACGAGATTTACCGACCCGATCACACCTTCAACATCGGCAATCCGGACGTAGTGAATTGCCTGAATGGCGAATTGGAATTGAGAGACGTCGGTTGGACGCTACAGCCGCACCGACGCGAGCACTACCGGACAACCCAAATCCCGGCTGCCTATGATCCAAGCGCTACCGCGCCAATGTTTCTCGCGTTCCTCAACGATGTGTTCCGCGACGATCCGGACAAGGATCACAAGGTTTGGTCGCTGTTGGAATTGACTGGCTACACGCTAATGAGCCATGCAAAGCATGAACGCTTCGTTATGCTGATTGGCGGCGGCGCGAACGGAAAAAGCGTGCTACTTTCGGTAGTCGAATCGTTGTTGGGAACGAAGAACGTAGCCGGTGTTCAACCAAGCAATTTCGACAATCGCTTTCAACGCGCACACCTTCACCAGAAGCTTGCCAACATCGTAACGGAGTTGAAGCAGGGCGAGATAATTGCCGACGCCGAATTGAAGGCGATCACAAGCGGTGAATTGACTACGGTTGAGGATAAGCAAGGTCATCCGTTCGAAATGCGCGCCTTTGCGACGTGCTGGTTCGGCACCAACCACCTTCCACATACGCGAGATTTTTCGGACGCGCTGTTCCGACGTGCCACCATTATTGCGTTCAACCGGACTTTCAGTGAGCCGGAACAGGATCACAACCTAAAGACCAAACTAGCCGCAGAATTGCCGGGAATTCTCAATCTCGCGATCACCTGTTACGCCAAGGCAACCATCAACGGGTTTATGGCACCACCATCATCCATTGAGGCGAAACGAAAATGGCGGATGGAAGCCGATCAAGTCGCACAGTTTGTGGACGAACAATGCGTTGCCGATCCGCTAGGCATGGTGGCCGTGGATGAAGTCTATCGCGTGTTCTCTGAATGGGCGCGGCGATCCGGTGTGCGCCAGATTGTGGGCAAGCAGATGATGGGCGACCGACTGGAAAAGCTGCGGTTCCCGCGCAAACGTTCAAATGGAAGTTGGATTACCGGGCTGACCCTACGGGCGGCTGCGAACTTTGGACCACCACCGATCACAAACGGATAGCGAGAAATGAATTCAGAAGAATTGAGCAATATCGTCAAGCCGATCATCAAAGGAATGGTGCGATCGTCAAAACAAAATGACCACTCAAATAGCCCCGACCGTTGGCAAATTCGCTTTGATCTGGCGTTACCTACCGGGGAGCAAATTCATGTTTCAGCATGGTGTGACCAACGTCTTGAAGATGGAGCATCCATAGTCTTGTTGAATCCCACAGACGGCTTGCTACAAGAGAAACTTAGCGCAAGCACCCACTACGGAGGTCCAACGTTCAAAGAGATCGTGGCGAAGCGCTGTGACATTGCTTTGCAAACATGGTTTGAATTTTACACAGACAAAAGCGGTAATCCGGTAAAAGGCCAAGGCGCCGACAATTTCGCAATTTTGGAGCGATATACTCGGCGCGAAGCGAGGTGAAACGAATGAAGATTCAAGAGACATTGATAGCATGGACGCCGGCTTTTGAGGCTTGGCGCAACAGCAAGGCAAACACGTTCGGCCAAATCAAAATCGGTCCGCTGATCAAAGAAGGCAATCGAGATTGGACAGCGGGCTATGTCAACACGGGCGGCGCGGCCTACACGACATGGCGCAAGGCGAACGACAAAGAAGCGATCTTTCAGCTTCTGCTACTGTTTCGCACCCTTGTGGTGCAGGACAAGCTTGACCCGATGGTGGTGCATCACGAGTTTATCAAGTTGCCGCAGTACCGTGAAATTGACGGCATGCACACCGACGAAGAAGGCAATTTTTTCTATCCGTAAGGCCAGAGGACGCCTTGCCTCTTTAGCTTCTATAATTTGCCGTGATTTTTTGTGCAATTTCTATTGGACAGCTTGGACAGCTTTTTTTCAACTCTATGCGTATGAGAAAGGGTAAGGGTATCACCATACCCATATCCGTGTTGCTCCTATAGAGAAGGATAGCGAAAAGCTGTCCAAGGTGTCCGCGCTAATTAAACGTTGCTGCGCCGTGGCGGAGATATCGTCCGCCTTGCTAGTGCCGTTAAAGCTCTGAAATCCCTCTCGATTGAGATGGATGCTTTTTCTCTGCTAACCACCGGACTATCCACTTCACGGTTTTGATGGTCGTTTGCGACGGATTGTCGTTGTGATCGCGGTCGAATTGGCACAAGTAAATTTGCGTTGGCGTCGTAAGTAAATTTGCGATTGAATTTGCTACAATCTGTAGATGTGGATATCCATTTAAACAAATGTAATTGTCAAAACTTGTTCTGCTTGACGGCTACTTACTATCCTGTCAATTCTTCACTCGCAAAGCCAATAGGAGTGAAGACCAATGCCAGCATATCTTGAACTGAAACCCTTCGAAGACACGTCGAACGTTGGCATCACCGTGAGCCGCGATGATGGCCGCAACGGTTCGTTTGTTGTCCGGAAGTCACTCGAAAACAGCGAAGTGCTAGGCCCGGACGTGCGGCGACTGCGTGAGACTGCCAGTAACGCAGCGGCGGTCGCTTCGGCTCAAATTGCTGATCGAAGCGCGGAAGGATGGAAAAAAGAGTTTCCCGCGACTATTCGCCCGCTCGCCACCCCGTGGCAGCAGTTGCAAGGCGCGGCGGTGAACAGAATGCGGGAACTGGATACGCGCCGCGCCGACCTGCTTGCCAACCGGCCGGCAATCCCGCTCAACGCTAGCGAAGGCGAGAAACTTCGCCTTACGTTCGGCCATGAGGTCCGGGCCGCACAGACGGTTAATTGGTTGGCCGACAAAAAGCCATCTGACCTATTGGCCGCTGCGCTCGGCAATCGTGAACTCGGATCGTTGATCCTCTCGAATCCGTCGCTTCGCGAAAAGCTGCCCGGCGATCTTGCCGAACGGCTCGAAACGGACGTGATGGAACAGGCGTTGACCGGTCAAGTCGCCGCCAACTTCAAGGTGAAGCCATCATATGAAGCGCCGCTAGGCGATGGCCCCGACATTACCGCCGCGTCTGCGGCAGCACGGCAGGCGATGGCCGCATTCGATGCGTCACGCAACGAAATTGCCGGTGTGGAAATGGTGCTGAAATCCGCGGTCGATTTCGTCGCGATCCTTGGCGATATCTCACGGGCCGAAGCGTTCGGGATGCTCAACGGATGACGCCCGCTTTGCTCCCTTCCGTTGTGATGTTGCCGATCTCGCCCACCATCGAAATTGGACATTTGCGCATAGCCTTGGGCGGTCTGTCGCGACAGTTATTGTCGCTGTGGCGGCGCAAATATCGCTTTCCCGAAAGCTGGCAGGAAGGCAGGACAACGTGGCTCACATCAACGGACGCTGTGTCGGATTGGCTGCGAAGCCAGGCCGTTACCGTCCGTCGTCTCTGAACCGCTTAAAGCCGATAAATAAACGGGAATTGTGATGGACGGCAAGGACAAGCGCACGGGAAGGTTCCTACCCGGCAACAAGCTTGGTGGCAGAGCGCCCGGAGCGATCTCGCACCGCCGCAGAGCTTTGGAGCATCTTACCAAGCATGGCGAGGCGATCATCACGACAGCCATTACCGCAGCGCTTGGTGGAGATACGCAATTGCTGTCAGTGCTGGTCAAGATGCTCGTTCCTACGGGTGGCATACCAGCCATGATCCCGAACGGCGATCCAATCGCAGCGTATTCGGAGGGCGAGATTAATAGCGCCGAACTCCGCCAGCTAATGACATCTGTTGAGAAGGCAAGAGCATTGGACGCCGCTTTCAAGGATGCCGACGACGCTCCACGCAACGCGCCCGTTTTGCCTGCGGATATCAGCGAAGAAAACGCGGCGGAAATTTACCGGCGAATGCTCGATACGCCATGACAACGCAACGTGAAACAGTCGCGATCCCGTCCAACTGCGCATTCGTTGATGAAACCTTTGCTGCTTCGATCTTCGAATGGAGCATGGATAGGCTTTATCACATGCAGTCCTTCAATTCATTTCCGATCCCGATCCGATGCGGAGAATTGTTGGTCATAAGGACCGACCAGATCGCGATTTGGGCGCGCAACCGACGCTATGGCGTCAAACGGTATGCAATTAAACCCATACGGAGCAACGACCCATGAACATCGTATTTTTCCGCAACGCCAAGCTCGAAGCCGAGACATTAGACGGGCGGTTGATCAATCTCTGCAATCTCAATTCGCCGGGAAAGAGCAATCTTTCCGACAGTATGCCGCTCGAGCGCGGTCGGCTGGCGATTGTCTTTGATGTTGATGACCCTAGCGTCAACCCGTCAATCGATTTTGATGGTCCCGGCGATCTCAGCCGCAACAGCATTGACGCTAAGGAATAGAGCAACAGCAATGAACATCGGAACCGAAGCCTATCCCAACACGATCGCCGTTCACGTGGTCCCCATGGACTGCATTGTCCAGCTAGAGGCAGGACGGATTAAGGACACTTACACGCGTGTTCGCAGCATGATTGCGCCCGTCGCCGGCAAGCTCGGGTTTCACGGCAGTTACAGCGAGCTTTCCCATTATGACGATGTTCGCGGGACTTTGGAGCTTTGCGACAAAGACGTGTTTGCGATCATATCGCATTACCGCTGCAAGTTTCCGCACCTGACCATCCGGCAGTTTCGCCTTTCAACCGCGATGCTTTTCGGCATGGGCGACGACGAATTCGGGGAACAGTGGAAGCGTAGCCTTATGCGCATTCCCGACCGACTTGAACCGGCCGGCTCTGCTTGCGGGCAACAGTTCTATAGACCGCGCATTGCCGGGCGCAGCCTCGCAGAGTTGCATGGCGAAGACACCCTGAAGCTTGTACATCTTCATTGACCAGAGCAGCAAAGGCGCGAGCCAGGGCATCAGCAGGAGTGATTTCGCCGGTGCGTCCCGCCATCGCTTCGCTTGAGGCGGGCGTGGGCTCAATCGCTAGACGGCGCAATGCTTCCTGCGTGCGCTACCAGTGCGACAAGTTCGTCATGTGTAGTTCGTTGCCGCCCATTCATGACGCGATCCCAATCTTCGTGAACGATATCAAAAACATATCTCTCTTCGGGATTGCTCAGCTCTTTATCGTTAAGTGCCCTGAATGCGTCTTTGTTACTGTTAACCTCGACAAATTTCGTGAATATACTTTGAATGCTCAGGTCAAACGCTCGGTTCCCATATCGGCGATCACCTTGAACTGGAAATGAAAAATTGCTCGGGATATTTGCAACAGCGCCGCGCCAGCTTGCGTTGCCGCTCTGATAATATGCGATCGCCAGAGGCAGTAATAGTGTCATATCGATTGCACGTTTATGCGGCCAAGCAATGGCCGCGTTTTCAATCAGTTTCAGAACTCGTTTGATATCTCTGGCTTTCAATTTGTAAGCATCAAAGCCCAATTGGAGGAATTTCTCCACGTTTTCGTCCGGTGCACGCAAACCGTATGGCGCTATTTGTCGAGCGTTGACCGAGACAAACTGTGAAATATCGGGAGTGGATAACTGATAGGTGATTTCAAAGAATCTTTTTAGATAAGCAAAACCGTTAAAGCCCGCTCCATAAAGTCCGGAAATGCTATGTCTTAATTGGTCGGAATTTGTCGCAAAGACGAACGCGATGTTCGGCGCGCCGAACAAGTGCTTCACCCTCTCTAGTAAGGCTATGGCGTATGAGGGGCGGCACCGATCTAGCTCGTCAACGATGACATAGAAGGGCAAGGCTCTGTCGCTGCCTATTGCGGCGACAGCGTTGGTCAAACGCATCTGGAACTCATCAGCGGCTTTGCGCTTCTCGTTGAAACGGTCGATTACTTTTTGGGTGCCCTGATCAATTACGCTCTCAACTTCAATTGTAATTTTCTCGGTGCCCGACTTAACAAGCTCTCCTATAAAGCTCGGGGCGTCTGAATCTCCCGCAATTTCCGGATCGCTCCTTAAAAGCTCCTCGATCTCCTCACCGACGTATTTTCTCACGACCGTTTTCGCTACGCCCGAGACAACTCTTCCTAAAACCGGGACAGCACCCCGCTTGACGCCCTTCCACGCGCTCTGAATTGCACCCTCTTTCTTGACGAAAGGAGCAATCGCTTCGTCAATTGCCGCCAGCACCGCAACGAAAGGATCATCAAGATAGTCATCACGCCACGCATTGACCCTTGCAACCACGTGGCCGGAATTACGAAGTTGCTCCGCCAGACAATCTACGAAGAAGGACTTGCCCGCCCCCCAGTCAGCATCAATGTTGATGGCAAATGATCCACGTGTGCCGTCCTGCAATCGGGTTCGCACCTGCCCAGCTATGAATTTTTCCAAAAAGTCAGCATCGCCACGCCGTTTAAGTAGATCGTTTTTCCAGATTTCGTCCAGATCAGCCATGCCAACCCCGCTTTTTGTGGCGCTCAATCTCGCAAACCAGTGCCGCGTGAGTAAACTGTGTTAGATGGGATGCGTGTGAGCAGCAACACCCAAACCGACGACAAATTCCCAACGAAAGGTTAGTGGATTCGGTTAGTCGCTTTGGAAAGCGACTAACAATCAACGAGTCAGGGGGAGGGGTTCTCCGTCCGGCGATTTGCGCTTAAGTTTCGGGCGGTTCTGCAACATATTGGAGGGGGATGCGGAAATGGGTTGGCTGCCGCGTGTGGCGCTCGGCGTCGGATTAGTGTTAGCTGGCAGTGCGGGAAGAACTGATGCAGCGGATAAGGGTTGGGCACAGCTATTCCTCTGCGCGGTGACTGCAATGAGCGACGACGCAACTAAGGACGGCAGCGTTGCGTTGGGTGACAAGATTTTAATCGCGGCGAACACTTACCTTGAGGCCACATTGACCGAAGTTTACCCCAGAGGATGGGGCTTTACGCGCGAGTGCAACGCAACTGGCGATGTGCTGATTTGTGACTTCCCCGGAGTTCCGACAGGTCGCAAGATTGTCTTCCAAAGGAATCTGCCGAAGTTAACGCAACCGTGGGGCTGGAAGGACGGTTACATCGAAAGCGATTGCAAGCCCTATCAGCTTTAAAGGTCGCAGAGCCTAGCGGGCGTCGCCCCGTTGATGCACATTCGCAACCCGCAATATGCCCAGTGGCAGCAATACTTGGCGTTGAGAACCGTTGCGCCGTTCCTTTGACCAAGGTTCGCGGAACCTAGCCCAACGCCGAACGACAAGGACGCCGCCGTGTAAATGGAAATTTCTGCGGCACAAAGCTCTACGGTGAGATTGGCAAGACGATATGAAACTCGACCCCAAAGGATTGGATGCTGCTGTCAAGGCGATGTATGATCATCAAGTTGGGGTAGCCAAGACCGCCGTCGATCAGACGAAATTTGACTCGTCCGCTATGCCAAATATCTTTCGGCGTCTGCACACAGAATCTGAGACCTCACAGGTTCTTGTCGTTTCATCATACATCGAAGATCGGGTTACAAACCTTTTTCAGAATCAGTTGATTGACCTAGGCTCCGAAGCTGCAAAAGAGCGAATATTTGGAAGCAACGGCCCACTAGGCACGTTTGGGGGCCGCATCACCATGGCTTATCATTTAGGTTGGCTAACTAAGGGTACGGTCGATAGGCTGAACAATTTCAGAAAAGTCAGAAACATTTTTGCGCACAGGGCGTTTAGCGCGTCCTACTCCGATCAGCGAGTAAGAGACTTGTTTGTCCCATTGGTTAAGGCGCTAGATTTGTTTGACACAACCTCCGTGGTCGCCGCGATTGAAGTCGACAACAGACAGGGAGTAAGACGTATAGCTGAGGCAACGGAACCCGAACGTTATCTCTGCAGTTTGGCACTGCTCTCCGGAGACGTTTTTCGAGAATTGCTGGTAATGCCCGAAGCAGTTCGGCACCGTGTCAGTCCAAGAGATATCGCTTCAAATTTCGATGCCCAGCCTCAGGTGCTTGCCGAACTGCTGAGGAATATGATTCGCAGCGCGTTAGAAATTCTGCTTCCCGCCGATCAGCCCAGATTGATCCAATAGAGGCAACCCTCTGAGGCACGCCTATTTTTGGCTGATTTCCGGCGCACATTCGACAAGGCGACGGACGCCTGTTTTCACACGAAAAGAGCGCGACAGAAGGCAATGGATAACCACACTGGTTAGTAGGTTGGTTAGTTGGTCACTAATTAAAAATCGCCAAACCCTATGGTTTCCTAGCGTTTCAGGGGTTGACTTGGCGGAGGGAGTGGGATTCGAACCCACGGTGAACTTGCGCCCACGCCGGTTTTCAAGACCGGTGCCTTAAACCGCTCGGCCATCCCTCCAAGTAGTTACAAACGCTGCGCTTTTTTGATTCCGCGTCCGGTCGAGAAACACCGGCTGCTGCGCACTTTGCAACTATTTGCCTTTTTTCGATCTGCTTATAGCCGCCTGCGACGCGACGTCAACTTGCTCCGCTGCGTCGGCCTGCATTCCCGGCATCACATGGGAATAAACGTCCAGCGTGATTTTGATGTTCCAATACCCCTAGGCGCTCACAGCACGCGCCGCGAAACAGAGACCAACATTGGAACCAATCCACTGTTGGTCTGCTGTCTCCGCAGCATGGAAATGTCCCCTCAACTCCTAGCCAAAGTCCGCTGCCCGAGGCAGCGGGCTTTCTTGTTTTTGGAACCCGAGCCTCCCTTCCTTGTTTCTGGAGAGAACTAAAGGAGGCGCATATGGAACCGAAGTCATCACGCGACGTGCCAGGTCCAAAGCCCCGCAAGGACAAAGACAGGGACACCCTAGAGGCTGTCGTCAAAACGCCCGAGAAGACGAACAATTGGGATCATGATGCCGTGCATGGAGATGGCGATACGATCGACATGCGGCCTGAGCTGGGCGTGGAGTCGAAATAGCCGACCCCGCCGCCCATCGTTAACCTATGCTGGCCTCGAACAGGCCCGCTACCGTTCCTCGGTAGCGTTAGCTCACGCCTTGAAACCTCTTTGCCGCTTCTCACGTGTTAAGAGATAGCTTGGGTTTCCAACGCTCCGGCTATGTCCCTTGATTCATCCCTGGGGATGCCCGGCGGGCTTTTTGCATCTGGTGGCGGGAAGGCGACCGACGCAGCTCGGTGCAGACCAAAGCGCGGTCGTTGTGGGCCGATGGCTCGGTATCGTCCGATGTGCCGGTGATCAGGCTAACTGCCGATCGAAGCCGGGGATTCAAGGAGCGCTGCAAACAAAGATCTTATTAGGGAGAACCGTTTCGCTCTATTTGCAACAACTGCAGTAACAGTTGATTCAACCATTGCTGGTATCTTCAGGCTAGTATGGTGGCGGCTCCGACAGTGCGGCGGGGGCTGTGTTGCCGGAGCCGCCTGCGCAGTCCGGATGGGACTAGACCGCGCTGTCTCAGAATAGGACAGCGCGGTCAACGATCCGTTAATTTTTGCGATCTCGCAGGCCGGGTGGGCATCAGCCGTTATCCCTCAGCTTCTCGACCGTGGCGACGATTGATACCGCCAGCGTTTCGGCCTTATCCAGAGGGCTTGGTTGCTAGTTAGGATCGCCTGCCCTCGATCCTCCGTGGGATCCGCCGCCGGCGTTGTCAGAGTGGCCTCGCTCGAACAGGAACTGAGTATGGACCTGACCGGGAGGGCCGGGTTGAGGATGACCCGGCGGGCCGGCGTGGGGGTGGTTCTTGTCCCCCCCACCGTTGCCAGGACGTGATCCGCCTGATTTGGCAATCGCCTTGGAATTCAAGCTGGTGCCGAGCAGGAGGGTTACAGCCGGCGGCGTAACCGCAGCGAAACGCCCCGCCTTTTTAAGAAAGTCCCGGCGCGCCTGAGATTCCGATACAAGGCCCTGGTCGAGTTTCGAGCCGTTTGTGTTCTGGGTCGACATGTATAAAGCCTCCAATTCAACACTACCGTACCATTCGCAGCATCGGCCGCCAGCAAGCTAATGGGCTTAGATGGGTGTATGAAAGAAGTAGAATTCTTAGAAGAGAATTCCGCCCGCGCCGGTCCCGCCGGTGCCATGCATTACGGAGGTTGGTTTTTTCTACTTTTTAGCCATAGCTAACGGAACCAAAACGTTCAAAGTCTATTGAATTGGCTGTTGTGTAAGCGTTGCGTTGTTGAGTTCTGGATTGAGCCTATCATTCGGTAAGCCGATGTTGCCCGCCCTCGGGGAGAAGCCTCCCGAGGGCGGCGACTGAACAGCCCTTCCTGATGAGAACTACCAAATGTCACACGCACAGACGCGACGCGCTCCGCGCTCGCGGGTGCGATCACCGCTGCTCCTGGCCTTGGAGCCGCTACGGCGGCTTTCCGACGCCGGCAACTTGCCGATGAAGCGGAGATCAACCGCCTGATCGCTTCCTGCGGGCAGGCGCCGCAAAGGCACACCTCTCCCTAGCCAACGACAGGACGGGCAGTGTCACAATCTTGCCCGGTTCCGGCCACAATCGGTTAATACCGTGATAAACAATTCCTGCGCACAAAGGATCGGGGTCCGAGACGTCGTTGGCATTGTCGAGTGAGTGCTTGGCTCCTCTGATGGTCGGATACGACGTCTTTGGTTCAGACTTTAGGGGACAATCAAGAATGCAGGCTGTGACGCACCCGCGTCTTCGTCGCGTTGCCACGGTTGCGTTGCTTGCAGCGTCTGCTGCATTGCTTGCCGCTTGCGCATCGCAGCCTGAGCCGAAAGGCATGGTCTACAAGAAGACCCGCTCCAAGGAATATTTCGCCGAGACCGAATATGGCGTGAAGGCCAGTCCGCGCGCTGCCTTCATGCGGCGCGGCGGCGGCCGCGACCAGCTTGGCAAGCCCTATCAGGTGCGCGGCAAGTGGTATTATCCCAAAGAAGACAAGAAGTACGCCAAGGTGGGTCTGGCCTCGTGGTATGGCGACGCCTTCCACGGCCGGCTGACCGCCAACGGCGAAGTCTACGACACGGCGCACCTGACGGCGGCGCATCCGACCATGCCGCTGCCCAGCTATGCCCGCGTCACCAACCTCGAAACCGGCAGTTCGGTGATCGTGCGCGTCAATGACCGCGGCCCATACCATGAGGGCCGCATCATCGACGTCTCTGAGCGAGCCGCGCAGATGCTGGACTACGACAAGGTCGGCACCGCAAAGGTGAAGGTCGAATATGTCGGCCGCGCGCCGCTCGACGGCAATGACGACCAGTACCTGATGGCCTCTTACCATCCAGGCAACCGCATACCGGACCCGTCGGATGGCCTGCCGACCGGCGTCATGGTGGCCATGAACGGGCCTTCGCCGAGCCTTCCGGTCGGCGCGGCCGCAGTGCCGTTTCCAGGTCAGCTGACCGATGCCGCAACCCCGGTGCAGGGGCAGATGTCCGCGCAGTCGGCGGCCTTCGGCGACCTGGCGCTGCCCGATTTCGGACCGATCGTGCCGGAACGGCCGCAGATCAGCCTGCCGCCGCAATCGCCGTTCGCCATGGCCTCGCTGTCCTATGCGAATGAACGCGTCCATCACGCGGATGTCTTTGCCGCTCTGGATGACAGCGGCATGTCGCCCGCCGACATCCTGCGGTCGTGGAAAAAGAACGGCCGTCAAGCGGCGCCGTCCAGCCCAGATTATGTCGCCGCCGGCACGTTCGACGATGCTACCGAAGCCAAACGTGTGGCCTCGGCACTAAAGCCCTTCGGCAGAATAGAAATCCAGCGCTCCGATCTCGACGGCAATGACTGGTATGCGGTCAACCTCTATCCGGACGGCCATGGCGGCCTGGACGAGTTGCTGAAGGCGGCATGGTCTCACGGTGCACCCGATGCGCTGGTCGTGCGCGACTGATCCAACAGCCGGCTTTCCGCCCGGCTGTTGATCCCTCAGCGAAAAAGCCCGATAGTTTCGGCACGCCGGAGGGGCCGGCCAACGGGTCGAATTTCATGCAGTTTCGCTTGCTACAGCCTTTCGTCGGGTTCTTTCTCCTCGGTCTCCTGCTCACGCTTTCGCCGGCCCAAGCGCAGCTTTTCGAGACCAAGGCCGCACAGGCCTTCATGATCGATGCCGACACCGGCACGGTGCTGTTTTCGAAAGATGCCGACAAACCCATTCCGCCGGCCTCGATGGCCAAGCTGATGACGATGGAGGTGGTTTTCAACGCCCTCAAGTCCGGGCGCCTCAAACTCGACGATACGTTCGTGGTCAGCGAGAACGCCTGGCGCAAAGGCGGCGCGCCGTCGGGAACCTCGACGATGTTCGCCAAGCTCAAATCGGCGATCCGGATCGAGGACCTGATCCAGGGAGTGACCGTGCAGGCCGCGAACGACGGCTGCATCGTTGTCGCCGAAGGCATGGCCGGATCCGAGGACAATTTTGCCGCAGAGATGACCGAACGCGCGCGCCAGATCGGCCTCAAGACATCGACTTTCGTCAATTCGACCGGCCTGCCGGCCGATGGCCAGCAGACAAGCGTGCGCGAGCTGGCGCAGCTCGCCCTGCATCTGTGGCGCGAATACCCGGATTTCTATCGCTACTATGGCCTGAAGGATTTCACCTGGAACAAGATCTCGCAGAGGAACCGCAACCCGTTGCTGGCGATGGACATCGGCGCCGACGGCCTGGCTGTGGGCGCGAGTGAGGCGTCCGGCTTCGGCATCGTCGCTTCGGTCAGCCACGGTGGCACGCGGGTGATCGCGGCAATGAGCGGGCTGGCCAGTGACAAGGAGCGTGCCGAAGAAGCGCGCAAACTGCTCGATTGGGGCGTTCGTTCGTTCGCGAAGACCGAGATCTTCGCCAAGGACGAGGTGGTCGGTGAGGCCCAGGTTTTTGGCGGTGCGAAATCCGGCGTGACGCTTAAGGCAAAAGGTCCGATCGACATTTTCCTGCCGATCACCAACCGCGACAAGCTGACGGCCAGGATCGTCTATACCGGCCCGGTCGCGGCACCGGTAGAGGAGGGGCAACCGGTGGGCGCACTGCGCGTCTGGATCGGCGACACGCTGAGCCAGGAGACACCGTTGTTCGCGGCCGAGTCGATCGGCGTCGGCACGTTGCCGCAACGCGCGCTCGATGCCGTCAAGGAACTGGCGGTCGGCTGGCTTCGATAGTACCGACGGCATGGACGTTTCCCCTGTCGCGGACTATCTAAAGCGCAACAATCTACTCAAACAGGAATAAAGGCCCCTCGGTTGGCGCGCGGATTTTTCATCACCTTCGAAGGCGGCGAAGGCGCAGGCAAGTCGACACAGATCGAGCGGCTGGCCACAAAGATGCGCGCCAAGAAGTATGATGTCCTGCGCACGCGTGAACCGGGCGGCTCGCCGGGCGCCGAAGCGGTCCGGCATGTGCTGCTTTCGGGTGCCGCCGAACCGTTTGGGCCGAAGATGGAAGCGCTGCTCTTCGCTGCCGCGCGTTCCGACCATGTCGAGCAGGTCATCCGGCCGGCGGTCGAGCGCGGCTCCATCGTGCTTTGTGACCGCTTCCTGGATTCCTCGCGTGTCTATCAGGGCGTTACAGGCGGGATCGATCCGGCATTCATGGCCATGCTGGAACAGGTCGCCATCAACGGCATGATGCCCGACATGACGCTGATCTTCGATATCGACCCGGCCGAGGGCTTGAAGCGCGCGACATTGCGGCGTGGCAGCGATGCCGTCGCCGACCGCTTCGAAAAGGAGACGCTGGCTATCCACCAGGCCCGCCGCGAAGCGTTCCTGGCAATCGCGGCGGCAGAGCCGGAACGCTGCATCGTCGTCGATGCCTCCGCCGATCCGGACACGGTGGAGGATGTCGTCACGGCGACCGTGTTCGCGGCACTGGAGACAAGGGCGCCCGAGCGCAACAGGCAGGTCGCACCGGTATGATCTTCGAACGCATCGCGCCGGAACAGCATGACACGCTGGACGGTGTGCCGGAACCTTCCGAGACGCCACGTCTGGTCGGGCACGGGCAGGCCGCCACCATGCTTGCCGCCGCCTATCGCGCGGGAAAGCTGCCGCACGCGCTGATCTTCGCTGGACCGGTCGGGATCGGCAAGGCGACGCTCGCCTTCCATCTTGCCCACCACCTTTTAAAGCATCCAGCCTTCGAGCAGGCGCCCGGCAACCTTGCGGTTCCCGATCCGGCCTCGCCGCTGTTTCGCCAGATCGCCACCGGTGCGCATCCGGGGGTGCTGCATCTGACTCGTCCCTTGAACGACAAGACCAAGAGCTTCAAAACCGTCGTCACCGTCGACGAAATCCGCAAGGTCAGCCGCTTCCTGTCGTTGACTTCGCATGACGGCAGCTACCGGGTGGTGATCGTCGACCCGGCCGACGACATGAATGCCAATGCGGCCAATGCCCTGCTGAAGAATCTCGAGGAACCACCGGCACGGACCCTGTTCATTCTCATCGTCCATGCGCCGGGCAGTCTGCTGCCGACGATCCGTTCGCGCTGCCAGGTGGTGCGGCTGACACCGCTCGACGCCAACGAACTGATGGCGGTGCTGGAGACAGCGGAGCCGCCACCACCGGACGATCCCGCCGCAAGGGCCGCACTGGTCGAGCGGGCAGGGGGGAGTGCCCGCAGCGCGATCCTGTTGACGCAGTATGGCGGGCTGGAGATCGCGCAGACGCTCGATGGCCTGGTGGCGACGGGAAAGAGCGATATTGCCGGTGCCTATCGCCTGGCCGAGGCCGTCGCGGGCAAAGACCAGGCGATCCAGTTCGACATCTTCAACCGCCGGGCGCTGGACCTTCTGTCGGACGCGGCAAGCCAGGCGGCGCGGGCTGGCGATCTCAAGCGGGCCAAAACGCTCTCCGATACTTGGCACGAGGCCTTGGACGCTATATCTGAAACGGACACCTACAATCTCGACAAGAAGCAGCACGCCCTGACCATGATCGACCGCCTGAATTCTGCAATGCGAATGTGACGGCCTTTTTGGTGCATGCCGTTGGCCCCCCAAACAGGAGCCACTTTTGGGCGGCGTGCATTGGTCTCGGGATGGCAATCGCCATTCCGATGCGATATCCACCGCCACGGCTTCCATTCAGACATTCATGACGGTTCATTCATGTCACGCGACACATTCTACATCACAACCGCGATTTCCTATCCGAACGGCAAGCCGCATATCGGCCATGCCTATGAGCTGATCGCCACCGACGCGCTTGCCCGCTTCCAGCGGCTCGACGGCAAGCAGGTCTTCTTCCTCACCGGCACCGACGAGCATGGCATCAAGATGCTGCAGACGGCGAAGAAGGAAGGCATTTCCGCGCGCGACCTGGCCGACCGCAACTCGGCCGAGTTCAAGCGCATGGCGACTGCGCTCAACGCCTCGAACGACGATTTCATCCGCACCACCGAGGAGCGGCATTACGCTGCTTCGCAGGCGATCTGGAAGGCGATGGCCGCCAATGGCGACGTCTACAAGGGCGGCTACGCCGGCTGGTATTCGGTGCGCGACGAAGCCTATTATGGCGAGGAAGAGACCGAGGTCCGTCCCGACAATATTCGCTACGGGCCACAGGGAACGCCCGTCGAATGGGTCGAGGAAGAAAGCTATTTCTTTCGGTTGTCGGCCTATCAGGACAAGCTCGTCGCGCTTTATGAAAACCAACCCGACTTCATCGGTCCGGCCGAGCGTCGCAACGAGGTGATGAGCTTCGTCAAGTCGGGACTGAAGGACCTGTCGATCTCGCGCACCACATTCGACTGGGGCGTGCCGGTACCTGGCGATGAAAAGCACGTCATGTATGTCTGGGTCGACGCGCTGACCAACTACATTACCGGCGTCGGCTATCCCGATGAAAAAGCTGACAATTGGCGGTTTTGGCCGGCTGATGCACACATCATCGGCAAGGACATTGTACGCTTCCACGCGGTTTATTGGCCCGCCTTCCTGATGTCGGCCGGCATCCCGCTGCCGAAGCGCGTCTTTGGCCACGGCTTCCTGTTCAACCGCGGCGAGAAGATGTCGAAATCGGTCGGCAACGTCATCGACCCGTTCACCATGATCGAGCATTACGGCCTCGACCAGGTGCGGTACTTCTTCCTGCGCGAGGTGCCGTTCGGACAGGACGGCAGCTACAGCCATGAAGCGATCGTCAACCGTACCAATGCGGATCTGGCCAATGGTCTCGGCAATCTGGCGCAGCGCTCGCTGTCGATGATCGCCAAGAATTGCGGCGGCGTGGTGCCGAAGCGCGGCGATCTGGCGGAATCCGACAAGGTGATCCTGGATCAGGCGGTCGACGCTCTCGCCACCGCGCGCAAGGCAATGGCCGAACAGGGCATCCATCTGGCACTGGCGGCGATCTTCGGCGTGGTCGCGGAAGCCGATCGGTATTTCGCCAGTCAGGAACCTTGGGCGCTCAAGAAAACCAATCCGGAACGCATGGAAACGGTGCTGTGGACGACGGCCGAAGTGGTCCGGCGCGTGGCCGTTCTCTGCCAGCCCTTCATTCCGGGCTCGGCCGGCAAGCTGCTCGACCTGCTGGCGGTGCCGGCGGACAATCGCGATTTCGTGCATGTCCACGCCGACCATGCGCTTGTGTCCGGCACGGCGCTGCCTGCGCCAGAGGGCGTGTTTCCGCGCTATGTCGAACAGACGGACGCGAACACCTGATGCTCGTCGACAGCCATTGTCATCTGGACTTTCCGGACTTCGCCGAGGAGCGGGCGGCCATTGTCGCCCGCGCCAAGGCGGCCGGTATCGGCCGCATGGTGACGATCTCCACACGCGTGAAGCGGTTTCAGCAAGTCGTTGAGATCGCAGAGACTTTCGACGAAGTCTATTGCTCGGTCGGCACCCATCCGCACAATGCCGCCGAGGAGCCCGACGTCACCACCGCCGACCTTGTCCGCCTCTCCACTCACCCGAAGGTGGTGGCGATCGGTGAAGCGGGGCTCGATTTCTTCTACGACAAGGCACCACGCGAAGCGCAGGCGCGGAGCTTTCGCGCCCATATCGCCGCCGCCCGCGAGACCGGGCTGCCTCTCGTCATCCATTCGCGCGATGCCGACGACGACATGGCCGCCATTCTCGAGGACGAGACAGGGAAGGGCGCCTTCCCGTTCATCCTGCATTGTTTTTCGTCGGGACGGCGGCTCGCCGAGGTTGGCGTATCATTAGGCGGCTATGTGTCGTTCTCGGGCATCCTGACCTTCAAGAGTTCGATCGAATTGCGCGCCATCGCCGCCGATGTGCCGCATGACCGGCTGCTGGTCGAAACCGATGCGCCATATCTGGCGCCGGTGCCGTTTCGCGGCAAGCGCAACGAGCCGGCCTATGTCGTGCAAACCGCCAAGGTGCTGGCCAAGACGATCGGCGTCAGCGAGGCTGAAATCGCAGCGTTGACCGCCGACAATTTCTTTCGGCTGTTTGGAAAAATGCCACGTCCGGACCAGCAGGCGCCCGAGGCATGAGCGACCGGCTGCGCCTGACCATTCTCGGCTGCGGATCGTCGCCAGGCACGCCGCGCATCATTGGCGACTGGGGCAATTGCGACCCCACCAATCCCAGGAACCGGCGCATGCGCACGGCCGCGCTTGTCGAGCGCATCGCCGACAATGGCGGCCGCACCACGGTCGTCATCGACACCGGTCCGGATTTCCGCGAGCAGATGCTGATGGCTTCAGTCAGGCGCATCCATGGTGTGCTCTACACGCACCCGCATGCCGACCACATCCACGGCATCGACGATTTGCGTGGCTATGTGCAGGAGCAGGGGCATCGCATCGACATCCATGCCGACGAGCCGACCATGCTACGACTGCGCCAGGCGTTCGGCTATTGCTTCGAGACGCCGCCAGGCAGTTCCTATCCGCCGATCGTCGACGCCCACGTCATCAACCATGCCAGGCCGATTGTGATCGAAGGAGAGGGGGGTGCCCTCACCTTCGAGCCGCTGCCCCAGATCCATGGCGACATCATTTCGCTGGGTTTCCGTATCGGCGGGCTCGCCTACTGTCCCGATGTCAGCGACTTTCCCAAGACCACCACAGAGCGGCTGCGAGGCCTCGACATGCTGGTCATCGATGCGCTGCAGTACAACACGCATCCAAGCCATCTTTCGCTTGGCCAGGCGCTGGACTGGATCGGGCTGCTTTCGCCCGGCAACGCCGTGCTGACGCACATGCACGTGCCGCTCGATTACACCGCCGTGATGACTGAGACGCCCGACAATGTCGAACCAGCCTACGATGGCATGGTGATCGAAATCCCTTACGAGTCAGAACGATAGAGACAGCGGCTCAGTCGGCTTTTCAATCCGCCCTTCGAATGTTCGATCATGGGTTCGAGGTCGTGAAGTGCCAGCGTGGTGCTGTTCACGATGTTTGCTCGCCAATGGCGGAAACCGCAGCAATTCCCGGGCTGCGCCCCATGCGCCAGTTCCATAATCTATCTTATGCGACTTTTGTCACAGTGTGAGAAGCATCTCGAATCCATCTCGCAACCCTGCTTTACAGCCCTGCCTTCCGAAGCAGACCGGCCCAGAAGCTTCTGAGCGAACTCGCGGATGAGACAGGCGCACGCCGCTTCACGCCGCGGTATTCGATCCTGTCGCGACCGACCGTTTCGTCGTTCCAGGCCAACTCAAAGGCGATGCCTTTGAGCCCGAGGTCTCCAATCTGACGCACGATGGTTTCTTGCAGATAGATATCGGATCTTCGCACGCCATCTGCACGCTCCGGCAGCTTGAATATCTCGGCCCCGGCGATGGCCTCGGCCCGAAGGACGAGGTTTTCGATCGTCATGATGCCGCCATCGTCAAAGCGGACGATTCCTGAACGTTCTTCATCCAGCGCATCGACCACAGTGGTGACGTTGAAGAGCGATATCGGCTCGTCAGCACGAAGCGGCAGGAATTCGCCATACGGTTCGAGAATCGGCCGAAGCGACTCCAACGCCGTGCCCCTCAGAATGAGCACGTGCTCGCCAAGCCAAGGAAAATCCGAATACAGCCGGGGTGTTCCGTCGTCTTGCTCGCGCAGGAATTTCATCCGGGGCGAACGCCATCGCTTCTGGCTCCGGCCCCCGAGGGTCGCGAATAGCTGGTAGTCGTCGGGTTGATGGGGAAGAACCCATTCCTGCCCCTCCACTACACTCAAAACATAGATTTTCACCCGACCTCCTGACCCTCGTCCGCTCAAGGCAGTGAAGCCTCCCTAATGCTGCTCCACAGGTGTACTCCTCCGGAGGGCGTATTCGGCCTCGCAGCGGATTTCGAACGGCGCCCCCGATACAGACACGTCGATCGAGACAAACACATCCGGTTTGGCGGACCGCCCGCACCAACATATTATTGTAGACGACGCGGCGGTGCCGCCCGACGCTCTACATGTGTTCCCATTTCCGCGACCAGATGGATCAGCGGAGCCTCCGCCGGTCGAGCAGGATGCGATGGATCTGGATGCGCTCCGGCAGCTCGATCAGGAACTCCGGGTCGCGGTCGAGATGATGGACCTTGGTTGGCTCCCCCTTGGTGAAAGCCGTCATCGATTCGTAGTCGGGCCAGTACGAGATGGTGGTAAACCAGCTTTCCCCTTCGCGATCCTCGCGAAACAGCTGGACGCCCAGCGCGGTCTTCTCAAGCGGCGGAATGCCCTCGGCCTTCAAATAGACTTCGTAAGCGTCGCCCACATCAGCCCGGGTGCGGCCGCGCCAAATGCGCGCGATTGTCGGCGTTGTCGTCATCGATCCTTCTCGTCTTGCACTCTTCACAAACCTTGCGCTGAGCGATGGACGCGCGCGAGGAAGTCACGCACCAGCGGAAGCACGTCATCGAAATGGGTTTCCAGAAGCCAGTGGCCGGCGCCCTCCACGAGATGGAGTTCTGCTCCCGGCAGGTCGCGTTTGTAGGCTCGAGCCGATGCGGCCGGCATGTAGCCGTCTTCCGGCCCCCAGACGATGAGCGTCGGCGGCTGTCTTTCGCGCAAATAGGCCTGGTATCGCGGGAACCAGTCGAGATTCGCCTCCAGCTTCTCCATCAGGCCCACGGCCAGCCGCCGACGCAGCGGCGTATCCATGAGCGGCCAGTGGAGTTTCCATAGATCCGGTGGCATTCGCTCGGCCACGGCGTCAGCCACCTCACCGATAAACTCGTGCCGGAAACCCTCCTCGCTCACCGCCTCCTCCAGCGGACGATGCTTCTCAGGTGTTTTCTCGGTCCAATAGGCCTTGATAGCCGCATATTTCGGGCCGAGCACGTCCTCGTAGATGTCGCCGTTCTGGATGACCAATGCGGCGATGCGTTGCGGATGTGCGATGGCGTGACGCGATCCGATCTGCGACCCGTAGTCGTGCAACCAGAGCGCATAGCGGGACAGACCGAGCGTATCCGCGAAAGCCGTCAGAAATCCTGCATAGGCATCGAAATCATAGCCGAATGCTGAGAAGTCGGGCGTCGTACTGTAGCCAAAGCCCGGGAAATCCGGCGCAAAGGTACGCCAGCGATTGGCCAATGCCGGCATCAGTCTCCGAAATTGATAGGACGAGCAGGGATAGCCGTGCGGCAGCAGAAGCACTGGTGCGTCGGTCGGACCATCCTCGCGATAGAAAATGGTATTTCCGTCAACTTTCACTTGGCGGTGTCGCAACCTTGCCTCCTCGATAGAGCGTTCGAAAACGAGCGCATTGGGCTTCCAATACCTCTCGTCGTTTACGATGCTCGCGCTGGAAGGTTCCGTGCCAAACGGCGGTCAAGGAAAGATCGAAAGGGTCGCCCGGCGCGGAACGCCGGGAATGAACCCAATGCAGGCCGAGCATGGGATCAAGATTTCGACGATGGAATCCGGCATACAAAGCAACTACCCTGCCCCAATCCGCTCATCATGCGTCGGCGGGACTGAAGGCGATCAGAAATGACCACTCGATCTTCCTTTCTCGGCTTGCCCGATCGTCTCGCCGATGGCACGGCGCCCCGCGCAGTGATCTTCGGAGCTGGTCACGGCAGCACCTATCCCGGCAAAGACAGCGGCAGCCATGCCTTGGCCGCCGATGCCATCCGTGTTGCAAGCCAGGGTGATGCCGCGCTCATCGAGCATTGGGATTTCGATCTCGGCGGCCCGCTGTTCGACGGCAGGCCGATCTGCTGCGTCGACGCCGGCGACATCCTGACCACCATGCATGACAATGCCGGCAACCGCGCCCGGATCGAGGCGAAGACGCGCGAGGTCCTGTCATTGCCGGCCGCGCCCATCCTGCTCGGCGGAGACGATTCCGTGGTCATTCCCTTCCTCGCCGGCTTCGCGGATCACGGGCCTGTCTGGATCCTGCAGATCGACGCCCATATCGACTGGCGCGACGAGGTGCATGGCGAACGCCACGGCTACTCCAGCCCGATGCGCCGGGCGAGCGAGATGGCGCATGTCGCCGGCATGGTGCAGGTCGGACTGCGCAGCGTCGGCAGCGCACGCCTCACGGAGATCGAAGCGGCGCGGCACTATGGCAGCCGTTTCGTCACCGCGCGCGAGGTCCACACCCTGGGTGTCGAAGCGGCGCTCAGGCACATCCCGGAGGGAGCGCGGGTCGTCGTCACCCTGGACTTTGACAGCCTCGATCCCAGCATCATGCCGGGCGTAGCAGCGCGTACTCCCGGCGGCCTCACCTACACGCAGGTCATCGATCTCATTGCCGGCTTGGGCAAGCGGGCGAGGATCGCCGGATTCGATCTTGTGGAGTTCTATCCGCCAGCCGACATTGACGGCCTGTCGGCGCTGACCGCCGCGCGCCTCCTCGTCAATGTGATCGGCGCCGTGGTCCGGCAGGTTTGAAACCCGACCTGAGATCGAATACGGCCCCTGTCCAGCCTGCAGGAAACTTTACCGAGGCCCCTGCTCCAGCCTGATCCGGTAACTCAGCGAACGCTTCGCGCCCGGCGCGATCAGCATCAGGCCGGGTTTGTCGGTGAACTCTCCATCGAAATCCAGCGGGCTGGCCATGCCGTGCCAAGGCTCGATGCACAGGAACGGTGCGCCGCCGGGTTTGGACCAGATGCCCAGTTCCTGAAATCCCTGCCATGAGACCTCGATCGCCGGACCAGTCTCGGCGCCGTAGCGAACGCTGTTGCTGACCGGCCGGTCCAGGATCACGGCGTCTTCGTCGAACAGCCGTTCGGAGAGCTCGAGGATATTGCCTCTGACAGGCGTCGGCTGCGGTGTTGCTGTGAGCAGGCCATCCTTCAGCCGGCGGATCGGTGTTGGCTCGTCATCGGAAAAGGTCAGCCGATAATCCGTTTTGGCCAGATCCGGCAGCAGCGGCCAATTGAATGCCGGATGCGCCCCGATCGAGGCCGGCATCGGCTCGTCGCCGGAGTTGGTGACCTCCAATCCTATGTCGAGTTGCCCCTCGCCCAGTGTATAGGTCACGGCCAGGCGAAATGCGAACGGGTAGTGGGTTCGGGTTTCCGCGTCATCGGTGAGCACCAGCGTGCAGGATCGAGGCCCCCTCTCCCCCCACATAAACGGCTTGTCGCGGGCGAAGCCGTGTTGCGTCATCGGATAGGTCTGACCGCGATGGCGCAGTTGATCGCCCTTCAGCCGGCCGACGATCGGAAACAGCACCGGTGAATGGCGCCGCCAGGCCGGTCCGGCCTGCCACAGGAACTCAAATCCTTGCGCATCCCTTAGCGAAACCAGTTCGGCGCCTTGCCCGGCAATGGTCGCCGATATGCCGTCGCCATGAAGCGTCAGGCTGTCCTGTTCCATATGTCCTCGCGGTCCGTCTGGTGTGGCCGGCAGGCTAGCAAATGGCCAGGAGTGAACTCAAGGCGGCGGACGCAGCATTTCACACAGTCGCGATGAACTTCGATGGCGCCACGGGCCGGGCGCGGTCTCAGATGAAAAAGTGGCCGGAGGTTTCCCTCCGGCCACGGCAAGATGCCAGCTGTTTCCTGCTGCGGTTCGGATTATTCCCGCTCGCCGGTGAAATTCAGCAGCAACTGGAAGATGTTGATGAAGTTCAGATAGAGCGAGAACGCGCCGAAGACGGCGAGCTTCTGCCGCGACTCCGCATCGAAATTCTCCGCATACTGCTCCTTGATCGTCTGCGTGTCCCAGGCGGTCAGGCCGATGAACACGGCGATGCCGATCACCGAGATGGCGAACTGCAGCGCGGTCGAGCCGAGGAAGATGTTGACGATGCTGGCGATCACCACGCCGATCAGGCCCATGATCAGGAAGGACGAGAACTGGGTCAGGTCGCGCTTTGTCGTGTAGCCATAGAGGCTGGTGGCACCGAACATGGTCGCGGCGATGAAGAAGGTGCGCGCGATGCTGGTTCCGGTGAAGACCAGGAACACCGAGGCCAGCGACAGGCCCATGACGGCACAGAAGGCCCAGAACATTGCCTGCGCGCTTGCCGCCGACATGGTCTGCATCTTGAACGAGAACAAGAGCACGAAGGCGAGCGGCGCCAGCATCACCACCCATTTCAGCGGGCTGGAAAAGATCGGCACATAGAGAGCCGGCGTCGACGACACCAGCAAGGCGATAAGGCCCGTAACCACCAGGCCGAGGCCCATATAATTGTAGACGCGCAGCATGTGCTGGCGCAGGCCCTCGTCATAGACGGCTCCGGCCCGGGCGCCCGTGCCCACGCGGTATCCAAGATTGGGCGTATTCATTTTGAGGTCTCCTTTGTGGATGGGTCAGTAAAGCGTTCTGGCGAGCGTTTCGGCGGTGCGGTCGAGATCATGAACCCCGCTCTTCGCGACAACCGCGTAGGCGACATCGCCGATCTGGAAATAAGCCGAGGAGATATCGCCGGAGGGCGCGACGGTCGGTTTGACCACATCGAAAGTGCCTGGCCGGATCGCGAACAGCGACACCAGGCCCATCTCCTTCGTTTCAACCGCGATCTCGACGCTCGGGCCGAAGCGCGACGGATAGATCTGCACGTCGCGGACCTTCCAGTCCTGCGGCAGCGACGGCATGACGATGGCAGTGGCGGCGCGGATCTCGCCAGCGTTGTAATTGGGCGCCTCGGTCTGCGAGGGCATGTTTTCGCGCAGCAACGTCGTCCTGTGTGCCTGGACAGCCTCGTCGACATAGGCGGGCGGCTGCGGCGAAGCGACGACCTTTGTCACCGACATCGGCCCGACGATACCGTTGGCCAGCCAGCCGGCGGCAACGAAGGCGGCGACCGCCGCGGCGCGTTGCAGCACGCCGAAGATACGGCCCCGGCCAAGTCCCCTCTCCAGCCGCCGCGCCGCATCGGCCGTCGCCGGCCGCGCCATGCCCTCGGAGCCGGCCAGCGCCACGCGCAGTTCGTCGCGGGTGCGCAGATCAGACATCACGCGCGCGGCCGCCTCCGGACGCGCGGACAGGAAAGCCTCGACCTCGATGCGGCGGGCGACATCAAGCTGGTCGTCGACATAGGCGTCGAGATCGGCGTCCGTAACCGGGTCGACAAGAGCGGTCATGAGTCACCTCCAACGATCCTGAGATGATTTTTGCCCCGCGCTGGCGCTTCTTCCATCTGGCGCAAGGCCGCGCGCGCCCGGCCGATACGCGACATTAGCGTGCCCAGCGGCACGCCACTGGCGTCGGCGGCCTGCTGGTAGGAGAGCCCCTCGATGGCGACCAGATGCAGCGCCGAGCGCTGCTCTTCCGGCAGGCTGAAAAAGGCTTCGCGCACCTGCGCCAGGCGCACGGAGTGTTCCTGCGGCGCCGGCGTGCTGCCGTCGGCCAGATATGCGGCTTGTTCGAGACGTGCCGCTTCCGAGCGGCGCGAACGCATGCGGTCGATGAAGGTGTTGTGGACGATCGACAGCAGCCATGCCCGCAGGTTGCCGCTGGAGCGGAAGGTGCCGCGCCGCTCATAGGCGCGCACCAGCGCGTCATGCACGAGATCCTCGGCCTCGACGCCGTCGCGCGTCAACGAGCGCGCGTAGCGCCGCAGCGACCCGAGCTGTCCTATGATGTCAAAGCGTGGCATCGACGGTTTCATGTCCTGTTTACGGAGCATGTGGGGGTTTTAATCCCGGGGGCGCCACTTTTCTTTGCTGGAGGGTATCGCCGCGGCTGCCCTCGGCTTGCCCAACTTCCGTAAGCGCCCTCAGGCCAAAAGTGGTTTTGCCGGTTTGGGAGCAGTTACGCCGCAGGCGCGCAGCGTCCACCTGCGGCCATCGCTGCGAAAATCGGTGATGCTCAGTGGCTCGACGTCGATCTTCCAACTGGCGTCAAGTGGCGCGCTGAGAACATGCAGGATCGCTGTGCGGATGACGCTGGCATGCGTCACGGCGATCGTGTGACCACGTTCGGCGATCAATCGATCCATCAATCCAGCGGCCCGTTGGGCAACGTCGGCCAGCGATTCACCACCATGCGGGGCCGCATTCGGATCCGTGCGCCAGGCGGCGCTCTCGTCCGGCTGTAGCGCCTGCACCTCGTCAAAGCTCTTGCCTGCCCATCGACCGTAGTTCTGGTCTGCCAGCATCGGATCGACAGACGCTTCCAGCGATAGCGCCTCCGCGGTCTGACAGGCGCGAAGCGCCGGCGCTGTCCACACACGGTCGGCCCGACGCAGCGTCCCACTCATCGCCTTTGCCAATGTCAGCGATCGTGGCTCCAGCGGTTCATCCGAAGGAAACGATCCTTTCCGGGTCGCCGCCGTGGCGCCGGCGCAGATCATGGTCAGACGGACGAGCATGGAGCATGCTTTCTCTGAAGTTTGTGGAAGCTGCACCAACAGGTGCCGCCTTTCGCGTCGGCGCACCGAAACCGCTGGTGAAACCTGGCCAATTTGCGTATCACTCCGCCGCGCCAACGGAACCATAATGATGTTCGAAGACCTGCAGCCAGCTCCCGCCGACAAAATTCTTGCGCTGATCGGCCTCTATCGCGCCGATCCACGCCCTGGCAAGGTCGACCTCGGCGTCGGCGTCTACAAGGATCGCGACGGCAAGACGCCGGTCATGCGCGCCGTGCGCGAGGCCGAAAAGCGGCTGCTGGAAGGACAGGATACCAAGACCTATCTCGGCCTTGCCGGCGATACCGCTTTCAACACTGTGATGGCCAGGCTCGCCTTCGGTCCGGGCGCGGACCTGTCGCGCATCCGTGCGGCACAGGCGCCCGGCGGCTCCGGCGCGCTGCGGCTGGTGGCGGAACTGCTCAAACGCACACGGTCGGACGCGACGGTCTGGGTCTCCGACCCGACCTGGCCGAACCATATGCCGGTGATGCGTGCCGCCGGCCTGCGGATTCGCGAATACCCCTATTTCGATGCGGCCTCGGGTGCGGTTCGTTTCGACGCCATGCTGGCGGCATTGCGGGCCGCCGACAGCGGCGACGTGGTGCTGCTGCATGGCTGCTGCCACAACCCGACCGGCGCCAATCTGGATGCGGTTCAGTGGGAGGCCGTCACGGATCTGATCGTCGAGCGTGGCTTGCTGCCGTTTGTCGACATCGCCTATCAGGGCTTTGGCGAGGGCCTCGAGGCCGATGCCCTCGGCTTGCGGCTGCTTGCCGCGAAAGTCCCGGAAATGGTCGTCGCGTCGAGCTGCTCGAAGAATTTCGCCGTCTACCGCGACCGTGTCGGCGCGGCGATGGTCCTGGCCAGGGACGGCGCGCAGGCAGACGTCGCGATGAGCCAGATGCTGTCGGCGGCGCGCGCTATGTATTCGATGCCGCCGGACCATGGCGCGGCCGCGGTGCGCATCGTGCTGGAAGACGCCACGCTGCGTGCCGACTGGGAAGCAGAGCTCGAAGAGATGCGCCTGCGTATGCTGAGGCTTAGGGTCGCATTCGCCGAGGCGCTGCGCCGGCAATCCAATTCCGACCGCTTCGACTTCATTGCCAGCCATCGCGGCATGTTTTCCCGGCTTGGCCTCACGGAAGCGCAGGTCGAACGGCTGCGCGCCGAGCACGCCGTCTACATGGTCGGCGACAGCCGCATCAACGTGGCCGGCCTGCCCGAGGACGGCATGGATGACCTCGCCAAGGCGGTCGTTTCCGTGCTCGACTGACGAAGCGGATGCGGTGCAATTGTGGACAAGGTCCCCTCTCCGGCTGACAGCGTTGGCAGCGCGGCGGTTCGCGCTGTAGCATCCGCTACATGACGCCATCGAAAGACATTTCACGCCTGATCGAGATCATGGCGGCGTTGCGCGCGCCGAAGACCGGCTGCCCGTGGGACATCGAGCAGAATTTCTCCACCATCGCCCCCTATACGATCGAAGAGGCCTATGAAGTGGCGGACGCCATCGCGCGCGGCGATCTCGACGACCTGCGCGACGAGCTTGGCGACCTCCTGCTGCAGGTCGTCTACCATGCCCAGATGGCGCAGGAGGCCGGTGAATTCGCGTTCCCTGACGTGGTCCAGGCCATCACCACCAAGATGATCCGCCGCCATCCTCACGTCTTTGGCGACGAGAAGGCTCGCAGCGCCGGCATGGCCAAGGGCATGTGGGAGAAGATCAAGGCGCAGGAGAAAGCCGAGAAGCGGCAAGCCCGCCTCGCGCGTGGCCTCGACCCGGAGGACAATGGCAAGGGATTCCTGGACAGTGTTCCGGTCGCCCTGCCCGCCTTGACGCGAGCCTTGAAGCTTCAGGAAAAGGCCGCCCGTGTCGGCTTCGACTGGAGCGAGGCTGCTCCCATCCTGGATAAGATCGAAGAAGAGATCGGGGAGCTGCGCGAGGCTCTGGCCAAGGGCGAAACGGCTGAGATCAAGGACGAGTTCGGCGACATGTTGTTTGCCGTCGTCAATCTCGGTCGTCACCTCAAGCTCGATTCGGAGGCGGCGCTGAGCGGAACGAACGAAAAATTCCGCTCGCGCTTTCACTATGTCGAGCAGGCCCTGGAAAAATCAGGCGGCTCGCTAGAGGAAGCTACCCTGGAGGAAATGGAAGCGCTCTGGCAGGAAGCAAAAACCGCGAAGTAAGCCTATAGCTCGGCAATCCCAGACGAAAAGCCGCGATACACTTTCCCTGGAATTGTTGTGCGTTAGCCGTTGTTTTTGCGGCGCAACCGGCTTTCGATCTCTTCACGGGCGCTTTGCGTGGCCCGGAGCGAGATGGTGGCGCTGCCATCGTCATTGTCGGTTCGCGAAACGACATCACCATTGCGGTAGAGCCAGTCGAGAAGCCCGAACTGGGCCGGCTCGATCGTCACCGTCAGATCCTGCAGCTCGCCGGCCATCCGCGTTTCGATGATCGCTTTCAGCGCATCGATGCCCTCGCCTGATACCGCCGATATTGCGATTGGCGGCTCCTTGCTGCCGTTGGCGCCGTCGGCGAGCAGCCGCTGCCTGTTGCCTTCGTCCAGCAGGTCGATCTTGTTCCAGACTTCGATCACGCGCTTGGTGTCGCTGGCGTCGACGCCGAGATCGGCGAGGATGCGTTCGACATCCTCGGCCTGCGCCGCCGTATCGGGATCGGAAATATCGCGTAGATGGAGGACGAGATCGGCCTCGACCACCTCTTCCAAGGTCGCCCGGAAAGCCGCGATCAGATGCGTCGGCAGGTCCGAGATGAAGCCCACCGTGTCGGAAAGGATAATCGGCGTTCCATGCGGCAGGCGCACGCGGCGCAGTGTCGGATCAAGCGTGGCAAACAGCATGTCCTGCGCCAGCACCCCTGCTCCGGTCAGCTTGTTGAACAACGTCGACTTGCCGGCATTGGTGTAGCCGACGATCGCCACCACTGGAAACGGCACCTTCTTGCGCTTGGCGCGATGCAGGTCGCGGGTGCGGCGCACGGTTTCCAGCTCGTGCTTCAGCTTTATGATCTTTTCCTGCAACTGACGCCGATCGGATTCGATCTGCGTTTCACCGGGGCCGCCGAGGAAGCCGGCACCACCACGCTGACGCTCCAGATGGGTCCAACTGCGCACCAGGCGGCCCTTCTGATAGTTGAGATGGGCAAGCTCGACCTGCAGCGTGCCTTCCTTGGTGCGCGCCCGCTCGCCGAAGATCTCCAGGATCAGCCCCGTGCGATCCAGCACCTTGGCGTTGAATTCCTTCTCGAGATTGCGCTGCTGCACCGGGGTCAGCGGATGGTCGACAATGACCACTTCCGCGTGACCCTCCCTGACGATTTGACCGAACTCCTCGACCTTGCCGCTGCCGAGCAACGTCGCCGGACGTGGATCGTTGACGGTTACGACCGCCGTATGGATCAGATCAAGGTTGATGGCTCGGGCAAGGCCGACTGCTTCGTCGTGGCGCGCCTCGGCCGAGCGCGTCAGCCGGGGACGGCTCGTGTCATCGTCATTACGCGGCTGGCGGGTAAGCACAGGCACAATGACAACGGCCCGGGTCGGACCCTTGGCTTCCGTCCCGGGATGATGCGCTGGTTTTCCGCGAACCGTGCCGTCCGCGTCCTTCTCACGTGCCAATCAGGCGCCCTGGCTTTCCTCGCCATCGAACATCTGAACCGGCTGGCTCGGCATGATCGTGGAAATGGCGTGCTTGTAGACGAGCTGGGAGTGGCCGTCGCGGCGCAACAGAACGCAGAAGTTGTCGAAGGAAGTGACCACGCCGGTCAGCTTCACGCCGTTGATAAGGAAGATGGTGAGCGGGTTCTTGCTCTTGCGAACTGAATTCAGGAACAGGTCCTGAAGGTTTTGCGATCGTTCCGCCATTGTTTTTGTCTTTCGCCGATCCCCTTCGGTTTGCAGCCAATGCGCCAAATTAACGGGCACATGTCAAGCGCGCAAACACCCTCTTGCCGTCAGTAACGACAAGCAGAACGAGATATATTGATGTTCATTCCACCTGTGCGGTTATCAGGCTGGACTTTTTTCCGCAATGTCAAAAAAGGCCTGCCGCAACGAAAGTGTTATTGAGCCGGGGTGCCCATTGGCTATGGGATCACCGTCAATGGTCACGATTGGCATGGCAATAGTCGTCGCCGAACTGATGAATGCTTCGCGAGCCGTCTTGGCCTCGGCAACGGAAAATCCACGCTCCTCGATCTTCAAGCCAAGTTTCGCCGCGACTTCGAACATGGTGGTGCGCGTGATTCCGCGCAGAATGCCATGTTCGGCCGGCCTGGTGACCAGAACGCCATCCCTGGTAACGATCCAGGCGTTCGACGAGCCACCTTCCTTGACGTTGCCATCCGTGTCCACGAACCAGGCTTCCTGAGCGCCGGCCTCCTTGGCCTTCTGCTTGGCCAATACATTGGGCAGCAGCCCGGTGCTCTTGATGTCGACACGGTCCCAGCGGTTCTCGGGTACGGTGATGACCGCGATACCCGTCTCAGCCCGTTTCGTGCCGGCGGCAGGATCCGCCTTCCTGGCGGTCACCACCAAAGCCGGCTTCGTGTCCGCCGACGGAAAAACGAAATCGCGGCTGGCGACACCGCGCGTCACCTGGACATAGACCAGACCGTTGACGACATGATTGCGGTTGACCACCTCGCGCAGGATCAGCGGCAACACATTGCGTGTCACCGGCCAGGCGATCGACAGTTCGGTCAGTGAGCGGTTCAGCCGGGCAAGGTGGCGCGGCATGTCGACGATGAAGCCGCGCGCCACCTCGCAGACCTCATAGACGCCATCGGCGAACTGATAGCCGCGATCCTCGATATGCACGGACGCGTCGGCATGAGCGACGTAGCGCCCGTTGACATAGGCAATGCGCGGCATTGGCGACCCCTGGAAAATTCTCGGGCTTTCTTATGCGATTCCGCCGCCGCCGTAACCGGCAAATGCTTGGCCCAGGCGCGTCTGACGGACGCCGCGCGTCAGACGCCCAGCGACTTCAGCTTACGATGCAAGGCGGAGCGCTCCATGCCGATGAACTCGGCCGTCTTCGAGATGTTGCCGCCGAACCGGTTGATCTGGGCGATCAGATAGTCCTTTTCGAACTGTTCGCGTGCCTCGCGCAGCGGAAGCGCCATGATGTGCTGGTCCGACTGGTTGGGCGTGCGCGGCATGACATCGCCGATTTCGGACGGCAGCAGATCCGCGGTGATCGGCGCGTCGACATCCTCGCCGCGCGCCAGGATCATCAGCCGCTCGACATTGTTGCGCAGCTGACGCACGTTGCCCGGCCAATTGTGCGCCTGCAGCACGGCCAGCGCGTCGTCGCCGATACGCCGCGGCTTGATGCCGGCCTGGCGGGCGATCTGCTTCATGAAATTGTCGACGAGATAGGGAATGTCCTCGCGCCGCTCGGCCAGCCCCGGCACCATGACCGGAACCACGGCGAGACGGTGGTAAAGATCCTCGCGGAAACGCCCGTCGGCGATCATCGCCTCCAGATTCTGCGAGGTCGAGGAAATGATGCGGACATCGACCTTGACCCGCTTTGTGCCGCCCACCCGCTCGAACTGCTGTTCGACCAAAACGCGCAAAATCTTGTTCTGCGTCTCGCGCGGCATGTCGGCCACTTCGTCGATGTAAAGAATGCCGCGATGGGCTTCCTCCAGCGCTCCCACCTTGCGTTCGACGCCGTTCGATTCTGTGCCGAACAGTTCGATCTCCATGCGTTCGGGCGTGATGTTGGCGGCGCTCAGCGTCACGAACGGCGCGCCCTTGCGGGTCGACAGCGTATGGATGGCGCGGGCCGCCAGTTCCTTGCCCGAACCGGAGGGACCAATGATCATCACGCGGCTGTTGGTCGGCGCGACGCGCTCGATGGTCTGGCGCAACTGGCTCATCGCCGACGACATGCCGATCAGGTCGAAGGTCTCGCCGCTGCGCAGCTTGAGGTCGGAAACCTCGCGGCGCAATTTCGAGGTCTCGAGCGCACGTTCGGCAATGAGGATCAGCCTGTCGGCCTTGAACGGCTTCTCGATGAAGTCATAGGCGCCGCGACGGATGGCGGAAACCGCCGTTTCGATGTTGCCGTGGCCTGAAATCATCACCACGGGCAGGTTCGGGTGCATGGTCTTGATCTCGTCGAGCAACGCCAATCCGTCCAGGCGCGAGCCTTGCAGCCAGATGTCCAGGAAGATCAGCCTCGGCGCTCGATCGGCGATGGCCGCCAGTGCGCTGTCGGCATCGAATGCCGTGCGGGTTTCGTGACCCTCGTCGCTCAGGATGCCTGCGACGAGTTCCCGGATGTCTTCCTCGTCATCGACGATGAGAATATCAGACGCCATTATCGACCTTTTCAGTTTCTCTTTCGTGGTCCGCCCTGCTTTCGCCGCGCGGCAGTGCGGCGGCCGCGGGCGGCAGGATGATGCTGATCATCGCGCCGCGCCCGCCGTGGAAATCAGCAGGTGCATCATGGAGCTCCAGCCTGCCGCCATGGTCCTCCACGATCTTCTTGACGATAGCGAGACCAAGACCGGTGCCTTTTTCACGTGTGGTCATATAAGGCTCCAGCAACCGTTGGCGATTCTCGCGCGGCAGGCCTTTGCCATTGTCGATGACGTCGATGCGAATCGCGCCATTCTGACGCCCGGCTTGAATCCGGATTATGCCGTGCGAACCGTCCTTCTGTTCCAGTCCGTCGATCGCTTCGGCCGCATTCTTGATCACATTGCCGAAGGCCTGGGCCATCAACCGGCTGTCGAAAGTGCCCTTGAGCGGCTCATTGCCGAATGTCCGCTCGAACGTGATATCGGCGCGGCTGACTTCGACCAGGAAGGAAGCTTCGCGCAGTGATTCGCGCAGGTCGATGGCCTTCATCTCGGGCTTTGGCATGCGCGCGAAAGCCGAGAACTCGTCGACCATGCGGCCGATGTCCTCCACCTGCCGGATGATGGTGTCGGTACACTGGTCGAAAACTTCGCGGTCTTCGGTGATGACCTTGCCATAGCGGCGCTTGATACGCTCGGCGGAAAGCTGGATCGGTGTCAGTGGATTCTTGATCTCGTGGGCGATGCGCCGCGCCACGTCGGCCCAGGCGGATGAACGCTGGGCCTGAACCAGATCGGTGATGTCATCCACCGTCACGACATAGGATTTTTCCTCAGAGCCGTCGTCGCCGGCCTCGATGGTGACCTGCACATTGAAGGTCCGTTCGGCGCCGGCGCGATAGAAAGTCACCTGCTCGCGGTAGACTGGCTTGCCGGACTTGCGGCCGATCTCGAAGACACGGCCGACATGCGGCAGGATCGCGGAAAGGTTTTGCCCAAGTGCCGCGCTGGCGGAAATGGCCAGCATCGATTCGGCAGATCGGTTGACGATGGTAACGATGCCGTATGGGTCGACGCCGATGACGCCGGCGGTGACACCGGCAAGCACGGCTTCCGAAAAACGCCGCCTCTCGTCGATCAGGTCCTTCGCCGACAGGATCTCGTTGCGCTGTGATTTGAGCTCCAGCAGCATCTTGTTGAAGGTATCGCCGAGCGAGGCGACATCGCCATCGGACGGCCGCACCGGCACCGCGACATCGAGATTGCCGGTCGCGACTTCATCGGCGGCACCGATCAGCTGGCGGATTGGCCGCACCAGCCGGTCGGCGACGGCTATGCCGGTCCAGATTGCCGACAGGATAATGATCAGGGTCAGCGACAGGTAGGGCAGCGCAAATGCCACTTGCGAGGTGCGCCTGTTGTCCTCGAGATTGCGATACTCGTCGGTGTTGGACCTGACGATCTGCCGCGCCTTGATCACCTCTGGGTCGACCAGACGGATGGTGTAGAGATAGAGGCCCTCGATCTCACGCAACTTGACGATGGCGCCCATGATGTTGCGCGTGCGCGGCTCGATCAGCACCGGCTTGCCGTCGGTGGCAGTGGCAACCGCGCCTTCCGGCGGTTCCGGCATGGCGAAATCGGCATCGGTCTTGGCGCTCATGACGAAGGAGCCGTCGGGCTTGATCAGCGCGGCGTGCGCCAGCGAGCGGCCTACGGCTTCCTTGTTCATGAGATCGAGAAAGCCGGTGCGATCGAGGCCATAAAGCGAGCGGGAGGCATCGAGATCGTAGGCCATCGACAATGTCGTGCCCTGCAGGTTGCGCGCGTTCTCCTGCACATAGGCGTCGGCGATCGATAGTGAAGAATTGACGATTGTCTTGGTGCGAATCTCGAACCAGCGATCAAGGCCGATATCGAGTGTGATCGAGGCGATGATCGCCACCATGATGGCGGGAATGGCGGCAACCAGCGCGAACATGGCAACGATGCGCACATGCAGGCGCGAAGCCGCCTTGCCATGGCGGCGGGCCATGACGATGCGATGCACCTCGCGCCCGACCAGCGCAATCAGGACGAGCACGAAGGCGGCGTTGAGGGCGATCAGCGCCCAGGTTGCCTTGGCGTCCGGCGCGATCGGCGTCGCTCCGACCAGGATAGCGAACGAAATAGCCGCCATGATCAGGGCGCCGACGACCGCGACCACGCCGGGCAGCGCCAGCAGCCGGCGTCCGTCGCGCGCGCCGGGTTCGCTGAAAAGCGGTTGGTTGGGTACAGGTATCTGCGGAGCCATGTCGCCGTGTAGAGCCAGTGATTGCATCCGATCTATGCAACGCATTGTGGCGATTATGCAACAAGTGTGACGGCGACGGGACTCTTTCCCCGTTCGGTCCCCTGAAAAGATCGTGTGCCCGGCGCCGGCTCAGGTCTGGCGGGATGACTTGTAGACGTTGACGCCCAATTCGCGAATCTTCTTGCGCAAGGTGTTGCGGTTGAGGCCCAAGAGCTCCGCGGCCTTGATCTGGTTGCCGCGGGTTGCCGTCATCGAAGCCAGCACCAACGGATATTCGACTTCGGACAGAATGCGCTCGTAGAGACCGGCGGGCGGCAATTCGCCTACGAAGGAGGCGAAATAGCGCTGCAGGAAGTGCTCCACTGCCTGGCCAATGGAAAGATCGTCGGGAATGAGGTTGCCGGCGCCTGGTACCACCGGGCGCTCACCTGTCTTGAGCTCCGCCTCGATGATCTCGGCGGAAATCTCGTCCTGCGAATAAAGCGCGGCGAGCCTGCGAACGAGATTTTCCAGCTCGCGCACATTGCCTGGCCATGGATAGCGCTTCATCAGTTCGATTCCGCCGGAAGAGATTCGCTTGGTCTGCAGCCCCTCCATTTCGCCAAGCTTGAAGAAATGGCGCACCAGATCGGGCACATCCTCGGAGCGCTCGCGCAGCGCCGGCAACCTGAGCGGCACGACGTTGAGGCGATAGAAAAGGTCTTCGCGGAAGAGGCCTTGGTTGATCAGCGTGCGCAGGTCCTTGTTGGTGGCAGCGACGATGCGCACATCGGTCTTGATCGGCGTGCGGCCGCCGACCGTCGTGTACTCGCCCTGCTGCAGGACGCGCAGCAGGCGCGTCTGCGCCTCCATCGGCATGTCGCCGATCTCGTCGAGGAACAGCGTGCCGCCCTCTGCCTGCTCGAAGCGGCCAGTCGAGCGGTTCTGCGCTCCGGTGAACGCGCCCTTCTCGTGGCCGAACAATTCCGATTCGATCAGGTCGCGCGGGATCGCCGCCATGTTGATGGCAACGAATGGACCGCCACGGCGGCGTCCATACTCATGCAGCGCGCGCGCCACCAGTTCCTTGCCGGTGCCCGATTCGCCCGAGATCATGACCGTCAGGTCGGTCTGCATCATGCGCGCCAGCATGCGGTAGATGTCCTGCATGGCGGCCGAACGGCCGACCAGCGGCATCGTCTCGGGCTGCTCTTCTTGCCGGGCATCGATCTTCAGCCGCCGGGGCTCGGATAGCGCGCGATTGACGATGTTGAGGAGTTCGGTCAGGTCGAAAGGCTTCGGCAGATATTCGTAGGCGCCCGTCTCGGAAGCGCGGATCGCCGTCATGAAGGTGTTCTGGGCGCTCATGACGATGACGGGCAGTTCCGGCCGCGCCTTCTTGATGCGCGGCAGCATGTCGAAAGCGTTCTCGTCCGGCATCACGACGTCGGTGATGACGAGGTCACCCTCGCCCGCCGCCACCCAACGCCACAGGGTCGAGGCGTTGGAGGTGACGCGCACCTCGTGACCGACCCGCGACAGGGCCTGATTGAGCACGGTGCGGATGGCCGCATCGTCGTCGGCGACGAGAATATTGCCGCGAACCGTCATTTGCGGTCTCCTTCGCCGTCTTGATCAGCGCCCAGCGCCGTTTCCTTCCAGGCCGGCATCAGGACCCGGAACGTTGTCGCGCGCGGCGTCGAATCGCATTCGATGATGCCGCCATGTTCGCCGACGATCTTGGCCACCAGCGCCAGCCCCAGCCCCGAGCCATTCGGCTTGGTGGTGATGAAGGGATCGAACAGGATCGGCAGGATATCTTCCGAGACGCCGGAACCATTGTCGCGCACGCAGAACTCCAGCGGCAGCGATACGCGGTCCTGCGTGCCCGGGACCGAAACCCGAATACCGGGCCGGAAGGCGGTGGACAGCACGATTTCGCCCTGCGGATCGCTGCCGATTGCCTCGGCGGCGTTCTTGATCAGGTTGAGGAACACCTGGATCAGCTGGTCGCGGTTGGCGAATACCGGAGGCAATGAAGGATCGTAATCCTCTAATATCTTGATTTTCTTCGCGAAACCGTTCTTTGCGATCGCTTTCACGTGATCGAGCACGACGTGGATGTTAACGGGATAGCGATCGATCGGCCGCTCGTCGGAAAACACCTCCATACGGTCGACCAGCGACACGATGCGGTCCGTCTCGTCGGTGATCAGCCGCGTCAGCGCGCGATCCTCATCGGATGCGGACAGTTCGAGCAGCTGGGCAGCACCCCTGATACCGGAGAGCGGGTTCTTGATCTCATGCGCCAGCATTGCCGCCAGGCCGGTCACCGAGCGCGCGGCGCCGCGATGCGTCATTTGCCGGTCGATCTTGTCGGCCATCGACCGCTCCTGGAACATGACGACGACGGAGCCCGGAAATTCCGGCACCGGCGCGACATAGAGATCGACGACCTTTTCGATGCCGAGGCGCGGTGACGAGACGTCGACCCGATACTCGTTGACGGGCGCGCGGCGCTCGCGCACCTGGTCGACCAGCGTCAGCAACGGGCTGCCGAAGGGTATGAGCTTGGACAGGGTGTTGCGCGCCAGCATGGTCGCGCTGGAGCGAAAGAAATCCTCGGCATCGGCGTTGGCGAAGGTGATGAAGCCTTCCTCGCTGAGCATGATCACCGGGCGGCGGATCGTGTTCAGCACGATCTGGGCGGCATCGGCCATTTCGGTGCCCTGGCCAGCGGTGGCGGTCATGCGGCGCTCCGCAGGTTCAAGGTTTGCGGATCGCGCGAAAACACATCGCGCAGCAAGGCAATGACGCGAGCCGGCTCGAGTGCGGTCATTATCGCTTTTCTACTCTCGCCAGCGACACCGCCGGCATGTCGATCGAGATACCAGCCCAGATGCTTGCGCGCCTGCCGCAGGCCGCTCTCGATGCCGTAAAGCGCCAGCATGTCCTCGTAATGGGCGACGACATAGTCGGCGAGCCCTTGCGGGGTCTCGGGAATGCCGGATGAAAATGTCCCGCCGGCAGCCGCAGCGATGCTGCCGGCGACCCACGGCGCGCCATAATGGGCGCGGCCGACCATCACTGCATCGGCGCCGGACTGTTCGAGAATGACCGAGGCTTCAGCCTGGGAGCAGACATCGCCATTGGCGACGACCGGGATGGAAACGGCCTCCTTGACGCGAGCGATGGCGCGCCAATCCGCCTTGCCCTGGTAGAACTGGCAGCGTGTACGACCGTGAACCGTGATCATCCTGACGCCCGCCTGCTCGGCACGGCGGGCCAGGACGGGAGCGTTAAGTGCGGCGTCGTCCCAACCCAGTCGCATCTTGACCGTCACCGGCACCTTGACGGCGGCGACCACGGCCTCGATCAGCGAGAGCGCGTGGTCGAGGTCCAGCATCAATGCCGAGCCGGCATAGCCACCGGTGACCTTCTTAGCCGGACAGCCCATATTGATGTCGATGATGTCGGCACCCTCGCCGGCGGCGATCCGCGCGCCTTCAGCCATATGCATGGCTTCGCGGCCGGCAAGCTGCACCATATGGACGGGCAGGCCGGAATGACGTATGCGCAGGTCGCAGCCGGCCCTGCCCTTGGCGAGTTCGCTGCTGGCCACCATTTCGGACACGACCAGGCCGGCGCCATGCGCATGGGCGCGCTGTCTGAACGCCTCGTCCGTAATCCCGGACATCGGCGCGAGGAAGACGCGGTTGCGGATTCTCACGCCGCCGACGTCGAGAGGCGCGGCCAATCTGATCAAGTTAACCATGCACAAAAACCAAGCATGTCCATTCTTTGCACATTCTCTAGCCAGATCGAGAGAAATGTGCAACGCGGAATGACGCCACATTAAGGCGCAATTGGGAAAATGCTGGCCTTCGGCCTTAGCCGCGACTAGGACCAGACTGAATGACTGGCGCAACTGAAAATCAGGCTCCGGATCCGGGTGGCAAAGTCGCGGTGGTTATCGTCGCGGCCGGTCGCGGCGCGCGTGCCGGACAGACTGACGGTCCGAAGCAATATCAACGAATTGGCGGACGTGCCGTCATCGCTCGTGTCATCGATATTTTTCTGGCGCACCCGCTTATCGGCCGGATCGTCGTGGCCATTCATGCCGAGGACCAGGAGCTTTTTCGGCAAGCGGTCGGCACCGATGCCGATCGGGTGACGGCAATCGCCGGAGGCGCGACCAGACAGGATTCGGTTCGGCTCGGGCTGCACGCGCTAAGAAGCTACGCGCCGGACAAGGTCCTCATCCACGACGCCGCGCGCCCCTTTGTCGACATGGATCTGATCGACCGCACCATCGCGGCCATCGGCGAGGGCGAAGGCGCGCTTCCCGCCTTGCCCGTTGCCGACACGCTGAAACGCGAATCGGCCAGCGGCATGGTCGGCGAAACAGTCCCCAGGAGCGGGCTGCACGCGGCGCAAACGCCGCAAGGCTTTCCCTTCCTCGCGATCATGACGATGCATGAGGAAGCCTATAACAGAGGCAAAACCGACTTTACCGACGACGCGTCGATCGCTGAATGGATGCAAATGCCGGTGAAGCTCGTTCCCGGCTCGCCGGACAATGTCAAACTCACATGGGCACGGGACATCGCCATGGCGCACCAGCGACTTTCCAGCGAGCGGGCACACTTTCCCGACATCCGCACCGGCAATGGCTATGACGTCCATGCCTTCGAGCCCGGCAACCATGTCACGCTCTGCGGCGTCGCCATTCCGCACGACAGAAAATTGTCGGGCCATTCCGACGCCGATGTCGGCCTGCATGCCCTGACCGACGCGCTGCTGGCGACTTGCGGGGCCGGCGACATCGGCACGCACTTCCCGCCGTCCGATCCGCAGTGGAAAGGTGCTTCGTCGCGGATATTCGTCGAACATGCGGCAAGACTGGTGCGGGAGCGCGGCGGGCGCATCGCCAATGCCGACATCACGCTGATCTGCGAGGCACCGCGTGTCGGCCCGCACCGCGAGGCGATGACGGCGGTCCTTTCCCAGATGCTGGGCATTTCCGCCGACCGCATCTCGATCAAGGCGACAACCAACGAGAAGCTCGGCTTCGTCGGCCGCGAAGAAGGCATCGCGGCGATCGCAACCGCCAGCGTGGTGTTTCCCGGCGAGGTTCCGGAATGACCAACAGCGATCTGGCGATCGCCCTGTTTAAGGCCTGCCGGGAGCGCAGCCTCATGCTGGCGACCGCGGAAAGCTGCACCGGCGGCATGATCATTGCCGCGCTGACCGACATTGCCGGCTCTTCGGCCGTGGTTGATCGCGGCTTCATCACCTATTCCAATGAAGCCAAGATGGACATGCTCGGCGTGCGCGCCGCCACGCTTGACGCGCATGGCGCGGTTTCTCGCGAGACAGCGATCGAAATGGCAGCCGGCGCGCTCGCCCGTTCACGCGCCGGGCTGACCCTGGCCGTCACCGGCATTGCCGGTCCGGGTGGCGGTTCCAGGGAAAAGCCGGTCGGGCTGGTCTGGTTCGGCGTTGCGGTGAACGGCCAGCCCGTGACGGCTGAACGCAAGCTGTTTGCCGACAATGGCCGTGACTTCATCCGCCGGGAAACGGTCAACCATGCACTCAAGCTCGGCTTGCAGGCGCTTGGCGAGAGTCAGGCCGCCGGTGTCTTGCCGTAGATGACGTCGGCGCGTTTTTCGAAAGCTTCGGCGAACATGCGGAAGGCGCGGTCGAACATCGTGCCCATCAGCGCACCCAGGATGCGACTCTTGAATTCATAGTCGATGAAGAAGCGCACGGTACAGCCAGCACCGTCCGGCTCGAAACGCCAGACATTGCTCAGATATTTGAACGGGCCGTCAATGTATTTCACATCGATTGCGTTCTCTTCGGGCTTGAGCAGCACCTGCGTCGTGAAGGTCTCCCGGATCGCCTTGTAGCCGATGCTCATATCGGCCACGAGGATGGTGCGTCCGTCACGCTCCTTGCGCGAGCGGACCGTCAGCGCTTCGCAAAGCGGTAGGAATTGCGGGTACGTCTCGATGTCGGCGACCAGCGCGAACATCTGCTCAGGCGTGTGGGCGACGCGGCGGTTGGCTTCGAATTTCGGCATGAACCCGGCCCTAAAGCGCGTCGCGTCGAAACGGAGTCATGCGACGCGCTTCAGAGTCTTCGTCTTTATGCACGTCGTTCTCCCAAAACTGAGGCCACTTTTGGGCGACATGCATTAGGGCGCTTTCATGAGTAGCGCTTCGCGCGCCGCGCGCAGCCGGGCGAAATCGTCGCCGGCGTGATGCGACGAGCGCGTCAGCGGGCTCGATGCCACCAGCAGGAAACCCTTGGACTTGCCGATCGTCTCGAAGGACTTGAATTCCTCGGGCGTGACGAAGCGGATCACCGGATGGTGCTTTTTCGACGGCTGCAGGTATTGGCCGATGGTCATGAAGTCGACATTGGCCGAGCGCAGATCGTCCATCAACTGCAGGATTTCGTTCCGCTCCTCGCCCAGACCCACCATGATGCCGGACTTGGTGAAAATCGACGGATCGAGTTCCTTGACCCGCTGCAGCAGCCGGATCGAGTGGAAATAGCGGGCACCCGGCCGGACCTTCAGATAATTCGACGGCACGGTTTCGAGATTGTGGTTGAAGACGTCGGGCCTGGCCGCCACGACGATCTCCAGCGCCCCGTCCTTGCGCAGGAAATCCGGCGTCAGGATTTCGATCGTCGTCAGAGGCGTTGCCGCCCGAATCTCACGGATGACATCGGCGAAATGCTGCGCACCGCCATCGGCGAGATCGTCGCGGTCGACCGAGGTGATGACGACATGGGTAAGGCCCATCTGCTTGACTGCATGCGCGACCCGGGCCGGCTCGTCGGGATCGAGCGCGGTCGGGATCCCGGTGGCGACATTGCAGAAGGCGCAGGCGCGTGTGCAGATCTCGCCCATGATCATGAAGGTGGCGTGCTTCTTTTCCCAGCACTCACCGATATTCGGGCAACCGGCCTCTTCGCACACGGTCACCAGCTTGTGCGATTTCACGATATCGCGTGTCTCGGCATAACCTTTCGAGACCGGCGCCTTGACGCGGATCCAGTCCGGCTTGCGCAACACCTCCTGGTCGGGCTTGTGCGCTTTCTCGGGGTGCCGCAGCCGCGGCGCGTTGGCGATCGTGTCGAGGACAGTGACCATCTGAACCCTGGCTTTTCTCGCGACCGCCCGTCGGCGATCGTCACTTTCACGTCATCTAGGACTTTTCAACACAAAGAAAAAGGCTGCAGCGGCGCATGCCGCCACAACCGTTTTCGCATAGCCTGAGCGATATCGATTAACGGCGCACCAGACGACCGACCCAGATCAGCAGGCAGGCACCGATAAAGCCGGTGATCAGATAGGCGGTCCAGCCGACGCCGAACACGCCGATGTTGAGCGCCTGCAGGATGGCGTTCAGCACTACAGCGCCAACGATGCCCATGATAATATTCATGAATATGCCGGTGTTGCTCTTCATGACCATTTCGGCCAACCAGCCTGCCAGGCCTCCGATGATGATGGCTGCGATCCAGCCCACGCCGTTCAAGTGCATATGCCTTCTCCTTGCGCGAGTAAAAATGCATCCGGAAACGAACTGCCCCGCCGTCGCGACCCTGCGGCTTTCGAAGCTGAGTCTCCTGCGGCGAATCTATCATGCGTTCAAGGCGCGGCCATAGGCGTCGAGCACGCTTTCCTTCATCATCTCCGACAGCGTCGGATGCGGGAAGATCGTGTGCATCAGCTCTTCCTCGGTCGTTTCGAGGTTCATCGCCACGACAAAGCCCTGGATCAATTCGGTGACTTCGGCGCCGACCATATGCGCGCCAAGCAGCTGACCGGTCTTCTTGTCGAAGATGGTCTTGATGAAGCCCTGGTCTTCGCCAAGCGCGATCGCCTTGCCGTTGGCGGCGAACTGGAAGCGGCCGACGCGGATGTCCTTGCCTTCGGCCTTGGCCCTGGCTTCCGTCAGGCCAACCGAGGCGACCTGCGGATTGCAGTAGGTGCAACCGGGGATCTTGAGCTTGTCTATGGCGTGAACACCGGGGAAATTCGCGATCTTCTCGACGCACACGACGCCCTCGTGCTCGGCCTTGTGGGCAAGCATCGGCGGGCCGGCGACATCGCCGATGGCGTAAATGCCAGGCACATTGGTCTTGCCGTAACCATCGATGACGACGCAACCGCGATCGGTCTTCACGCCGAGTGCTTCAAGGCCGAGGCCCTCGATATTGCCCTGGACGCCGACGGCCGAGATCATGCGGTCGGCTGATATCTTCTCGACCTTGCCGTCCTTCATCTCGACATGCGCGGTGACCGAGTTCGCCCCTTTCTCGACCTTGGTCACCTTGGCTTCGAGGATGATCTTCATGCCTTGCTTCTCGAACTGCTTTTGCGCGAATTTCGAGACTTCGGCGTCCTCGACAGGCATCACCGCCGGCAGCAGCTCGACGACTGTCACGTCCGCGCCCATGGTGCGGTAGAAGGAGGCGAATTCGATGCCGATGGCGCCCGAACCCATCACCAGCAGCGACTTCGGCATCTCCTTGGGCACCATGGCTTCGAAATAGGTCCAGATCAGCTTGCCGTCCGGCTCGATGCCGGGCAGTGCGCGCGGCCGGGCGCCGGTCGCCAGGATGATGTGCTTGGCGGCGTAGGTGCCCTCGCCCTTGACGCCTTTCGGCACCGGCGGCTGCGGTTCCATCGGCTTCTTGGCCGTCTTGGAAACAACGATCTCACCCAATTTATCACCGGAAGGAGACCTCGATAGCTTGGCCTCACCCCAGATAACGTCGACCTTGTTCTTCTTCATCAGGAAGGCAACGCCGCCATTGAGCCGCAGTGACACTTTCCGCGACCGATCGACCACTGCCGCCGTGTCGGCGCTGACCTTGCCGTCGAGCTTCAGGCCATAGTCCTTCAGGTGATCCGAATAGTGCATGATCTCGGCCGAGCGCAGCAGCGCCTTGGTCGGAATGCAACCCCAATTGAGGCAGATGCCGCCGAGATGCTCGCGCTCGACGATCGCCGTCTTGAAGCCGAGCTGGGCGGAACGCACCGCCGTGACATAGCCGCCGGGACCGGAGCCGATGATGATGACGTCGTAGTTCTCAGCCACGGTTTTTCTCCTTCAATCACAATTCCAGCATGACGCGCACGACCGAAGTCAGCGCCTTGCCGATGTTTCGCGTGTTTTCGGCGTCGAGGTGGACACCGTCGAGCGGTGTGGTTTGCGCCACGATGGCTGCATCGAAGAAGCCGCAGCCTGCTTCGTCGGCAAGCGCCGAATACTGCCCAGCGAGCTGCGCCGAGGCGTCATCGCCGCCGGCAAACATCTCCTTGAAATCGGCATTCTCGGTGCGGCTTACAACAGGTGGCGAAACGATCAGTATCTGCGGCGCCGGCCAGCCGAACGGATAGTCGTGGCCACGCACGATGTCGATCAGCCGCTGGATGCCTTGCTTGGCCGCAACCGGGTTGCCATGGATCCATGGCTTCATGTCGTTGGCACCGAGCATGATGACAATCAGGTCGATCGGCGCATGCGTCGTCAGCACCGTCGGCAGCAGCCGCGCACCGTTGCGGTCGGCTCCGGCCAGATGATCGTCGAAGGCGGTGGTGCGGCCGTTGAGGCCGTCGGCGATAACCTGAACGCCTTCGCCGAGGCCAGCTTGCAGCACGCTTGGCCAGCGATCCTCCAGCGCATGACGTCCACCTTCGGCATTGTAGCCCCATGTCAGCGAGTCGCCGTAACAAAGAACCGTCTTCATCCGTTTAACCCGCCTCTATGTCGGCCACACCGCGCTTCACGCGCCAGCGCACGAACAACCAATGGATGATGATCGTCACCAGGCCCGGCAGACCGAGACCGGCAACCACCGGCATGTCTTTCCTGACCACCGCGGCGCTGCTGTCGCTGTAGAGGATCAGCGCGACCAAGAGGAGGAGCAGCGCCACAAATACAATCAGCGTCCACTTTCCCGCAATCGCCACGGCCGCGACCGGATCGTTCGTCAATTGCGCGACGAAGAAGACGAAGGTGACGACAAAAGTCACCAGCACCGAGAACATGAAGACGATGATGTATTCTTCCTCGGCGCCGGTGGCGACGGCCAACCATTGCGCGATCAGCCCGCCGGCCAACCCGGAAACGAGAAAGGCAAAAAGGCTGGTGAAGAATATCCGCACAGCCTTTTCCTTTCCTAGACCAGCATGCCCATCGGGTTTTCGATCAGCTTCTTGAAGGCGACCAGCAACTCCGCCCCAAGCGCGCCGTCGACGGCGCGATGGTCGGTCGACAGCGTCACCGACATCACGGTGGCTATTTTG